>NC_012491.1:4647500-4837500 GCF_000010165.1 Brevibacillus brevis NBRC 100599
AGGATCGGGAACATCTCAATTGGAATGGCCCCTATAAACCGCTTGACCCGTACACAAAAGAAGAGTATCGTGCCCTCCCACGCTCCCAGGAGTCTCTCGCTCTCGTCGGGACAGATGCACCAAGAACCGAGCTGATCATTGAGATTGACGGCGAGCTAAAAGGCAGTGTCGGTCGCTACTGGGTATCTGAGGAGACGAACTGGTGCGAAATAGGAATCGTCATTTACGACTCCCGCTACTGGCAAAATGGTTATGGCCGGGAAGCGTTTCGGATGTGGATCGACTACTTGTTTACCCACATGGATACGGTACGTTTAGGCATTGGTACGTGGTCCGGCAACGAACGGATGATCAAGCTGGCTGCTCACATGGGAATGGTGGAAGAAGCGCGGGTACGCAAAGCAAGGATTGTTCGTGGTGAATATTATGATGCGATTAAGATGGGGATATTGCGCGAGGAATGGGAGAATCGGGAATAGAAGCAGGAGGAACCATGAGACTGGAAATATGCAAACTCGATGAGGTGATCGTCATAGGCGTCCCAGAGGATTTGGATTTCGATTCTCATGACGATGATTACGCACAATTTTACAATCCTAGGCTTACGGGGATCGAGCATGTACTTGAGCCAGAAAAAATATTTGAGATGTGGGATTCAGATGGCACGATCATCGGGAAAAGAGTGAGTCATATTGAACACATTCCAGATGGGTGCTATGTGAAAACGATACCAGCAGGAGAATTTGCCAAGCTTCATAAGAGTCAATTGCAGTACTCACTAGATATGTTTGCCAGGACAAATTATCTCGAAGAAATGAGCTATGGATTCTCTACCAAACTGACGAAAAAAAATGGCGATAAACAAGAATTTTCCTATCGGCCGGTTCAGTATCGTCCTGATGTTGTGAATACACGTACGATTCCATCTTTAGAGAAAGAACGTTCTAAGTTGTTAAAAGAACGCTATGTTTCCATCTTTTTTGATACGGAAAGCTGTAGCTTTCGTCGATTTTTATATAAGCGATATGTTTCACAGGACAGAGGTTGTCTCTGGGAATTAGCGAGATTCAAAAACAATGATAAGGGTATCGTCAGAGAAGGTCTTTCAAAAAATGAAGCTGCAACATTTTTACTCCAAAAAGGCGAGGTTCTCGTATTTTGGGAAGGGTACAGTACGTTTGGTAAAGAGATGATTCGTGACAAAGTAATGAAGATGGACGCAAAGCATCTGCTAGAAAACTACACGCGATTCACCTTGGATATGTACATTTTTGATGAGTCATTGACGTGGACAGTTATTTTTCAGCACGAACGAGATGAAGATGGATTCAAGCATATTTTGCTACGGGTAGAGTGATGAATAGGCTGACTCCCTATGCACTCCCCACACTTTTACCGAAAAAAGGGCAATCCCTGGTCTGAACAAGACATAGGGACTGCCCTTTATTACTTTCAGAAAATTAATTACGCCAACTCAGCCGCTACACGACTTACTTTTGCCGCCAGCTCGTCGAGATCGACGTTCATCTCAAGAGCCGCAAACAGACCTGTGAAGTACTCGTTGATCTGGTCGATGACGCGATTGCGCTCACTTGCCACCAGCTCTTGGAACAGCGTAGAAAACTGCTCATCCAATTGCTTGTTTCCGATTTCTACGTACGCGCTCACTGGTTCTTGCATGCGCTTCTCCAGCTCGTCACGCATTTTGGCTTTGCCATCCTGCTCGAAAAAGTCTTTCGTGTTTTTGAACAAGGAAACCGCTGAAGCAAATGCCGATTCGGCTACTGGCAGCTCGTTCGCAAAGGACAGTGTTTCTACCTGTCTCTGCTGATAAGGTGCCAAGGTCAAACCTGCTGCGTAGCCTTGTACATCCTGTTGCCACACCGCAACAAGTGTCGTCCCCTGCTTGTTCGTGAATTTCTCCAAGCGAAGGGTAGTGGCACGCAGCTCCTGCGCCAAGTCGTAGCTGATCGAACGCAGAAGATCAGTCAAGCATCCTTGCAGGGCTTGCTTCATGTTGCGTCCATCGTCCTTGATGACAGCCGGGTTAAATGCGAGATTAAACAGCTCATTAAAACGGAAGAACAAGCGCTGGCGAACGTAGTAGAGCAGCTCCTCGCGCTCTTTTGCCAAGTCGCGTTCGAACGAAGCGGTAGACAGTGCTTCAACAGCTGACAGAGCCTGTGTCTTGGCGTTGCTTGCTGCTTCTTTGCGCAACAGACGCTCGTCTTCTCCGGACTGTGCCATACGCATGAATTCTGTCAAGGTATCATGGGCGCGGCGGATTTCACCGATTGCAGCATTCACGGCAATTTGCGTCAGCTCTTCAATCGTAAAGCGGAGGAACTCTGCTTCAAACGACGCCATTCCCGAGAACTTGAATGCTTCATCTGCTGGCATTAGCTGCTCGCCTTCAGCCGTATTCGTGCGCTGGCGGTATACTTTCTCCGCAGAAGCTGCGAGCTTGCCTTTTTCATGCATCCGTGCCAACAGAGCAGTCTGGCTCGACACCGGATAAATACGTGGGAGGCGAATTCCGCACGAGAGGAGGTTTTTCTCTACGTGAGTAATCACACCCTGCAATTCCTCATCGTTTGCTGCAAGGTCACAAGCATTGACGATAAAGAACATTTTGTCCATTTCAAACGTATCCTTGACCCGTCCCATTTGTAGCAAAAACTCGCGGTCTGCCTGTGAAAAGGCGTGGTTGTAATAGGTTACAAACAACACAGCATCCGCGTTTTTCATGTATTCAAACGCCACACCTGTGTGACGCGCATTGATGGAATCTGCACCAGGCGTATCAACGAGAACGATGCCCTGGTCTGTCAGCGGGCAGGAATAGAACAGCTCGATGTATTCCGCAAAACAAGCTTTTTCTTCCTTGGCTACAAAGCCTTTGAATGCCTGCATATCCACAAGCAGTTCTCCACCCAGATGAGCAGCCATTTCTGGCAAACCTTTTGTTACAGCCTTCAAAAAGGTGTAGTGAGGTTTTGCCGTAGGCGGGATTTGGGCTACGTCGATCTTGCCCAGCTCAGCTAATGCGCCATCCAGATCAGATGCAACCAGTCCAAACACAGCGAGTGAACGGATAACATCCTGCTCAATTGCTTCGCGCTCCTTCAAGACGACACGCACAGTTCCATGTGGATGCTCATCCGTAGGCGGCATAATTTTGTTGATCGCTGCTGTCGTCGGATTCGGCGATACAGGCAACACGAGATCGCCCATCAAGGCGTTGGCAAACGAGGATTTACCTGCGCTAAAAGCACCAAACAGTGCAACGGTAAAACGATTGGCGGTTAGACGATCTGCTCGATCCAGCATCGCCTGTGCCTGCGCTTGCATCCCTGGTACGGAAACGACTTCTTCACTTGCACGTCGCAGACGCTCTGCTGCTGCAATTAGTTTGTCTCGTAGTTGATTCATGCTACTTATTCTCCTCCACGCATAATCGCCAACAGACGACCCTTGGTTTCTTCTTCTCTCGCTGCCAGTCCTGCCAGCTTTTGATGCAGCGCTGCCAATTCACGCAATGCGCCAAGACGCTCGCCTTGAGCTGCACTTTCTACGCGCACTTTCTCCTTTATCATCTCAACCACTTGTGCAATGAAGGAGAGACCCACTCGTCTGTACTCCAGCTTCATCCCGCTGGAAATATCCGCACAGTAGTTCAGGACGTACTCACTCGAAGCAGCACCCTCTTTGATGTGCTTGCTCAGGAACTCACCTGTAATCTCGATCTTGGTCGCGTGCACGCTAGCGTGATATTCTTCGTTCCGCAAATCAAACACTTGCGGCTGCTTGCCAAGCCATTCTTTGAAATGGAAGTCGAGATTTCCCGCCACTTTTTCGCGGAACTCGACGAGAAGCGCTTCTTCGCGGCGTTCGCGCTCTTCTTCTGTCTTCTTGCCTGCAAACAATAACCCCACCTTGAAGCCCGGTTTGCGGCTCTCCAAGTAGCTTCGTGCTGCTTCGTTCGTACTGAAATAAGTCAAACGAGCATTGTCCAAAAGTACACTCAGCTCTTTTTCCATCTGCACTCGGGCATCCTCAGCACGCTTCTCTAGAGCCGCCGCTGTTGCTTCCTCCTGCTCAAGCGCTTCCTGAACAGCCGCTGCATTACGACTATCGATGCCTTCTACTTCCAGACCATCTAGCTGGGCTTCCCACTGCTGTCGTTGATCTGCCTGGCTTGTTCTTACTACTTGGATGTGTTCATCGATCAAATGCTCGGCAGCACTGCGAACGCTCGTGCCAACCAGCTTTTCACGATCAGCGATCAACTGCGAAAGCATGCCCTTAAATTCTTCATACATGTTCTCAGAATGATCTGGTTCCGCAAGCGACGTGTAAAAAATACCATCCGGATGAATGTTCCAGGTCGCGAATGCCTCCTCGACACTTTCCTTATAGCTATCGAAATCCAATTCAAAATCAATATGCTTATCAATCATGTTCACAACCAGATAAACTGGCTTGCCACGGTCCTTCAACGTCTTCGTAAAGTTGAAGTTCTCTTCGGCTTGAACATGGTTATAATCCATCATATAAATGACGACGTCAGCCAAATGCAGAGCAGATTCTGTAGCGATTTTGTGTGCAGCATCTGTTGAGTCAATGCCCGGTGTATCGAGCAAGCTGGCGTATTCGTCAAGGAATGTTCCCGGATAAGAGACCTCTACGGATTCAACCGTATCTCCGTCAACAGCAAACTGCTTGAGCTTCTCCATCTCCGTATCTGGATCAAAAGTAAGGACTCCGCTGTTCATGGTGAAGACGCGAGCCGCTTTTTCTCCGCCACGAATCTTCACGACATTCGCACTTGTCGGAATCGGATTGGAAGGCAACAAATTAACACCCAGAAGCGTGTTAATCATCGTTGATTTTCCAGCGGAAAAATGTCCGCAAAACGCAATATTCAGCTCAGCGTTCTTTGTTTTCGCGGCCAGTTGAATGAGCTTGAGCGGCGTGTTTTCGTCTCCCTGCGACTTCATTACTTCTGCGAGTTCTTCCCATGTATGTGCCAGTCGGGAAAAGTCCGTTTCCCGGATCAATACTTGACTGTCAAGCACTTCTATTCCACCCTTCTCCATCGTTCCTACTCTCTCTACTAATACCTGTTTATGAACTTCCTTTTTACTTCACTCTATTCTACCATGCCGAATGTATCACAGGTCACAAATGAGTTCAATTCAAAACTATGAAAGATTTAGCATTCGCCTATTCTTCCGCATAATTTTCCTCTCATCTGGAAAAAATCGCACTAACATGATATTCGTTATCTGAACGGGAGGAAACTTCAAATGATGCGCAGATTTTTGTCACAGCGTCGCAAAAAGAAAACTCCCTCTCTTATCACACAGCGCTTGCAGCAGCGAAATGATCCTGCGCTTGTACTAACGACCAGTTTGCAGCAAAACTTGGAGACGTTTAAGACCGTGCTGGGCAGCCCACACGATTTATTACTTCGTTCCTTTACGATCGGCAACACCAATCATTCCTGTGCCGTGATTGCGATTGATGGATTGGCGAACTGCGATATGCTGGATACGCAAGTTCTCGGACAAATCCAGTTGATGATCTCAACTGCTTCCAAAGTAGTACCGACTGAACCAGACGAGATTGTCCGGATGCTTTATGAGGAAGTCCTTACTGTCGTTGAAATATCGAAAGCAACGGATTTGACAAAAGTACTCGAAGGCATTCTTTCCGGGGATACAGCCATTTTTGTAGATGGAGCGACCGAAGTCATTATTGTCGACAGCAAGGGATGGAAAACTCGTGCCATAGAGGAGCCGGTCTCCGAAGGATTGGTGCGTGGTCCGCGGGATGGCTTTACGGAGAGTATCCGGGACAACACCGTTCATATACGCAGACGTATCAAAGACCCGAACTTGCGCTTTGAAGGGTCGATCATAGGCAGACGCAGCCGAACAGATGTGATCATCGCCTACATTGAAAACATCGCTGATCCAGAACTACTGAATGAAGTGAGACGACGAATCTCTACGATCGATGTGGACGAGATAGAAGAGTCCGGTTTTATTGAGCAATGGATTGAAGATGATTTTTTATCACCTTTTCCGCAGATTCATAACACGGAGCGTCCCGATAAAGTGAGTGGAGCGTTGTTTCAAGGTCGCATTGCAATATTGGTGGACGGGACTCCGATGGTGCTCATTTTGCCTGTGACGATTGGTTTGCTCCTGCATTCACCAGAGGATTACTACGAACGTTGGATTGTCGGTTCATTGGCTAGGCTGTTGCGGTATTTGGCAGCATTTCTGGCCGTCTATTCGCCCGCTTTCTATATCGCTCTCGTCACCTTCCACCCTGGCTTGATCCCGTCTGATCTCGCCTTCTCGATCGCGGCCACACGTGATGGGGTTCCGTTTCCGGCATTCGTAGAAGCGATCATGATGGTGACGACGATGGAGCTGCTGCAGGAAGCCGGATTACGCTTGCCGAAGCCGATCGGCCAAACAATCGGGATCGTCGGCGGTCTTGTCATCGGTGACGCAGCGGTTTCTGCGGGCATCGTCAGTCCTGTCATGGTCATCGTCGTCGCCCTCACTGCCATCGCTTCTTTTGCCATCCCTTCTTATCACCTCGCCATTGCCTTTCGGATGATTCGTTTTTTCGCCATGTTTATGGCGGCCATTTTTGGTATTTATGGTGTGGTGCTTAGCTTTATTGCCATCATGATTCATTTATCCAATCTGACCAGCATCGGGTACCCTTATTTGGCGCCTCTTGCTCCACATATGCCAAGGGATTGGAAGGATATGATTTTGCGTGCCCCTGTTACCTTCTTGAAAACCCGACCAGATGCCCTTCACACGAAAGATGAAAACAGAATGAGTACAGGAGGGTCGTGAGTGAGTGCAGAAACCTTGGCGGAGAAGTTGATCAGCAAAAATCATATGGGGATTAACATTGCCTCAGTCACAATCGGCGTCGGCATCCTGACCTTTCCCCGCTCCTTAGCCAAGGCAACCGGAGCATTCGATGGATGGATCTCCGTCGTGATTAGCGGTCTTTGTGCGTGTCTGGTTGGCTGGCTGCTAGCCAAGCTCGCTGCTCGGTTTCCGAGACAAAGCTTCTTTGAATACAGCTCGATAATCGCAAGCAAACCGATCGCCTACATCTTGACCTTTCTCGTCTGTATTTACACGATGCTATTTGTCTCGTTTGAAATCAGGGCAATCGGAAACATCGCTAAGCAGTACCTGTTCTACAATACCCCGGTGGAAATGATCACGCTCTCTTTTCTCTTGATCGTTCAATATTCCGTGATTGGATCACGTATTGCCATGCTGCGGCTCAACTTGCTGTTTTTGCCTGTGGTTCTTGTCGTCATGTTCGTCGTCCTGCTGTTTACTACCCAGTTGTTTGACATCCAAAATGTTCGTCCCTTCTTTTCATCAGACTGGCGCTCACTCTTGGAAGGCTCCAGAGTAGTCGGATTGTCTTATTCCGGCTTTGAGATTATCCTTTTTTACACCATGCTGATGAAAAAGCCTCAGGAAGGGGCAAAGGCCGTGACGTTAGGTCTCTCGATCCCCATTCTGCTCTACATGACCATCTACATGTTCGCCATCGGAGTATTCTCTGCGGAGGTTGCGACGAACCTGACCTATCCAACCATCGAGTTGGCAAAGGAAGTCGAAATCCCCGGCGGCTTTTTTGAACGGGTGGAGTCCGTTTTCTTCACCATCTGGATCATGACGATCTTCAACACATGTGCGATGTGGCTCGATATTACCGTGCTCAATCTGTCGTCCATGTTCAACAAGGTGCGCAAAACGTTTTGGGTGCTCATTCTTTCTCCCATGATTTATTTTGTCGCGATGCTCCCACAAAACCTGGTTGATTTCTTCACGTTTGCAGATAACATCACTTATTTCGGAATGATCCTCGTCTATTTATGTCCGATTTTACTGCTCCTCATCGCTGTCATACGAGGTGTAAAGGGTCATGAATAGACAGCTCACTGCTTTCTGCATCTTCCTGCTTCTATCGACTTTGCTGGCTGGATGCTGGGATCAGGTTCAAATTGAGGAACGAGGATTTGTAGTAGGCGTAGCGGTTGATAAACCTCGTACAAAAGAAGCCGAGCAGCAAGCCAAACAAGAGGCACCAGACAAACCTCAAGTAAAAGAGCGCTTTCTCGTCACCCATCAATTCGTCGTCCCCGGTGGATTGATCTCCGGCGGACAAGGAAAAGGCGGTGGTCAAAACACAGCCAATGAGGCTTTCCTCAACCTCATATCCGAGGGAGATTCTCTTTTCGAGATTTCCCGGGAATTGGCTACCCGGACCAGCAGAACTCCGTTTTATCAGCATATGAAGATCCTGATCGTCTCCGAAGACGTCGCCCGTACGAAAAACGGTTTTGCCAGAGCACTCGATTTCTATCTGCGTGATCCAGATTCCAGACGAAGCAGCAAGGTATTTATCTCAAATGGCCCCGCTAAAGAAGTACTGGAAGTCAAACCGAAAACAGAGAAGCTGCCCGCTATTTACGTCAACTCGATTGGAGAAAACGTTAATAAAAATTCCCGCATGCTTCCAGAGGCCCGATTGGGCGATGTCCACGAGGACCTTCTCAGTTCGTACAGTTTTGTGGTTCCGCGTATCAGAGCCGAAGAGCAGGAGGTAAAATTAGCAGGCGCCTCTGTTTTTACCCGAGACAATCAGTTGGTTGGTTTTCTGGGGGAAGAAGAGACGGAGGGGCTGAATTTTCTCACGGGAAAAGTTAAGGGAGGTATGGTAAAAGGCAAGGTAAAAAACGGTCTTGTCTCGATGAACATCCAAGGGATCAAGCATAGCATTGAAGTAGATTTACGCGATCAGCAACACATGAAATTTACAATAACGATCGAATGTGAAGGGACATTGGCTGAGTCTTACGCCACAATGGATTCACTGAATAACACTACGTTGAAAAAGCTTGAACAAGTGTTTGCCGAAGAAATCGAGCGAATGAGTAATGATACCATCAGAAAGGTTCATAAGCAGATGAAAGTGGATGTCATCAAGCTTGGCAACTATCTGAAGCAGCATTATTTTTCGCTATGGAAAAAGATTCGGCATGATTGGGAATTAGGGCAGCATCTGTATGAAAAAAGCGAAATAAAAGTTCAAGCAAAAGTCTATTTACGCAATATCGGTGCAATCAACCGTACCGAACGTCAAAACAACAGGTGATCCCATGTTCAAGTTTTTAGGCGTAGTTCCTCCTTATTTGACCTTCGCAGGGACGATCATGGCGTTTTTGATTCCCTATCTTTTTTTTAAAATCAATAACAAAATTCATGAGTTAGGCGATCCGCCGTGGAAGAAACGGAATAACTCCGGTTCATAAAACCCCAAGCCGAAATGTACCATGTTTCGGCTTGGGGTTTCTCTCATTCTGTATCAATTGTGCGCAAATCGATTTTGTCTTTCAAAAATCCGTCAAATGTCTCAACTCGCCTGCAACTGTTTTTGTTCCACTCGAAGTCTCGTAAATTTTTTTCATCACTCACCGTTTTTCTGCTTTTCTTCTTCAAGATTTTAAATCTTTCATGCGCGGCAATCGATTTTTTGACCGACCTTTCCCATTTTCTTTTATAGATGGGACGTGTTTTTTTGACGATCTTTGAATACGCCATTCTTTCCCGTCTATGATTGAGGATGACTCGTATAACGCGGCTTTGCTTTTGGAGCATGGCTTTGCATTCCTTCAGCAGGTCTGGGCTTATATCTTTTGCGTTCATTTTTGTTTCGATGTCTTTCAGATGATCCTTTTCAAGCTGCAAGCTTTTCAAGTCATCATCCTTCATAGAAAATGATTCCAAATAATTTTCATTTGCATATTTCAGCTCATCGTACTCCTTACCAATCTTTGCATCCCGCAACTCTTTGATAAAACAGCTTCTATATTCTTCGTCAACCATTTTGTCCATCACAACAGCGGGAACTAGCTCAAAGTCCTCTGGTTGATCTGCATCCTCCATGGCATCAAACTCGAGAAAATCTTGTCTGTTTTTCTCATACATGATGTCAATCGCTTTTCGAATACCCGCAGACTCTGCCACCAATCCGTCTTGTACACTCCCGTAGTCCGCTACTCTTTCCCTTCCTTTCCATGCTATCGGGTCTTTATTTTTCGCATGATCTGACATCAAGGCTTGATGCATGGAAAAACGAACACCTGTAACGCCCTTCGTATCCTCCAAATCACCGGGCGTATAATCTTTGTCTTCTCCTCGATTGACGGAATACCATAAATGGTATCTCGCCGTATAGTCGCTCTCCGTATAATCTAGATTACCTTCGTCCATATTTTCTGAATATTGATCATAGGACGAATTCCCTGCCGTCGGACGACCAAATTGCCCATTGTTGAGC
The DNA here is from genome assembly GCF_000010165.1 of Brevibacillus brevis NBRC 100599. Lineage (NCBI taxonomy): Bacteria > Bacillati > Bacillota > Bacilli > Caryophanales > Paenibacillaceae > Brevibacillus > Brevibacillus brevis. Next base: position 4,657,902 of record NC_012491.1, read on the forward strand.
ATCTCTGCCTTGGCCTCCCATTTGAAGGGTATTCTGACAGGAAGCTGAATTTCCCATGGTTTATCCGCGTCTATTTTTTTCAAGATCCCCAATTTCAAGAGCTGATCCTGGTCTACACTGAAGTTCAATTGATCGTATTTTACTTCCACCGTGTACTCGTACTTTGTTCCAATTTTCGCTTCACGAAGCATTTCCTCGATTGTATTATTGTAGGATTCTTTATTATTTTTTGTATCCTGCGGGGCTACATTCCATTCTTGATCGCCTCCTTGTCCTCTGAGGATCTGATAGCCAACCAAATGACCTCCCTCGTAGCTGGCCAATAACCCGCTAATCGCGCCTTCCCGTATGAAAATCTCTTCTTTTCCAAGATTTCCGATGGCTGTTACCACCTTTAAGCCTTCACGGTCATTTTTAGAGGCACTTTTTGTAACAAGAGCGGTAACAGAATGAGGACGGTCGCATGTATCTCCCAATTCGTTTTTTGTTTTGGCAAATATCTCTGCATTCAAATTTTTTTCGCCGAATACTTCCTTTAACATCCCCCAAAAAGTAGGAAGTCCTTTGTCTGCTTGCACATCCGTAAACTTCCCGTCATCTCCAACGGCTTCTTCAAAATCTTTTTGTTGGTATGCATCTGGATGATCCGCTTTCATTTTATTGAGATTCTCTTGTTTGAGTTTTCTTTGGATGAGTGGCATTCGAGGTTGCTTTTGATTTTGCAGGAGTTGCGTCATTGCCTTGTTTCCTACTTTTTTGGCGAGTTGTAAAACGGGTGGCATGTTTCGGTGGGAATTTTGTGGGGGAAGCACATTGTCAGATAGATTTTTGCTGCTTGGCCTCTGATTTTGATTTTCTTTTGGGAGTGACTCCCGATTATTGAACACCCTATCATCCCCTACTAGGTTGGCGTTTCTTTCATGAAAGGACTTACCCGTCAATCCGAGCAAGCCCTTTTCATCATTTCCTATTGTAGTGCCAGCAAATCAGCAAACGCTTTGGCGTACGCAGGGAGGTCAGGCGGTCTACGGGAACCTACAATGTGACCGTCTACCACAACCTCTTCATCTACCCAAATCGCTCCTGCATTCTCCATATCATCTTTAATGCCTGGCGTCGATGTCGTCTTTACCCCGCGCAAAATTTTTGCGGAGGCAAGCACCCAACCCGCATGGCAAATGTGTCCAATCGGTTTTTTCGCCTCGTGCATCGCTACCACAAACGACAGCACTTCCGGATAGCGGCGCAGCTTGTCAGGTGCCCACCCTCCTGGAACGAGTACGCCTGCATAGTCGGCAGGATTGACCTCTCCCATCGCTTTGTCAGCCTCACACGGTACACCGTACTTCCCTATATAGACTTGATTCGCCTTCGGACCGACGAAATGGACGGTAGCGCCTTCCTCTCGCAGTCTCATCACCGGATACCAGAGCTCGAGATCCTCAAATTCACTTTCGACGAAGCAAACCACTTGTTTTCCTGCAAGTCTCAACGTTCTCGCCTCCATTTCCTTCTATACTACGCTATTGTAGCAGGTACAAAAGGAAAAGACAGCAGGTACATGGATCAAGCTTGCTGCCTATCTATCCTCGGTATAATAAAAAAAGTGAGAAACAGGCCTACTCACTGTTCCCCACCTTATAACGAAAACCATATGTATAGATTGCTGGTGCCGGTAGAGGGACTTGAACCCCCACGGTTTCCCTCACGATTTTGAGTCGCGCGCGTCTGCCAATTCCGCCATACCGGCCTATTCAAAAGAAAACATGGTCGGGAAGACAGGATTCGAACCTGCGACCCCTTGGTCCCAAGCCAAGTACTCTACCAAGCTGAGCTACTTCCCGATCGCCAACCATATCGGACCTTCTCTCATTCGACAATTTCCGATAAGTATCGCAACACTTACATACTATACAGGCAAATTGAACCAATAGCAATACCGGATTTTTTTGGAATATAGTCATTTTTTCCTAGTGTTTCATTTCCCTCTCCATGATGCACAGGCTTTTCCACAAGGTATTTGGCGTTTCAAGAAATCCTGCGGTAGATTAAACGGATAGTCCAGCGGATGACGCCCTACAACAATCCAGCGCCCATTCGAAAGCTTTTTCAACTGGTACACACGGAAAAATCGATCGCTTGGATCGAAGGCAAACCATACCACAAGCGTCGCACACCTGCTGCCCGAGGACAGGACCTGTGATTTTACAATTGGTGGAGCCCCTATCGTATCCCCTACCGGGATCGCGAGTCGTCCGTTTATTCGCCGCAAATCAAGATTGCCGATCACTCGATTTGCCAGACAAGGGGTCATGAATTTTTGCAGGAAACGGCGAATTTTCACCTTGGAATTGAACCGTTTTGGCAAAATGATTCCGCGATCCCCCACACGCTTATGCGCTGAAAAGATAATCGTAAAGAATGCTTGCTCTGCCAATCGAATGACCTGCACCCATTGCTTTTTCATCTGACGTCCCTCCCCCTGTCAGATTATGCATCACGGGAAGAAAATGGTTGGACGCTTACCTATATACATAAACCGTTGCGTGCAGGGCAAATTAATACGGTGTTCTGATCACCCAAAACCGCAGGAGGTATAGCAATGCCTAGCCAAATTAACACGGACTCGCTTAAAAAAGCAGAGGTAGCCACCACGCTGGCAAAAAATATGATTACGCAAGCAATCGAGCAATCTGCTGCCAATCCACAGCTCGCCGAAGAAGCCTTGAAGCAAGCGTCTCAGGAAATTGCCCAAGCGCAAACAATGGTGTCCCAAGTCCAATCTACGCTGCAAACCCAAGCGCAAGCTCAACAAAGTCAATCCTAACCAAATGGCAGGCAGACCCGGATTAGACTGGTGGTTTGCCTGTTTTCCCCATACAATAGCAATTGAGATGATTGCTAAAAAGGTGGGGGACATATTGCCGCAACTTCAAGGATTGAATCATTTGCTTTTCTCTGTCTCAGATCTGGAGAAATCTTTTTGTTTTTACCGGGATGTCCTGCACGCCAAACCACTAGTACGAGGTCGCAAGCTGGCTTACTTTGACTTAAATGGCTACTGGTTGGCGCTGAATGAGGAACCCGACATCCCGCGCAATGAAATTGCTCACTCCTATACACACATGGCCTTCACTATTACAGAAGAGTCATTTGATGAGTGGTATGCTCACTTGGAAAAGCATGGCGTGACCATTTTGCATGGACGGGATCGCTCAGAGCGGGATAAGCGCTCCATTTATTTTATCGACCCTGATGGGCATAAGTTCGAATTACATACAGGCACTCTCCAGGACCGTCTCGCTTACTACCGGGACGAAAAGCATCACATGACCTTTTTTGAATAATCGATGACGCTGTCCATTTCTTAATATAATTTTCACAAAATCACAATAGTTCCAAAGATTCAACTCCATACGTGAATGCTATAATCGATAAAACACTTATGGCCTATTCCCTTATGAATAGGCCCGTTTTTCGTAAACATTATGGAGGGATTTTATGTTTGGTAAGCGTGGCGCCCAAACCGTTACCGCCTTAATTCAAAAAAGCGATGTCCAAATGTCCGATCAGCTAACGGGGAAAATTCATTTTTTACAAATGAATCAAACAGACCTTGATCGGCTGAAACAAATTGAACCACTCCTAACAGAACACCTAGAGGCCATTACAGAGCGTCATTACCACATGCTTTGCCAATACTCCCATCTTATGCAGATCATCGAAACGCATACGACGGTTGATCGATTGGCCGTATCCTTTCGTCACTATTTGCAATCGCTTCCACACGCCAAGCTAGACGATGCCTATGTAGCCGGGCGTAAGAAAATCGGAGAGGTCCATAGCAAAATTGGACTTGCGCCAGAATGGTATACGGGCTCATACTTGCGGGTTTATGAATATTTGATTCCCGCTATCGTCAATACCTATTCGAAACGTCCCCAGGAATTATCTTCTGTCCTGTTGGCGCTCATGAGAATCATCACGCTTGATTCGCAAATCGTCCTCCAATCATATCAGGAGGACAATGATTACAAAGTCATTGATCGCCTGGGCGAAGTTCTGGAATTAGTGATTCAGATCGATAAATTCAAGCATGTGCTGGACACGCTTGAGGCTACGACTGAGGAAGCTGGCAATGTGGGATCTGCTGCTGAGCAGCTAAGCGAATCTGTGCAAAAAGTGGCTCAATCAGCCGTCTCTGTCGCAGAGAGTGCTTCCACGACAATCGAGCAAGCAACGATGGGCAAGGATATTATCCAAGATTCATTAACGAGCTTTCTTTCCATGGCAGATGAATTCCAAGAGATGCAAGCAAAAACTTCGCAATTAATGACATCCATTGCAGAAGTTTCTCAGGTCGTCCAAGTCATCCGCAATATTGCCGATCAAACCAATCTTCTTGCATTAAATGCGTCGATTGAGGCAGCGCGTGCCAACGAACACGGGCGAGGCTTTGCTATCGTGGCAGATGAAGTACGAAAGCTCGCCGAGCAGACCAAGCAATCCGTTCAAAGCATTACTGCTACAATCAACAATGTTCAGAATGAAGCTGTCCAGGTAAAAGAAACGGCCACTCTCATGAGCGACCATTTTAACGATAAAGTGATTCAGACACGCGATGCCATTGGAATATTAGGAGATATTGTGCAAAACATTGAGACTGTCGGGCATTCCACCGGACACATCGCCGCATTGGCACAAGAGCAGTCTGCTGCCACAGATGACATTTCCATGCGCATATCGCAAGTCCTGACGAATATGGAGCAGGTCTCTTCGCACGTCTCGAATGTAGGTAAAAACGTCTATAATGTTGGGGCTGGCATTAACAGCCTACACAAGCTGAGCATCACACAAACGAGCCACTTTAAGACCAAGCATTACTTGCGAATCGTCAAAACCGACCATCTCTTATGGAAATGGTGGCTGTACAACTTCATGCTTGGGTATCACCACATTGATGAAAAAGAACTCGTGGACCATCATCAATGCCGCTTGGGGATTTGGTATGACGAGGCCCTGAACAATCCATCCTTGAGCACCTTGCCTTCTTTCAAGCAATTAGAAGCGCCTCATCGCCAGTTCCACGAAACGGTTCGGCGGATTTACCACCTCGTCAAGCAAGGAAAACTAGAGGAAGCAGAAGCTACGTTTGATACGCTAGAAGATATCTCACAACGCATTCTCAACGTACTGGATCAGCTCGCCAAAGAAGTATCCTAATGCTATTATCTACTTTTCTTTTGCTTGCCCGGCTGCCTTTTGGAGGCAGCTTTTTTTGTTTGGACACGGTTTAACTCTGCGGGAGATAGCGGTCCAGTACGGGTGTCGGTTCGCCTGACCCTTTTTGCTTTGACAACTGACCTGCCTGCTCTCCCTGTTGCTCTTGCTATCCCCACGCCAAACGCTTGCAATGCCCAGACAACCGGATACGAAATGGAGAGCCTCCCATTGGCTGAACCAGCAAAATTCACAGCCGCCGCGTAATTGCCCGCAGTCAGCCAAACAGAGCCGGAATCTCCCGGCAAGGAGATGGGAACCGTACTTCTGATGACCGTCTGGTTCTGAAAACGAATGGTCCCCAGTCCTCCGTAGTTCCCGTAACTGACATCAATATCGGTGTGGATCGATTCGACCGTTCCCCATGCCAGCCCCGATGAACGGCCCACCTTTTTCAATCTGCGCCCGATACCATACGAGCGAATCACACCTGGTACTCTGCCTACGGTTGCATAACGAGGGGCAAGGAGTCGATTGGAAGTAGGGATGCTAAGCGCTGCATCCATTCGATTACCTGCATTTCTCCGAAGACGAACATACCGATACAGGCGTCCGATTCGATCTCTTCCCGAGCGACCACCGTCGGCTCCACCTGGCTGGATGGTCTCGGTATAGCCGCTCGTATTGTTACGATTCAGGACGTGATTGTTGCTCAACACAAACCGTTGGCCTCCTCGGGCAACGATTAACCCAGCCGTTCCGGACGCCCCTGGGTAGCCGATGCTATATCCAGCGATCACAGGTCTGATTCTACTGCGATAATTCGTTGCAGAAGGACGTACAGCAGGATGACAATGGCACCGTCCAGAGGTTACGGTGCGAACAGGAACGGATACATGGGCTGTCGCCACTTGTCTTTTGACAAGGACGCAACTCGGGCAGCTCTTCTTCACGGCGGCACTTGCATTGACGGTATACATCACAATACAGGCGCCGCCTTTTTTGTTTTTTCCGTTTGCGTAGCCAATCCCGATGCCAATTACGCCCGGCATCCGCTTCCACCTTTTGACCAAATGCTTCTTGGCCAGGAGCGCTTCCTGAAAGGTTGCCATGGCACCCCTTCCTTTCTGGAGGTAGTTTGTTTTACATGGTCATCGTATGTAAAACTTGGCCAGCACTGTTGGACGCTTGTCATTGCGGGGAAGCCTTTTTTAAAACCTGTTGTTCGAGCTGTTGGGGTGAGAGGAAACAGGAGAAAACGCTCAGCTTCTTGTCCCACCCGCTGAGGGATTCACTGCCCGACTCCATGAAAAAAAGTGAAACCCGCGTCCAAAGTGGTCCATTCAGGAAGCGTCTCAGAGGTGGCCGCTAAAAGCTTGTTTCTCTTTTTTTCATTGCGTCTCGGTCGGTGTACCAAAGATCTTCGCTTATTTCTCCTGTTTCCTCTACGAACTTTACGTGTTAATCGATTTTTAAAAACCTTAGAAAGAATGTAAGAATATCATCAGTTACGCCAGAGAAGAATATTTCCAGACGTAGCGACTTGTGGAGTCCTACCGAGCGGAGAAGGGATTCGCGGGCAACAGAAACGCAACTGTGCCCGTGCTACGAAGCGGCTACCACTTTTGCGTTTCCCCGCGAATCCCTTCGGAGCGGACAGTCCAACCCTCAGCGGGACGGAGCACTGAGCTTAGACTGGAAATATTCTTCTCCCCACCGCAGCCACATACATAGAAACTCAAGTACGTTGCACTAGTGCCGGGGAGGAAACAGGAGAAAACGCTCAGATTCTAGGTCCACCCGCTGGGGGATTGACTGCCCGGCTCCATGAAAAAAAGCGAAACCCGCGTCCAAAGTGGTCCATTCAGGGGGTGTCTCAGAGGTGGACGCTGAGGGCTTGTTTCTCTTTTTTTCATTGCGCCTCGGTCAGCGTCCCTAAGATCTTCGCTTTTTTCTCCTGTTTCCTCTACGAGCTTTCCGTGTTTACCGATCTTTTCACGAATTAAAAGATTGAAGAATGTGATCAGTTACGACAGAGAAGAATATTTCCAGACGTAGCGACTTGTGGAGTCCTACTTAGCGGAGAAGGGATTCGCGGGCAAAAGAAACGCAACCGTGCCCGTGCTACGTAGCGGCTACCACTTTTGCGTTTCCCCGCGAATCCCTTCGGAGCGGACAGTCTCAACCCTCAGCGGGACGGAGCCTGGAGCCTAGACTGGAAATATTCTTCTCCCCACCGCAGCCACGATAAAAGAAAACCGCCACCTCCTGTCTAACCAGGAAACGACGGTTCATTATCTGATGATGTTAAGACGCTTCCGAAACAGTTACATTTGCCGGAGCAGTCTGAGATGCTTTTTTATTCGTATGAACAAGCAAGATATTCAAAATGACTGCCGTCAAAGAACCTGTCACGATACCATTTTGCAGCATCATTTTTGCCAAAGTAGGCAGTTGATCGAACATCGTCGGAACCGCAGCAGAGCCTAGTCCAACAGCGATACTGCAAGCAGCGATCAGCAGATTTTCGTTTTTGCTCAGGTCAACCTGCGAAAGAATATTGATACCTGATGCAACAACCATCCCGAACATAGCGATCATGGCCCCACCCAATACCGCGTTAGGAATGACCGTTGTCAAAGCTGCCAGCTTTGGCAGTAATCCGAGAACGACCAGGATTCCACCGGCACCAATCATCACATCGCGCGATTTAATGCCAGTCAAGGAAACCAAACCGACGTTTTGCGAAAAAGCCGTGTAAGGGAATGCGTTGAAAATGCCACCCAGTACGATTGCGACACCTTCTCCGCGCAATCCTTTGACAACATCATGATCCGTCACTTTTGTATTGGTCACTTTACCGAGTGCAAAGTAAACACCAGTGGACTCAGCCATGCTGATGATATTGACGAGAATCATGGTAACAATGGCCACAATACTGAACTGTGGTGTACCGAAGTAAAACGGTTCAACCACACTAAACCAAGAGGCTTCCGCAACATTCGCGAAGCTGACCATCCCCATCGTGTAAGCGACAGCCGTACCGACAATCAAGCCGAGCAGAACAGAAATCGCACGAATAAAACCGGTAAAGAAACGATTAATAAGCAAAATGATAACCAACGTTCCTAAAGCCAAAAGCAAATTGTGCGGTTGTCCAAAGTCCGGCATGCCTTGTCCGCCAGCTGCGTTGTTCATCGCAACGGGAATGAGCGACAGTCCAATGATTGTAACAACTGAACCTTGTACCACGGTTGGGAAAAAGCGCAGCAGCTTGCCAAACAGTGGAGCTGCCAAGACAACGAATATACCCGATATGATGATGGCACCGTAAGCGGTCGCTAGATTACTCGTAGACGCAATCGCAATGATCGGTCCTACTGCTGTAAACGTACAGCCTAGCACAACAGGAAGGCGAATCCCCGTATAACGTGTACCAAGAACTTGCAAGAGCGTCGCGATTCCGCATGTGAAAAGGTCAGCAGCAATCAAATAAGCGATTTGCGTAGGAGTCAGATTCAAAGCACCACCGATGATCAACGGTACGACGACGGCTCCTGCATACATGGCAAGAATGTGCTGTAAGCCCAAAGTAACAATTTTATGTTTGGCTAGCATGAGTGAACCCTTACCTCCTATTGATTTTTTGATTATACGCGAGCAGGCTCTTCTTCAATAAAATGAATGCCTTCTGGTGACATCGATTCAATACGTGCCAATGATTCGATTCGTACGCCAGCTTGCTCCAAGAGACCGCGGCCCTCCTGGAAGCTTTTTTCAATAACAGCGCCCACTCCAACGAGATGAGCACCGGCATCTTTGACAATATTCGTAAGCCCTACCAGAGCAGCTCCCGTAGCCAAGAAGTCATCGACAATCAATACGCGGTCTTCTTTGGACAAATACTGACGGGAAACACTGATTTGGTACGTTTCCTGACGGGTAAAGGAATGAACAGGAGCAGAATATACTTCCTCTGTCAGCGTGACAGCTTTTTTCTTTTTCGCATAAATAAAGGGAACACCCAAAGCAAAGGAAGTTGCCATAGCAAAATGAATTCCACTTGCCTCAATCGTCACGACTTTTGTAATGTTTTCACCAGCGAACAACTCGGCAAAGCGTTGCCCGATCTTCATCGTCAATTGCGGATCTACCTGGTGGTTCAAAAACGCATCCACCTTCAAAACGGATGCCGACAGTACCTTGCCATCCTGTACGATGCGCTCTTGTAATTCTTTCATCAGTTCTTCCTCCTCAGATATCGTTCCGGCCATTTTTACTTGCGGCCTGCTGAAATATAGAAAGCCCAGAGTGGACAGTGTCACAAGCGGGCTACGTAACGAACCAACGCCAAGTGAAACTGTCCCTCTGGGCTTTTATCCCTTAGGTGTGACACATCATTCGTGCCTGCGCCGCTCGGACCAGCTTTCTTTCAACCCTATGATTGAAATAGGAAAGAAAGAGACGGAACCCTAGACGCACTTTCACTCGTAGTCAGGTGATTTACGGTCACCTGGTAGAAACGGTTGGGCCTTATTCCCAAAATTATACGAGCTACCTATCTTTTTCGAAGTGTAATAACGAGTATTGACCAAATCTATCATAACTCTCGCGTTGGTAGCAAGCGTTAATTTTTGAAAGAAAAAGGAAGCGCTTACTTGCCCGATTAAAGGAAAGAGCCCTGATTTCTCAAGGGCTCACGTACTTATCTCTTTGGTTTTTTCTCCCGCATTTGAACGTTGAGCTTCTTCCATTTATCCCTTTCAGCAGCAGCAAGCCTTGCGTCTTCTTTGCGTGCCAGATGTGCCAATTCGCGTTGGAGCTTTAGGTAACTGTCAAAGCGTGCCTTTTCCAATGATCCATCATTGATAGCAGCTTGAACAGCACAGCCGGGCTCGCGCATATGCTTGCAATCATTGAAACGGCATGTTTCCGCAATGGACTCGATATCGTCAAAGGCACCGCGGAAGCCCTCATCTGCCTCCCAGAGCTGGAGTTCCCTCATACCCGGTGTATCGATCATAAGAGCACCACTCGGCAATCGGAACAGTTCGCGATGAGTCGTCGTATGGCGGCCACGGTCATCACCTTCACGCACGCCACTGACTTTTTGCATCTCCGCTCCGCTCAATTTATTGATCAACGTGGATTTTCCAACACCAGAGGAACCCATCAAGGCAATCGTCTGGCCCTCGCCCAAATACGGTGCGAGCTGATCCAGTCCTTCTCCCTGCTCAGCACTGACTACGTGAACAGGTACTCCGATCGCGATTGATTCTATCTCTGCCATACATGCATCCAGATCGTCACACAAATCTGCTTTGGATAGCACAATCACCGGATTGGCTCCACTTTCCCACGCAAGAATGAGATAGCGTTCAATCCTGCGTAGATTTAAATCATTGTTTAAGGAATTCACGAGGAAAACCGTATCGACGTTCGCAGCCACAATCTGCTCTTCCACTGTATCCCCAGCTACCTTGCGGGAAAACTTGCTCTTACGTGGAAGAAGTCCGTGGATCGAGGCTTTCTTTTCCTCTGGGCGGGCACTGATCACTACCCAGTCCCCGACAGCCGGAAAATCTTCTCGTCCGGTTGCCTCATAACGAAGCTTACCTGTTACCTCGCCTAGGAGCTCGCCATGCTCACTCCACAGACGATAAATACGTTTATGTTCAAGTGTGATACGTCCCACACTGAAGCCTTGCTCAGCATAAGGGGTAAAATGATTAGCAAAATACTCATTCCAGCCCATAGATTGCAATACTTGTTGATTGGTTGTTTGATTCACTGCGGATTCCCCCTGCAATTGGTTAGATATATGGCTATCAGCCAGAACCAGTCACAGTCGAATCCTCATTTGGTGAACGATATTACTGTTCGCTTGAAAGGAGGATTCCCGTGACCCCGACTACGACACTCTGAACAAATTTGATGACTACCATAAAACATCTCTCCTTTAGCAAACCTACCATTCAGGTTTGGAATCATATTTCCCAATTATTGTACCATAATGAAACAAAATGCAACAGCGTCAATCTCCCCCGCCGCCGCCTCCGCTATCTCCGCCACCACCACTATCGCTTCCGCTGTCATAGCTATCCCAACGATCATTTGAATCATGACTTCGATGATGGTGATTATGAGAGCTGTCTACATAGAAGGCTCCGCCCCCGCTGTCTGAAGAGGAATGAGAGCGCCCACTTCCGCCTTCTGCAGCTTTGGACGCTAAGACAAACACTACGATCAAGAACATGATGACAATGACAATGAAGAACTCCATTGTTGTCCCCGCCCTTCCTCTTTTTTGAAGTTGTTTACCTATTTAGTATAACATAGTATAGCTGGAATAGGCTGGGGGCGTGGAGGATGATTCCTTTTTATCCGGCAAAATACCCTGACACAGGTGCGATCGCCAAAATGTTTTCTAACACAAATACACGATACGCCTTCCTCCTATAACAGTATGCTTTCAAGCTCCCTTTGTTCCCATCGATATGAACCACACGAATCGTACGCCTGCTAGCCTCTCCATCCTTCTTCAAATAGATGATCTCCACTGCTTGCTGCCTCGCTGCGTACCTTCTCAACTCCTGAATCATCAGGCTGTCACCACCACAAAATGTGTCTTCTTGTTGTTGAGATCATCATACTAAAAGAGAACACTGGTTCTCAAGTTCCCCTTTACAAAAGAAAAAGAGACCCATAAACACATACGAGTCCCCATCCCAGAGATAGTGCGGAGTGCCGAAGAACTGACGTTTTCAGACGATTAATCCAGATCTCTAGCCCAACTAACTAACTCTTCATCTTCAAAATCATATGGATTCTTGTAAATATTAGAGTAATAGTACTCTGCTTCTAGGACGTCTCTAATTTTATTAAACGTATGATTGGTTGCATGAAATCCATTACTGATTGGAGCAGTAAACGCGAGTGAACCATTATAAAATCCATCTAGAGAGCCTGATAGTTCTTTTTTAACTATAGATTCAACTGCTTCTATCTTTTCTTTGATAGGCTGCTCTTTGTAAATTTGAATACAGAAATTACCGCCATGCTTTATTAACTCAAAATCTCCGTTGGGATGGAGTTTTATTGTATCTCCTTTCGCAAGACCGAGAGCTAGCCCTGGAGATGCACATAATTTGAATTTTTGATCGCTTAGGTATTCTGCAGGAAGCTCTTCTAAAACTGTTTCCTGCGAACTTGTGCCAGCAAAAACTTTAATCAATGTTAATTTATCTTCCATACGATGCTCCACACCTGTCTCTATTTTGAAAGATTATTTTTTCTTGATTATACCAAAAAAAGTCAAGACTTCAGAAGATTGATGAAATCGCAGAGTGTGAAGATACACCACACACGGTAGAGAAGGTGCTCGCCGTGCATCCTGATCTCATTCTTCGTGACGACTGGGATGAAAAGAGCATCGACAACCTCAGTCACGATGCGCTTCGCCACCCAACTATTGCCCCAACCAAAAAGGCATGCGTCCTAAAAATGGACACATGCCTTATGCTTGTTACAACTCAGCGCCTCCTAAGCGCACGTCCGAACACAATCAGAATCGGTGCCAACAAGATCGCCGCTGCAACGAGCGAAGCGCGAATCGAAAAACGCGTCCCAATCCATCCGACAGCCGGACCACCTGCCGTTTGTCCCAACGCATTGGACTGGCCCATCATCGACAAAACCGTCGCTCGCACATTGCTTTCAATGTTTAAATTGAGCCACGTATCATACAGCGGATTGCTCAATGACTGGATCACACTGATCAAAAGCAATGCAACTAATGCCCAGCTAAAGCTAGGAGAAAAGGCAAAAGCTATCATTGCTGCAATTTTGAGCCCCGTCAACGTGAACATGCCTACAAGGACAACCCGCTCATTGTTCACATCCAATCTTTTTTCCACAACGCCTACGACGATGAGGCCGAGCAAGCTTGCAAGTGCGGCAATGATCCCGAACCACATGGGCATCGAAATAGCAGCAAACTCTGGAAAACCAATTTCTGCGATCAAATGCGCTTCCCACAAACGGTCATACCCTTCTGAGGCTGCACCCGTAAATAGCGTCACGAACAAGATCAGCATGAGAATCGGCTGACTGCGAATTACTTTGGCACCCGAAGTCCACGTCTGAATCATTTCCTTCACGTGGGAAGCACCTTGCTCACGTTCACGAGGAATAAATCCGGTCTCCTTCATGAACAGAATCAGAAAGACGCCAAGCCCCAGATACATGAGGCCACCTATGAGGTAAGGCAAATTGGGAGCGAGTGTTGCCAATGCCACACTAAGTGCAATCCCGAGCAGATTCCCAAACAAGGAGTAGCGCTTGGCCTTCATGAAAATCGTACCGATCTTCTCTTCCCCGACCTCATCTACAATCCATGCAGTATCCGCTCCACTGATAAACGTATACCCAAGACCACTGACGACTTGCGAAAACAACACCAAACCAAAGACAGAAATCATCGGTATCCAAGCATCAAGCGCGGGAACAATCCCCTGCATCGCAAATCCGATTCCCAGAAAAAACATCCCGAGAATGACGGAGCGACGGCGACTGTACGTATCCGCCACGACTCCTGTTATCCCTTCAAGCACCAACACGGATAACTCCAATACCGTCCCGATCACTAGCAATTCAAACGGGTTAAAGCCCAGTGTCACAATGTAGTAAAGCGCATAGGTCGTGAACATGGTCGTATTGGCCAGGGAAGTCAAAAAACTTTTGATCATATATACTTTTGTCGCATTCATGAACATGGAAGCAGTATCCACCTTTTTTTAGGCAGATGACGCGTTCCGTTTTCACATACTGATCGTACCTCTACAATCCTCTACTGTGCAAAATGCGTCCGCGTCATGCTGCCGTTCGTATTTTTCCTTCCGTGTACTTGCTTGCTCTGAATAGTGTTTTTAACATGTGATATACACCTCCGAAAGTAATTACAGCTATTATAGAACGTTTTTAATTCCCATACAATGGAAAAAGCCGTGCAGTATGATTGGACACACTGCACAGCTTCATTAGGAAGTACTTACGCTTTTTTTCTAAACAGGCCAACTATGGAGATCAGCAACGCCAAACCAGAAAGTACCAATGGCAAGGTATTGTTGCTGCCTGCACCAGCCGCTTCCCCAGCAGGAGCGGTTGTCGGCTTTTGTTCTTGTCCATGCTCATGCCCTGCTTCGCCTACACCAGCCTTAATGGTAGTAACAGACGCTGGCGTGTTGGAATCCTTGTCCCCTGTCCATTCCACAACCTCGCCGTTTGCATAGGTCTGATAAGCCTTCCAAGCCAATTGGCCCTCTTCTTTTGGGTTTGCCCCGACAAACGTGAACTCTTGGAACTCATGCGCCTTGATTCCGCCTGCTGTGGCTGTCCACACAAGTGCTGTGTTCACACCGTCTTTATCTTTCTCGAACTCGTAGGACCAGCCCGGAATCGGTTGTACGGAATTTACCTTAACACCAGCCGGGAATTCCACCTTCACTTTTGTCGTGTTGACGTCTTTTTCGACTGGAACACGCACGGTGTATTTTTCATAGGAGCCTGTAGTAGTCTCTTTCGGATAGACGTTCACATGTGCTTGTGCTGCTGTCGCCAACGTCAAAACTGCACCTGCTACCAGTACACTACTCATCCATTTTTTCATTTTCATCGTATAAATCCTCCCTAGTTTGAATCTGTTTGAATTACGGCTTGATTATTTGTCACCGCAGTTGGGTAGTTGATTTGGCTCATCCAAAGTCCGGCCAGAATAGCGATAATCCCGAATACAATCTCCCAACGCAAGTAAGCGGGCTTCAAGGAATTTTTCGTCCGCCAGCGTCTGGTTTGCCTAAAGGCCAGAAGAAGCATGAGGCAGACACTTGCTATTTTTCCGTATAACAGATAACTCCATGCTGTTGCACTCTGGATAATATTCATGACATCCGTCTGCACGATGAGCATGACAACGCCCGTCACGACGGCAAGCACTGCCGCCACCGCAACTGTCTGCAAAAAGAACTTCTTGAACGACTCCTGTCCTCGTTCAACCGCTTTGACTGTAAGTAACAAGTAGACAAGTGCCCCCATCCACACAGCGACCGTCAAAACATGCAACAGTCTCAGCAAAATCGACAGCCAGACAGGAGCAATGCCCCATGCATGACCGCCAAAAGCTTGCGCGCTGATCAATAGAACCCAGATTCCCACATACCAGCCAGACACCATATTGGGGATCGCAATCAATAACAGTAGGGCAAAGGACACCAGCAGCATGATCGCAAACGGAGACTGACTGAGCAAGTTCCCGTCCATCTGCCATAGTGCTTGCGTGAGTGATACAGTGGTTAACGATTCGTCATACAGGAACCACAAAAATATAAGTCCGATGATCGCCAAACTCCATCCGATTTGTCTGCCAATCCCGATGAGCTGGGCAAGCGAAGGCAAACCATGACGCTGTGCTGCCCACGCTACCAGATACAACCCGCCACCGACGAGAATAATTCCCTGCGCCAAATAGCGGTACATGATCAAGTAGCTTGAATCTGCTTTTTGCTCATTTGGGGGAACCACCACTGCACTTTTTTGTCCGATGGAAAACGTGAGCTTCTCTGAGATCGGATGTCCGTCCTCGGAAACGACCGTCACGATAACCGAATACGTCCCCTCAGCCAAATCGCTCGGCAAATTCGCATTCAACTGCGAGGCATCACCCGGCTGCAATGTCGGCCGCTCCAGTTTTATTTCCTTGCCATTCCAATCAAATAGACGCACGTTAACAAGATCCGGCTCCAAAGTTTCAGTAAACCGCGCAGATATTTGTCCTGGATTCGCCTTCAGTACCTCACCATCTTGTGGGGAGCTGCTCATCAAGCCAGCGTGGGCGTAAGCAGTTGTCATACCCGTTGTCAGTACAAGTAAGAAGGCGAGCAAAAACACAACCGTATATTGTCTGATGTTGTATGTCACCCTGTCACCTGCTTCCTTATTTCGTCCTTAATCCTATCAGATTAGTACGAGAATCTATATGGCTCCATCGGGCTATCTGTTGTGGCAAAGTGTTGAAAACAAAAAAAGGCATGAACGGAAATTCTGTCCGATCCGTGCCTTTTCAAACTGTATTAGGATGATTTTACAATGTTTTGTGCGAGAAATTCCAGGACAAGCTTGTTGAATACCTCTGGTTGATCCATCGGTGGGATATGTGCTGAATCAGGCAGGATGACTTTTTTTGCGCCTGTAATCCGCTCACCTAACACATCGGCGATCTGTAAAAAATCAGGATAATCCCGCCCTCCTGCAATAACGAGTGTCGGGGCTTTGATTTCTTCCAAGCGCTCGATTGGTGATGGGGATAAAGTCTCCAATCCGACTCCAAACTCCGGCAGCGAAAAGGCGTGTCTGTTTATTTCTTTAAAGCGGTTACGTGCTTCGCGAGCTTGCTCATTTACCGGCTGACCAGGACCGTCAAACCACATTTGTGTCGTCATTTCCAACGCTTCCTCTGTCGTGCCACGCTGACATACTTGATTGAAGCGTTCTACATCGTGCAGCCTTTGTTCACTTCTTGGGTGACCAAACAAGCCGGATGCAACCAGAATCAAGCTGTTCACCATCTGCGGATAAGCAAGGGCGAACTCCTGCGCCACCATTCCCCCAAACGAAAGCCCAGCCACATGCGCTTTTTCGATACCAAGCCCTTGCAGAACCGCTTTCACATCATCGTACAAGGTATAAGGAACGTCAGTCGCCAGTGTTTTACCGAACCCGCGGATATCAAAGCGAACGACCTTATATGTCTGTGCAAATGCTTGCAGCTGGGCATCCCATAGCCTTGTATCCAGATTGAAGCCGTGGATCAATAAGAGCGGTTCGCCTTCCCCTGCTACTTCATAGTAAATGCGTGCGCCATTTGCTTCGAGAAAGCCGGTTTGTACAGACTGCCTGTTTTCCATTTTTTCTCACCTCCCCCTCACTATCTCACCCGGGGTTGTAGCTTGTCTATGTATTTTTGTTCCGATTACCCAATGACTCCTGTACGTAAAATCTTGATCTTGACATCGACATCAAATTTCGCCCTTTTCATGATTTCCCGCCATTCATCCTTACTCATTTTCTTTTTCCCGCTTCTTTGACTGGCTATATTGTAGATTTCCCCAAATCCTACCGGGTCTACATCTTGCTTTCTAAACTTTTCCAGTAAATGCTCCATCTCTTTTTTAACCGCCAGCTCGATTGCTTTTTGTACCTTTTTCAACTGCTCAGGCTTGGATAAATCGATTTTTTCAGCCATTTCCTGAATCTGCGCTGTCATATTGACTTTCACAGAAAATCTTGGTTTCTCCAAATCCAACACTTTTATTTGCTTTTTGCTTGAGATATGTTCAATGACAGTAAAAAAACGCTTTTTATCGAGGGAGATGTTTATTTCCAATTCACCCTTATTGTAGCGCTCCCGTAATATCTTGAGGAAAAATCCCTCCCTTGATGTAATCTCTGCCACCAGTTTTTGATCTCGAAATAAACCAATTTGATTAATATGCAATTCATTCTCTACTCTTTCGATATAAGGCATCACGGGATCTTTCCCGATTGCATAATAATCTTTCATGAACTCATGAAGTTTCGAGGAGATCATGTTCTCCCCTTCGACATTCTGCCGTATGGCTTGATAGAGGTATATTCCAATGTTGCTGTTCTCGGGATAGCGATGTGTCAAAATATCATACGCTCTTCCTTTGGCTACTGTTAAATAGACATTGCTTCCGATGGAGGCATCACGCGTTAAGTTTTCCACAAGAGACAGGATTCCTTTACGAGCTAACTCATCGTGGTAGACCACGACGCGAATTTGACCTCCTACAATTTTTTTGGAAGACTCCCTGTTCTGTGAAACGGTAAGTCCTTTGCTCGTATGCGCTGTGCCCGAAATGACGGTGACCAACTCACGTGCCTCCGGGTCAATTTGATAAAATACCGTGGTACCCAATAGCTTTCCGTCTTTACTAAGATCGTACCCCACTGCAACTGCCAGTCCCAATTTTTCTAATACGTGCTGCTCCCCACAGCCGTTCAATAACACGACCACTGCTAAGTAGTAAACGAGCAACCGTAACCTTTTCATGTTCGGACCGCCCCCTTCCGAAACAGCCGAATCACTACATAAAGCACGATGGGATAAATAAAAATGATATAGAAACCTACTCCACCGAAAATATCCGTGATGAGATTAATCGACTGGCGTGTTTCCAAAAAATTGCTAGCAAAAAACATAACACCAACAATCCCGATAAGGGCCATTCTCTCCTTGACCCCACTAATATGGTGGACCCCCCGCATGGCTACCCACAGGTTCATCAGCAAATTATCCAGCATGATGAGCATCCACAGTGAGATCGACACAAACTCAAAACGCTCCAAAAACGGAAACTCTACAATTTTCATCATCATTAGCGTTGCCCAGATAAGATGCTGAAGCTGCTCCCCTTGAAAGTACAAGAGTGTAACCAGCATGACTGCCACATACAAGAAGGTGGTCATAAACAGGCCACCATGTACATATCGCGGTAGCATTTCCTTTTCCTTCACAAACGGATAGATGAACAAAATAATCTCAAATCCGATGATGGAAAAAGACATCTTCTTCGCACCGTCCATAAGCTCTACAAGATCATGATGAAAGACTGGCTGCAATAAATGAAAATCGGCGTATTGCATGGGGTAAACCAAGAGCAGTAACTGCCAAACCGTCAACCCGACAGAAAAAAAGCTAATGCCAGCCAGCACCCGAATGCCACCCGTCACTCCATAAATGGCTAGGCAAAGCAAGGAGGCATTTAATACCCAAGAAGGCACTCCTGGAAACATCCATGACTGAATAATCTCGATGTACCCTCTCAAGATCGTTAAGGCAGAGCCCATGATATATACGATAAAGATGAAATTAAGAACACGTGCAGGCCATTTTCCAAATACCGTTTGATGAATGTCATACAAATCCATATCTTTGAATTTCGCTAAGATTTTCAGCATGAACCATGCTGCTATATGTGTCATAATGCCTGCTATTATGACCGAAATCCAGGCGTCTTGCTGCACCCTATCATAAATAAAGCGTTGGACACCCGCTATGCCGATTCCAACCTGATTGCTATGAACCATAAATAACGCAAGCGATACGCTGATAGCCATGTGAGTATTTCGACGAAAAGTGGACCGTGACATTGACATTCTCATTCAACACCTAACTACTGAACTGGTCTTTTTTTCCTGGCCTCATCAGGCACACGGGTATCGTCAGGAGAACGTGTCATAGCCGGACGCTTGCCGAGAGAGTAAAAAGGAAACCGGATCAGACTGTTTTTAATATCCTGCAAGCGAAAAGGAAAAAAGGGAAGAAAAAACGGACGTCCCAGACTTGATTGACGCAGGATGTGTATCAAGAGAAAAGACGCGCCTAGCATAATACCAAACCCTCCCCAAATCCCAGCTAACACGATAATCGGAAAGCGGAGGATGCGTACTGCCGTACTCATCATGTAGGAAGGAAAAGTAAAGGAAGCTAATGCACTGAGCGCCACAATCATGATCAATATGTTACTGGTAAAACCCGCTGCAACGGCTGCCTGTCCAATTACGATACCGCCGACAATCCCTATCGTTTGTCCAACTTTAAAAGGAAGTCTCGCTCCAGCCTCCCGCAAGAATTCAATAATCATCTCAAGCAGCAAAGCTTCAAACAAGGGGGGAAAAGGTACCTTGGAACGAGACTTTACGAGCGATACAAGGAGAGCAGATGGAATCATTTCATAATGGAACGTAAGTGCAGCCACATAAGTAGCAGTAAAAAACAAAGAGACAAAAAGGGCCGAGAAACGTAACAATCGAATGAAGGAAGCCATTTGCCACCGGATATAAAGATCTTCATTCGACTTAAAAAAGTCCACGAAGGAACTGGGACCGACGATAGCAAACGGGCTTCCCTCCACAAACACGGCAACCTTTCCTTCTAACAGGGCTTCACTTACATGATCAGGTCGTTCGGTTAGGATTAACTGCGGAAAAATAGAGAACGTATTGTCATCAATCAGTTGAACCAATTTTCCACTGTCAATCACGCCGTCTATATCTAGATCGCGTAAACGCTGAATGACGGTTTGAACATTTTCTGGAGCAGCCAGTTCCTCCATGTAACATACTTCCACATTCGTCCTGCTACGTTTCCCAATCGTAATAGTTACGTTGGTAAGCAAATCAGTTGAAAGATATCCCTGTAGAACCCCTAAATTGGTTTCCAAGTCTTCTGTAAAAGAAACCTGAGGACCGAAAATCTGGGTTTCGACCTGAGCCTCTCCCAAAGAACGACTCGGTATTCTTGCTACGTAGAGAAGAAGCCCGCACGCCATTCCTTCTATTTGAAGGTAAATCCATCCCCTCACGAGATGATCGCTGACTTGTCTGTAATCCATGGTTTTGGTGACATGAGCAACAGGAACATTCCCCAAAATCGTATCAGGATCGATCTTTTCGTCAGGTAACCTTTCGAAATAGGGAAGCAACACCTGCTGAAGAATGACCGTATCGACTAGATAGGGTAGGTAGGCTAGCAACAAGCTATTGGTTCCACAAGAAAGGGTACGAAACACCATTCGCGGATTTCGCATGTGATCCCATAATTTTTCTCGCGTCTCGCTAACGGATTCAGATATCATGTTGGTTGTCATCTTATGTTTGCCCCAATATATGGTGTCCCCTTATTATTTTTCCAATGCCCTCGCTCTATTCCCCTTTCAAGCCGAAGAGTAGGCTCCCAGACAAAATAAAAACAAAAAAAACCGAGACGGAAATGCTCCATCTCGGTTCGTTCACCACTATTTATCTGCCGCTCTTCATTTCAGTCCAGTAGCGGTCGTATTGCTGCAAGGTTTCTCCTACATCCACCAGCCACTCCGCACGGGCAATGTCTGCTGTATCCAGGAAGACCATCTTGTTGGCACGGTATTCTTCACTGTGCAGTGGGTATGCTTTTTCGTTCGGGTTACTGTAGCCGATAGACTCGTAGTTTTTCACACTGACCTCTGGGTCCATCAGGTAGTTGATGAACTTCTCAGCCATTTCCTTGTTCTTAGCACCCTTTGGAATTGCCATCGTGTCTGCCCAGATCGTTGCGCCCTCTTTCGGAATGACGTACTCTACATCTGGATTTTGTGCGTGAATGAAAGCCGCGTCGCCGGACCAAACCGTTCCGATCCATGCTTCTTCCGCAATCATCTTTTGCTTGATGTTGTCTGTATCAAAAGCAACAACATTCGGTACTACTTTTTTCAAATCAGCAAAGGACTTTTCCAGTTCCTCTTTGTTCGTCGTGCTATTGGAGAAGCCATTTTTGATCAGTGCCATTCCCATAACCTCACGAGGGTCATTCAGCATGATGACACGGCCCTTGTAAGCTTCGTTCCACAGATCATTCCAGCTTGTCGGGGTTTCTTTTACATATTTCTTGTTGTAAGCGATCCCGGTAATTCCCCATGTATATACGAGTGAATACTTGTTTTCTTTGTCAAAAGGAGGTGTCTTGAACGTAGACACGATATTGCCCATGTTCGGGATGTTCGCTTTGTTCAGTTCTTCCAGGAGACCCAGCTGAATCATGGTACCTACCATGTAGTCGGAAGGTTGGATCAGGTCGTAACCAGATGCACCCGCTTGAATTTTTGCCAGCATTTCTTCGTTGCTGCCGTATACATCATAGTTGACCTTCACGTTGAATTTTTGCTCAAAACCTTTGATGACGTCTGGGTCGAAGTTGTCTGCCCAGCTGTAAATATTCAATACTTGTTGCTCTTGCTCAGATGACGATGAGCAGCCTACAGCAGTCACCGCAAGTACGGCGGTCAGAGCGCCGATCATCAAGGACTTGAAACGTTTCATTTTTTCCTCTCAACCTCCAAATCAGTTATGGGATTGCCTTATGAAAACTCCATGATGGTTCTAAAAGATGGATTGATTATTTTTCGAGTCTTTGCGGCGAAAAATCTCTGCCACCACAACCAACAGCACGGTACTCACGATCAAAAGTGTCGAGAGTGCATTCACTTCTGGCGAGACGCCTCGTTTTACCAACCCATAAATGTAGAGTGGCAATGTAGTCGAATTCGGACCAGCCACGAAGAACGAAATAATGAAATCGTCCAGCGACAGGGTAAACGACATCAGGAAGCCTGCGATGATCCCTGGCATGATCAGGGGCAGCGTCACATAGCGCAATGTCTCCCATGGAGTTGCTCCCAAATCTTGGGACGCTTCTTCTAGTTCTTTGCCCATATCAGCCAAACGTCCAGAAATAATAACCATCACATAGGGCATGCTAAACGTAACATGCGCCAGGATCAGGGTCACTTTCCCCAGCTCCATCTGTACCTGACTAAATAGCACGAGCATAGCCAACCCCATCATGATCTCCGGGATGACAATCGGCAAGTACATTAACCCGTTGAAGATATTGCTCCAACGCAGGGAAAAGTGCTTGACCGCCAGAGAAGCAGCCGTACCCAATACCGTTGCAATGACGCTACTGATAACCCCAATCGTCAAACTGTTCATCAGCGCTTGCATGACCTGCCTGTTTTCAAACAAAGAAACATACCACTTCCACGTAAAACCAGTCCACGTAGCGTTGATCCGTGAATCATTGAACGAATAAAGGACAAGGATCAAGATTGGCAGATACAAAAAGACCAGCATCAGCCATGAGTATCCAGATAGTGCGTTTCGACGTAATGTTTTCATGCTGATCCCTCCTTTGTCTCGCTCGCTTTGGTAGCGCGGAAATAAAGAAGAATCAATAGCATGGACAATAGCATCAGCACGATGGACAAGGCAGATCCAAACGGCCAGTCACGGGCAGACAAAAATTGATTTTGAATGACGTTTCCGATCAGAGCCGATTTCGCTCCTCCCATGACATCCGGAACGACGAACATCCCGATGGAAGAAACAAATACGAGAATCGATCCAGTGACGACACCTGTCTTGGTCATTGGCAAAGTCACATGCCAGAAAGCCTTCCAAGGTGTTGCACCCAGATCATACGCTGCTTCCAGCTTGCGGCGATCCATCTGCTCCAGTGACACATAAATCGGCAGTACCATGAACGGCATAAGCGTGTACACCATCCCGAGCAGAACAGAACCCGAATTGTACAGAAGCGGCAGCGGCTCCGAAATAATGCCCAGCGACTCCAGGAACGTATTGATTACGCCTTGCGAACGCAGGATGATTACCCACGCATAGGAACGGACCAAGAAATTGATCCAAAACGGAATCATCACGAGCAACAGCCATATTTGCTGAGTCGATTTTTCCAGCCGTGAAATGTAATACGCCAACGGATAACCGCACAAAATCGAAAATACAGTTGTCAAAACCGCTACGACCAACGTATCCCAAAAAATTTGGCCATACAGCGGATCGAAAATACGGATGTAATTGTTCAGCGTAAACTCATAGACAACTTGTCCGTACGTGCCTCTTTTGAGGAAAGACAGTATGGCGATCATAAGCATAGGCAGAACGAAAAGCGCACCCATCCACAAAAGGGCGGGAAGCGCGAGCAGTTTTACCGGCTTCTTGTTTAACAAGGAAGGATCACCTCGTCCGTCTGTGCCCAGCCAATGGCCACCTGATCTCCCACCTGCCAGTCCAGACCGTCACCTGCGTACTGGTGTGCCATTACGGTCATATCCTGCCCCTCAAGGCGGATAAATACCTTGCGCAAATTGCCGAGGAACACCGCGTCAGCAATGGTGCCCAGCTTCTTGTGCTTGTCCTTGTCGCAGTCAACCGGGTACAACTTGATCTTTTCCGGACGTACAGCTGCATTCGTTCCGTTTTCCCGGAAAATGTTGTTTTCCCCAATAAAGGTAGCCACAAACAAGGTTTGCGGGGAGTTGTAAATCTCTGCTGGAGAAGCAATCTGTTCAATTCGTCCCTTGTTCATGACCGCGATTCGATCGGACATCGCCATCGCTTCTTCTTGGTCATGGGTAACGTAAATGAACGTTATCCCTAGGTTTTTCTGCAAGTTTTTCAGTTCAAGCTGCAAGCTTTTTCGCAATTGGTAGTCTAAAGCACCTAAAGGCTCGTCCAGAAGCAGAACGCGTGGGTTGTTAATAATCGCCCGTGCGATTGCTACACGTTGCTGTTGTCCGCCAGATAGCTGCTTTGGCGTACGTTTACGCAATTCTGTCAGTTGGACGTACTGAAGTACTTCCTCCAAACGCTTTTGTTGTTCAGCTGCGTTCACTTTTTTCATTTTCAAGCCAAACAGGATGTTTTGCTCCACGGTCATGTGTGGAAACAAAGCATATTGCTGGAACACCATGTTCATATCGCGCTGATATGGCGGCACATGGCTGAGGGGCTTTTCGTCTAGGAAAATTTCCCCGGTCGTTGGCTGCTCAAAGCCAGCAATCATTCGCAGCAGTGTCGTTTTCCCACAGCCACTGGGGCCGAGTAACGTCAAAAACTCCCCTTCTTCAATGGAGAGAGAAAAAGAGGGGACGACGACAGTATCTGCAAATCTCTTTTCAATCGAATCCAGATGTATAATTTTTTTCATTCCGTCATCTCACCATATGTCATTATACTCACAATCTAGGTAACTATATCGTGTATGATACGATTTGTAAACAGTTTCACGAACGATTCCTCCTCAAAAACAAACAGAGCCAATGAATAAACATTCGCTCTGTTGCGTATCCTTTCTCTTTTTCTCACACAGATGTAGATTTCGATTGAGGCGTGTGCTTCTGTTTTTTAAATTTTGCCCCTAGGAAATTCGTCCCAATCACCCCGATAATAATCATCACTGCGCCAATGAGATGGTAGTATGCCAGTTGTTCCTGTAAAAAGATAACGCCTGCCACGATCGTAACCAACGTAGACAAATTGTTAAACACGCTGAGTTTGGATGCTTCCATCTTGGACAAGGCAAAGTTGGTCATAAAGGACGTCATGAGCGAGGACAGAATCCCCAAAAATACAATCGAGATGATAAATGTCGAACTGGCGAAAGGAACAAAATAGGTCGATAAAGTCCCCTCCGCACTATGGCGAATGACTGACCAGCCGTTAAAAAACAAAAATCCGAGTAACGCCACCATATACGTCATGTCTATATAATGAAAGGACTTTGTCATTTTCCTCGCCAGAACACTATATCCCGCCAAAGAAAACGCGGATAACAGGATGAGAATGGTACCGATACTGCTCCCTGAGCCTGAGCTTACACCCAGCCCCTTCATTGCAAAAATGTACACGACACCTCCGACGGATAAAAGCGTGGACAGCTTTTGCAGCCACGTAGAAGACTCTCCCAAAAAGAATGCCGCCATGACCATGGTAAAAATCGGAACGGTTGCTTGAATAATCCCCGCCTCAGACGAAGTGGTATACACCAGTCCAAACGCCTGAAGGGTAAAGAACAGAATGGGGTACAGCATGGCGAGCGGAATAATCGTGAGCATGTCTTTTGGTTTGATGGACAGCTTGATCCACCCAAACAGGATCGGGATAGAAGCAACGATAAATGCCACGGTAAAACGGTGTGCCAAAGTATCAACCGGATTGGTTACAGCGAGTGCCATTTTCAGAAACAAAAACGATAAGCCGGTAATCCCCGCGTTCAGTAATGCTGCAAGAATCGCTTTTTGTTGGTCTTTCATCGTATGTATCTCTCCTACTGGGGACTTTTTACAGACGGCCGTCTTAGGTTAATAGTAATGGGGGATCAATCGTGCTACAATGCAAAAAAGGAGTAACTGTACCGATACAAATTCCGCGTAAGGGAATGTTTTTTGGATGCACAAATATTTGCAGCTTCAAAATGAACTCGAAACGTTGATTGAAAGCCTCTCCTATCAAGACGGAGACCGGCTTCCCTCCATTCGGGAGCTCGCCACTCGCTACCAATGCAGCAAAAGTACCGTTATCCGCACCTTGGATGAACTCGAAAAGCGTCATCTCATCTATTCGGTCGACCGAAGCGGCTACTACGTCGTGAAAAAGCAAAGGAAGATACAGCCCGCAGATACGTCGATAATCGATTTTGCGACCTCTGCTCCCGATCCTGACCTCTTTCCTTATGTCGACTTTCAACACTGCATCAATAAAGCGATTGAAACCTATAAAAACGATCTTTTCATATACGGAACTACACAAGGCCTGCCATCACTCATTTCCGTCGTTGCCAAGCTGCTTGGGAACCATCAGGTTTTTACGGACCCGGGCAATATTTTCATTACCTCCGGTGTCCAACAAGCTCTAACCTTGCTGTGTAGTCTTCCTTTTCCAAATGGCAAAAAAACGATTCTGATTGAGCAGCCCAGCTACCACCTTTTCATTGAAAGCTTGCAAGTACGCAAGCATCCTGTTCTCGGGATCAAGCGGACTGCCCAAGGAATCGATTTAGAAGAGCTAGAGTCTATTTTCCGAACGGGAGAAATCAAATTTTTCTATACGATGCCTCGCTATCATAGCCCGCTCGGGACGTCATACAGCCGAAAGGATAAGCAGCGCATTGTGGAGCTTGCCCAGCAGTACGACGTCTATCTCGTGGAAGACGATTATATGGCAGACCTTGAGCATGACAGTAAAGCCGATCCGCTCTTTGCCTATGACCGTTTTTCTCGCACGATTTATGTAAAAAGCTATTCCAAGATTATTTTTCCCGGGCTCCGTCTGGGTGTAGCTGTTATACCTGATGCACTAAAGGATTCCTTCAACCAGTACAAACGACTCATGGATATCGACAGCTCCATGCTATCTCAAGCTGCGCTGGAAATTTACCTAAAAAGCGGAATGTTTGAGCGACACAAGCAAAAGATACGCAGTTCCTATCACCGGCGATCTAACCTGCTGATGGCGTCCTTGAACCAGTTTGCGGTGAATGAAGAGCATCTGTTCACCTTTCAGCCCCTTGCGTATCCGGGGATTCATACGCATATTATGTTGAACGATTCTATTCCGGTCTCAGCTGTTATCAGCCAGCTCAAAAAACGCTCGATCCTTGTGGATGCTACTGACAAAAATTACTTGCTGGGCTTTCCGCAAGAAAATATGTTAAAGCTGAATGTGTCCTATGCCAAGGAAACAGTGATTGAGCAAGGAATTGATGTGTTGATGGATGTGCTACGCCGCATGCACCGTTAACCTATCCGCCTTAAGTCTTAGATAAAATCCGGCGGGGGTGCGTTTTTGGACAACAATAAAATCTCGATAATGGAACAGTAACCAGAAAACGATCTACATCGTATTATCAGATACAAGGAACATGGTTTACCCGGAAGATTCTCTGGTATAAATTGTTTCAGGATGCAGGGATTGGGGTATTTCATTGTATAATTAGTGAATCCATATCAAAAAAAATTCGTTCCATAGTCGGCCAGTTTGAAGTAGAATCGCATCTATACACATACTTAATTGAGTTGATGACTGGCAGTTAACGATAGAATGACAAAGGAGAAATAGATGCTTCAGAACATTTTAGATTTCTTAATGGAATACGGCTATTTAGGAATGTTCATCCATTCTTTTGCAGACGCAGTCATCTTTCCCGTTCCTGCCTTCTTTCTTCAAGTGCCACTCAGCCTCGTTGACCCTTCGCAGGCATTGTGGATTGCTACGGTAGGCTACATCGCTTGTCTCATAGGGACTCCCGTCGGTTATTTTATCGGTAAAGTACTAGGCAAATCCGTTCTGTACAAACTCCTCAAGAAGGAATGGATTGACTCTGCCACAGAGATGTTTCAAAAGAAGGGCGAAGTCGCGATCTTCATCGGTTCGTTTACACCGATTCCGTTTAAAGTATTTACAATCATGTCGGGTTGCTTGAAATTCCCGTTGTGGAAATTGATCGGGTATGCCGCAATTGGACGGGCAGTCAAATTTTACGCAGTTGGACTCTTGTTCTATTTTTACGGTAAAATGGCGGAAAATATGGTCCATAACGTTTCTCTCTATATCTTTCTCACCGTGGTGCCGCTCATCTTGATCGGGTTATGGGTGAAGAAAATTGTCGCCAAGCGCCGCCAGCTGAAAATGGAAAGTAATGGCGTCAGCAATGGCATCAATGAGAAACTCATGAATAAATAAAGAAGATCTTAAAAAGCAAAGAAACCCCAATCGGGGTTTCTTTTTTTACAACTGTTAACCTTTTTTCACTCGAATTACATCATCCTCGACATCAATGACCATTGCTGTCACATTGTCTTCTTCCATCACCAGATCCGCAATGCCATCCTCAACATATTGCTGAATCACGCGGCGCAATGGACGTGCCCCGAAGGCAGGGTTGTAGCCCAGCTCAGCCAGCTTTTCTTTTGCGGCATCTGTCACGCTGATCTCCATTCCTTGCTCAGACAGATTGCCCATGACATCTTGCAGCAGCAGATCGACGATTTTGACCAAATCCTGTTTTTCCAGATGAGCAAAGGAAATGATCGAGTCGAAGCGGTTCAGGAACTCCGGCTTGAAGTACGCTCCCAGAGAATCCAGCACGGTGGCAGGCTCGGGCGCTTGTGCTCCAAAGCCAACGGAGATTTTACGCTCGATCACACCGGCATTGCTCGTCGCAATGATGACCGTCTCCTTAAAATTCACCGTACGGCCCTGACTATCTGTCAGACGGCCATCCTCCAAAATTTGCAGGAACATGTGCATTACGTCCGGATGTGCTTTTTCGATCTCATCCAGCAGGATAATGCTGTACGGATTGCGGCGTACGCGCTCAGTCAGCTGACCTGCTTCCTCATGACCGACGTAGCCAGGAGGAGAACCGATCAATTTGGATACCGAGTGCTTCTCCATGTACTCGCTCATATCGAGGCGGATCATGGAATCACGGGTACCAAACAGCTCCTCTGCCAGCGCTTTGGACAGCTCTGTTTTCCCTACGCCAGTCGGACCGACGAACAGGAAGGAAGCAATCGGTCTGTTTTTCGGTTTCAGACCTGCCCGACTGCGTCGAATCGCCTTCGCTACTTGTGTGACTGCCTCGGACTGGCCAATGACTTTTGCTTCCAAATGAGCTGCCAGGTTTTTCATTTTCATCTGCTCATCACTTTGCAGCTTGGTAACAGGAATCCCGGTCTTTTGCTCGATCAAGGCTTGGATGTCTGTGACATCAACCTTGACGCGTTGGTCCTTGCCCTCGATTTGATCCAGCTTCTCTAAAATGCCCGCTTCCTCGTCTCGCAGACGGGCAGCACGTTCGTAAGCTTCTTGCTCCGTCGCTTCCTTTTTCTCCTGATTGATTTGCGCAAGACGCTCATGTAACTCTGACGTATCCATCACGGAGGATCTCAGGTTCAAACGCGAGCCCACTTCATCCATGAGATCAATCGCCTTGTCAGGCAAGAATCGATCCTGGATGTAACGATGGGAGTATTCCACGGAGGCACGGATGACATCATCCGAGTAAGCGACTTGGTGGAATGCTTCGTATTTCGGGCGCAAACCTTTCAAAATCTCGATGGCTTGTTCTACGGTTGGTTCCTTGACCATGACTGGCTGCAGGCGGCGCTCCAGAGCAGCGTCTTTTTCAATCACGCGGTACTCTTTTAACGTAGTTGCCCCAATCAGCTGCAACTCACCGCGAGCCAGTGCAGGCTTCAGAATGTTCCCTGCATCCATAGATCCTTCCGCAGAGCCTGCCCCCACCAAGAGATGAATCTCATCCACAAACAAGATGACGTTTTTGCGTTTTTGCAGCTCGGCAATCACTTGCTTCATTTTTTCCTCGAACTGTCCGCGAATACCCGTTCCTGCAACTAGAGAGGCGACATCTAAAATGTACACCTGCTTGTTTTTCAGCTTGGTCGGTACTTGCCCTTCCGTAATGCGCAGAGCGAGGCCTTCCGCAATCGCCGTCTTCCCGACCCCTGGCTCCCCGATCAGAACCGGATTGTTTTTGTTCCGACGGTTCAAAATCTCGATGACACGCTCGATTTCTTGTTCGCGTCCAATCACAGGGTCAATTAGTCCGGCACGTGCCGCATCGTTTAGATTACGGCCCAGGTCATCGAGGATGCCCCCACCGCGTTCTGGCGCTTGTCGCTGCGGTTGACCGGAAGCTTTGCCCGGATTCATCTGGCCTTGAGCAAAGCCTTGCAGGAACTCATCCAGTCCAGAGAAGGAGGAGAAAGGACTAAAGCCCATACCCACTCCCATTTTGTTGGTCAGCTTTGTTTTGCAATCCTGGCACAGATCGTATTTTTGTTGCTGATTTTGTACACGTATATGAACAGTCACAGTTGCTTCTCGTTGTTTGCAGATTTCACAATGCATATTCAATCCCCCCAAAAGCGTTGTTTTGGAATTCAGAAGACCTTTGACCTTTTCTGACCTTCGTTGACTTTATTATAGTTTGACCTTTTTTGACTTTCAAGAGGGATTGTATGGTTTTTTACACTTTGCTCTTTTGCAGGTAAGGAACGATTGAAAGTAACCCGATAACGGCGAAACAAGCACCTACCCACAATGGTGAAACAAGTCCATAGCCACTGCTGATCCCGATCCCGCCTAAGAAAGATCCAATGGCAACACCCAAGGTAATAAAGGAAGTATGCACCGTGTTTACCATCGTCCCACTGCCTGCTGTATTCATGACGCGTGCAATCATGGCCGGATTCATCGCTACACCCGTCAACCCAATCAGAACAATGGACAGCACCGCGATCCATTTATTTTCGGCACCTACCGCAAACAGAACCAATGCCCCTAAGAGGATGCTTAATCCTGTTACAAGGATTCGCATGGTAAAACGATCAGCAAGTCTGCCAATCACGATATTTCCGATCACGGTCGCGATGCCGTAAAGGGCAAGCAAATACGGGATGCTCGCATCCGAAAATGCCGTTACATCCGTAAGAATCGGAGTAAAATAACTAAACGCTGCGAAGGTACCGCCAATGATTAGCATACTCGTTGCATACGCGGCCCAAAGGTGTGGATTTTGAAAACTGGCAAGCTCATCCTTTGCGTTCATCCGATCTTTTTGTGTGGAGGAAGGGAGCAGCCATTGAATCAAAATCCCTGATAGCAATACGACGATAGCAACAGCCCAAAAGCTCATTCTCCAGCCGAAATATTGTGCAATCACGGTTGTCAGCGGGAGTCCTACGACAGTAGCAATCATTAAGCCTGCCAAAACAATCGAAGCGGCCTTTCCCCGTGAATGAGGGGGAACCAAGCCGGCTGAAATACTGACAGAGATGCCAAACGCAGCGGATGAGGCAATACCCGTTAAGATACGCGCAAGCATCATTGACTCGTAATTCCAAGCCATTGCTCCTAACGTTTGACCAATAAAGAAGACGGCAATCAATGATAGCAACGCTTGTTTTCGGCGAATGTGCAGGAGCGTTGCCGTTAGTAGCGGGCCCCCTATCACCATTGCACCCGCATACGCCGTAATGAAATACCCGATGGATGAAATCGATACGCCGAAATCATCGGCAAGCTCATTCATCATCCCTGCCACCATAAATTCAGAAGTCGTCATTGCAAAAATCGCTACCGCTAACAAATAAATCATCGACGGCATAAAGAAACCCTCCCCACTTATTATTGTAACAATCGGTACAAAAATCACTCAAAAAAAGAGCGCATTACGCGCCAAAGATAGATTCCATGGTCCCCTTCATAATTTGTTCAGCCAATGTCCGATTCTGTGTGGAAGTATTCAATACACGAAAGCCGTAGTAACTGCTTAAAAATAGGCTTGCCAAATCCACCGCAGATCGTTTTTGAGAGATTTCACCCGTTCGCAAGCCTTCCTCCATCACTTTTTCCATGGTATCCTTCAGAAGTTCAACATGCCTGGAGACGATTTCTTCAATCTTGGGATCGTCTTTTGCACGTTCCAATCCCGCATTGATCAGCAAGCATCCCTTTGGATTCGTTGATTGAAAGTCTTCCACGAATGCCCACGCTAAAAAATTTTGCAACCGTTCTTTCACGGAATCCGGACCTTCCAATAACGCCCGCTGTTCACGAATCCCGGTATCGTGATAGTGTTCCACCACTGCAAGATACAGGTCTTGTTTGCTGCCAAACGTATTGTACAAGCTGCCTTTCCCTAGTCCAGTATCACTGCATAAATCATGCGTAGAGCAACCATTGTAGCCTTTTGACCAAAATGTTTTCATGGCCACATCTACGATAGATGTGTAATCAAAATCACGTGGTCTGCCGCGTTTGCTCACCGGAATCCTCCTTTCGTCTCCAACTGTTATGGAAATCTTACACATTATGTACCGTTCGGTCAACAAATGAAATGGTTGCAACTGTACAAAACCATGCCTATAGAAAAAGCCCATTTTGAAAATCATCTTTCAAAATAGGCTCGATCATTGATTATATCGTCTCTAAATCTGTTACTGTTTTTTCGTTTACTTGATCACCAGTATTCAGCGTCGTCTTTGGTTCAAGCAATAATACATGAACCTCTTCCTCTGCAACTGGCATATGCTCTACACCTTTTGGAACAATGAGAAATTCCCCTTCGTTTAACCAAACATCTTTATCGCGAAACTTAATAAGCAGTTTCCCTTTCACTACCAAAAACATCTCATCCTCATTTTCATGCTGATGCCAGACAAACTCTCCTTTCAATTTCACCAGCTTTACATAGGAGTCATTGATTTCGCCTGCAATCTTGGGATTCCAATACTCATGGAATAACGTAAACTTTTCAGCTACATTGACCTTCTCCATCATTTTCCCCCATTAAAAAGAATATGCTTGTACTTCATCGAAAGTAGGCAGGGATGGTTGAGCACCGTTCCTAGTAACGACAATCGCAGCTACTTTGCTAGCGAAAGTGGCCGCTTCGGTTTCGGTCATTCCTTGTGTGATCCCAACCGCAAAAGCAGCTGTAAAGGAATCGCCTGCCGCAGTTGTATCCACTGGCTCTACGCGGAACGCCGGGATATGGGTCGCTTCATCAGCGGTTATTAAGAGAGCGCCCTTTTCTCCCAACGTCACGATGACGCGCTTTGGTCCACCAGACAAAAGCTTTTTGGCTGCGGCATGCACTTCGTCTATCGTGGATACAGGCATTCCTGTGAGAATGGAAAGCTCTGTTTCATTCGGGGTTAGGGTATGTACATGGGTTAATAGCTCACTGGATAGCTCGCGTGCAGGTGCCGGATTTAAAATGACCAGCTTGCCGAGTCGAGCTGCCTCTTTGACTGTATATTCCACGACAGGCATCGGGATTTCCAGTTGGAGCAATACAACGTCACTGTCCTTTAAAATAGACAGATTGTCAGCAATATGCTCAGTGCTGACGAGTGCATTCGCTCCTGGAACAAGCACGATGTTGTTTTCCCCATCATCACTTACATTGATAAAAGCCATGCCTGTCGTACCTGAGCATTTGATCCCCTCTATGTGAACCTGCGCATCTGTTAGTCCTCCCAGCATGACCCGGCCGTTCTCATCTTCTCCTACCATTCCAATCATGGAGACATGCGCACCCAGACGAGACGCTGCTACTGCCTGATTCGCTCCCTTTCCACCCGGGATCAGCTCGAAGTGATGGCTTGCGATCGTTTCTCCTGCTTTAGGCAAATGTTGTACATGGGTTACGAGATCCATATTGATGCTTCCTACTACTGCGATTTTCACGACGAGCCCTCCTCGTTCCATCTCGAACATGATCATTCTGTCGGTTACAAAATAGTGCTTTTCATCCGAGAAGTCAACGTATTTTCTCGGAATTGTTCCTAAGACTTGGAGCATAGCACATCCATTGGATATAATGAACAAATCTTCTATCATCCGGAGGTAACCAGATGGAGCCGATTATCCAGCATCCTTGGAACATGAATGAGCAAGAGGCAATCAACTTACAGCGCCAGCTAGCCCAGCAAGTAAAAGAAGAAGATCAACTAACGGACGTATGCTATATCGCCGGGGTAGATGTCGCCTATCATGCCGAGTCTGATTTGTTAGTCGCTGGTGTCGTGATCCTCGACGCCAATTCCCTGCAAGTCGTCGAGTCTGTCGTCATTCAAGACACCGTCGAATTCCCGTATATTCCTGGCTTGTTCTCTTTTCGAGAGCTGCCTCCGTTGGTACGTGCATTCAAGGAACTCAAAACAACACCGCAACTCGTCGTCTGCGATGGGCAAGGTATCGCTCACCCGCGAAGATTCGGACTAGCCAGTCATTTGGGCGTCCTTTTTGACATTCCTACTATTGGCTGTGGAAAGACGAGACTACTAGGTGAATACAAAGAGCCAGCACACCAAAGAGGTGCGTATTCCCCGTTGATCGATCAGGGTGAGATCATCGGTGGAGTCTTGCGCACACAACCGAATATCAAACCAATCTTCGTCTCGATCGGACACGGAATCTCTTTGCCAACTGCATGCACGTGGATCACCAAGCTCTCACCCAAATACCGTTTGCCCGAAACGACGCGGCAAGCGGATCAGCTCGTGAATAAAGTATCGGCGGAGTTAAATCGGAGCCGCTAATGAAGTGTCGGCCATACATTAACATCGTGCTCGTCCAAGACTGCTTCAATCTGATCTCCTTGGAAAACGACAATGTAGCCTCGTGGCAGAGCCATCGCTTGCAAAAGAGACGGACGTAGCTTTAGCAGTTGGAAAACGTAGTATGACTCTAGCTGGTCACTGTCTACTTCGCCTTCCACTGGCCCAAGATACCACCCGGAGTCTCCTTTTCGAACATCTTCTGCACGCTGCAAATAGACGTGTTCTTGTTCAAATGCACCTTTTGCCACCACCATTTTATCTTGGAACAAAGCAGCTTCCCCTTCTGCTCGCACGGTTTGCAAGCAGTTGTTTTGCGCCATTTGCACGACCAAGGACACAGACAGGTCAGAAGTTGTTTCGGAAAAAGGATTCGCGTCGTAGTCGGGTGCCACGATCTCCATACACCCATCCCGTTCGAAAACCAGTAGAATGGTCCAGCCTACCTGAATTTTCGCACCGTTCTTGATAGGACCCATCTCGTCTTCTACATCAGAGAATACGTCCAATAGAAAGTCTGCTTGCTTCACCAAAAACTCTCGGCAGGTCACGACAAACGTGCGGTTATGAATCTGTTTGGAGCGTTGGCAGAGTCGGTTCTCTTTCTCAGCTGACATGGACCTCTTCCTTTCTGCGTGATCGATTGCAACTATCTTCAGGATAACATGAATAGGGGAAAAGCTCCGTGTAAAAAACAAGGCATATTCCTCCTCGGTGATTCGAGTTGGAATATGCCTTGTAGACATCTTAGTATCGCTCCTTATTGCCCTTCCATGCCGATTAAAATAAACGTGATAATTGCGGTTATCGTACCAAAGACGAAATATAACCCCATAAGAATGGCCATTAACAACAAACCGGCTTTTGCCCAATTTTTACGATTCAGATTCCCATCTGAACCAAAAGCCCAGACAAATAACAAAACAATATTCGCGATCGGAATCATCATGAACAACGAGACGACTATCCAATCTTTCATTGTCATGACTTTTTCGTTTTCCGCTACGCTTCCTTCCACATACGCTTGGTGATCCATTCTATACCCTCCACGTTTTTTGCCAATCCACCGTTCTCGCTATTGTTCAACCGATGCTCCAATGAATGCCAAGATCAGAACAAAAAAGAATACGCATAAGTACAACCCGATGCAAACGCCCATAATCAGCAAGTTCGCTTTTGCCCAGTTCTTTCTATTTAAATTGCCTTCACTGCCAAATGCCCAAACAAAATACATCACCAGATTGACCACGGGCACCATCATAATTAAAAAAGTAATCAACCACTCTTTGACCGACATGACCCGCTCATTTTCAGGCACGCTCACTTGCCATTGCTGTTGATGTTGCTGCTGTTCCAATTGGAAACCTCCTTGTTCTGTCTTGATCAAATGTTCTCTACCCGCAGCGTGCGAATCAACGCATCGGCCAAAGGTTGCCACACGAGCACTTCCTCAGACTCAAAATGAAAACTCCCGAGTAGTGCCCGCCCGTTTAGTGATGTCGCGAACAAGATTTGGTAGTAAGTTTTGTCCTCGACCGGGATGATGAATTCGCTGCAGGCAATCCTGCATCCATCCAGCTCGATAAGCTCATGATGTACGACCTGCAAGCCTGCCTGCGCCTTTTTGACTTGCGCTGTCATCGCCTGCACAAACGGTTCTACGCCGCTCATCGGCAACTGATGTGCCATATGATTCATGCCGAGCATGACCGCGCTCTCTTCCTCTTTATAGGAAATCTGCTCGTGCTGAGAATTCCCTCCGCTATTTGACCCGCGTCCCCTCGGCATCAGCTGCATCGAACGGGGCAGCTGAATGCCAAGCTGCCCGTCAAAGAGGAGATTCTCCGCGAATTCGAACCTGCGCCCTTCGTACTCCAGGTAGCCTTTTCGCACGCCATCCAGACACTCCTCAAGCGTCAATTGCACCCGTTGTTCTTCCATTTCAGCGAGTTGACGCCGTGTCTGAATGCTGTTCCATACATCCAAAATCTTTTCGTCCCAGTAGATCGTCATAGCTCCCTCCGCAGTGCCTGCTCTACTTTTTGTAAAACAAATCCGTTCAAGCTTCTGCGAAGGAAGCTTTCCGCAGCATCCAGACTCACCACGATATACGGCTCCAAGATCCCTTGAACTTTAAAGAAATGATGTGCCTTTATCTTATCGGTATCTAATACAAGTCTCTTTACCGTTCCATTCAAATGAAAATCAGTCTGCATAGAAAGACAATCTACAGCAGGTACCTGCATGGCCCAGTAAACGTTGCGCAGATTGGTTTCGCTGTCAATCAAATCGACGCGCTTCCATTGTATGCTCGGATTGTATTTGGCAGTAATGGTTTTCATCCGCTCCGAAATCATCGGCAGTGGCTTTTCCAACCAATCTGTATAGGCTTGGGCCCCATCCGTGTTGACCTCAAGAACGGATATCGGCGGGAGTTGATC
Source organism: Brevibacillus brevis NBRC 100599 (assembly GCF_000010165.1). NCBI lineage: Bacteria > Bacillati > Bacillota > Bacilli > Caryophanales > Paenibacillaceae > Brevibacillus > Brevibacillus brevis. The sequence continues at coordinate 4,695,130 of NC_012491.1, forward strand.
AAATGTGTTTTCCTTTTGCAGCCCCAGCCCCGATGGCACGACCTTTTGAGCCATTCGACCGTCATCTGCTAGCAAATAATAATCGCGCATGTCATCCCGCCTCCTTTATTCCGTTCTCCACTCAATCTGCTGTATCTGTGTTTCACTCAATGCAAAGCGCTCACGATCCTTCTCCAAAAAAACAGCATTCCGCATATTCGCTCTATGAAAATTCGCATGATACAGACGAGAATGGCGAAAATCCGCTCCTTGCAAATCAGCATATGAAAATTGGACACCGAGTAAGCCCGGTACACGATGCAGCTCGTCCGCACTGACTCCTTGTCCCTCGGCATATGAGAAGATGGCTCCGCTCAAGTCAGCATGACGAAAATCGGCATCACAAAGAAGCGAATGGCTGAAATCAGTGCGTGGAAGCTTGCTACTGACCCACCTTGTTCCGAATAGGATACACGCACGGAACTGACTGTCTGCAAAATTACTGCCACTAAAATCGCAATAGCGCAAATCTAATGCGTCTACATTGCTTCGCGGCAAATCCATATGGGCGAATGTTTCATGGGTGCAAAACGTTCCTTTCGGTTGCCCAAGCAGGCTTCTGCTCTCCTTCTCCTTCCGCTTGATTCTCTCTTCTATGTACACCACTTCGCTGATGTCTTTGAATTCGCCCACTCGTATGTACAGACGATCCGCTTTCCTGATCTGTTGGTACTCAGGCAGCTGAATGGCCTCCGGAATCGCCACTCGGGCAAGCGCTGTGACAAACTGACCGAAAAGCTCCATTTCCTTTAGCACCATAAACTCCACATCAGTAGCTTGTATGATCCCCATGTACATTTTTCGACGTTCGTCCAGTAGCGAAATGAGCTTGGAAGCCTCTTGCAATGCCCATGCTGCATCGTACCTTGCATAGCATTCCACTGGCTCCCAGTACCATTGCTCCGTATAACCCTCAATCAAAAATGTGTGCGTGCCATCCAATACGGTTGTCCGAAGCAATGAGAAGTGAATAAAACCGACAGGGGGAAGCTCCTGGTTGTTCTGCATAAACTCAACATGCAGGAGCATTTGCCGAAAGGACTCCACGAACTCCCGGACGAGCTGATCCTTGTTTTGCTGGAAATAGCGCTCGAGTGCCGCTACGCTTTCAGCCAATGCTGGTAGAAAGGTGTTATCATGCAGATGCTGGAGCGCTTCCTCTTTCTTCATCGATGTAAGTGCCCCCTCTAGTTCATCTTGATTTCCGAACCTTTCAGCTCGATCTTGTCTTCCAGTTTGATCGTATTTCCTTTTCCACTCAGCTCGATTTTATCCGCACTAATATGAAGAGAAGATGCTGATAGCTTCATGTCCTTATCCGCTGTTATATTCACGTTCTGGCTACTCTTGATATCGATTCCACTCGTATCACTGATCGTGATCGACATATCTCCTGTCGTGATCACAATTTTGTCAGGAGCTAGCACGATTTCCTTGCCATATTTGGTACGAAACGTCTTTACAGCAGGGTCCTTCATCCGGTCTCCCCCGCCACCGCCACCTCCACCTGCATTGCTTTTCGGTGTGGCTTGCTTTTTGGGAGCTGGCTTGTCGTCGTCTGGGATTTCCTTGAGAACAGAGCTGATCGCGATACCGTCCTCTTCTTTTTTGCTCGGGAAATAAATCCGAATCTGGTCGTTCAGCTCTGGCATGACATACCATCCGGTTTGATCCTCCGAGGCATAAATGGTGGAGTAAGGGAACCAATATGCCGTGCTCTGATCCTGCTGATCATCCATGTCCAGCTTGGCCCGCACATTATCCTTCTGGACTTGCAACACCCGGCCCTGGATGGATGCCCCGATGATGGCATGGTTATACTGCTTTTTACGCGCCAGACCTAGCCGTGGATAAAGCTTGTATGTGTGCGTGACAATGCCTTCCTTCACCTCCGTGACCGCTTCTCCGACGACAAGTGGTCTGGACTTGAAGTTCACCTCATTGCCGACCTCCAGCACTCGTTCACTCTGCACTTCATAAACGGTATAGTCCTGGTCATCGATTCCCGGAACCTTGTTCTCCGCATCACTCTGGTAATCCCCGACACGCTTGTGCACCGTATAATGACTAACCGCAAGCTTTCCTTTATCTTGACCTTTTGGCAAACCGAAATAAAACTTGGGAATGTCAAAAGCTGTTGTCGGGATCAAACCTGTATAAAAACGCGATGCCATCCTCTTCAGGAACTGCCAATCGGTTTCTTCATATTGCATCACAAACGTATTCAAAGCTTTGCCGTTGGTAACAGAGTCAATAAAGTCAGCTTTGCCGTACCCGGACAGCACCGTTTTCACGAGCCCCGCATAAGTCATCGCCGGGTTTTGAAACGAACGCTTTCTCGTTTTGACATCCAACAAATACGTATGAGAAATAGCCTCCAGCGACAAGTAATAAATACCGCGAACCGCTTTGACATGGACGCGCAAAACGATGCCCTGGAACCATGTTTTCGGCTTGCCCGATTCATCCGCCAGTGCCACGCTGATCAGTGTTTGCGCATTTGTCTGGTTCACGTAGCTATCTTTTCGCTCTTCAGAAATAATCCCTGTGAGCGTCAGTCGCGCATGCTCGTTCATCTTTTTCACGACTTTCATCGTTTGCAAATGAGTAAATTCGTAGGGCGAAACTTGTATATCTCCATAAGTGAGTGTTCGATTGCTCATGGTATCCCCTCCCTGCCAGATGAACCCCCTCCCTTCGATACTTCTAGGGAAATGGATTCACCCTTCCAAATAAGACCATTATTTTACACACAATCTTACAATCGGTATTATTTGGGATTTTTTGAATGGGTCGTTAGTCCTGAATGATATGTTTTTGAGGCAAGGAGAGGGGCTTTGTACCTTTAATAACCCTTAAAATCGTCGAAGACCCTTGAATTCGGTTCCTATTTACTCATAACGGCTTCCTGCAATTAAAATGGTAGCAAACAAATTCCAGTCTACCCCTTCAAGATCAGCTAACATATTATCACAATCCTCAATCCATGATTCCATCCCACTTAGGAACTCTTCCAGAGACATATTCGCCCACTCTTTTTTATTTTGCTGATAATCCTTAATCAAATGAGAAATGAATTGAACCATATCCTCTCTACTCTCAACCGTACCCGCTCTCTCTAGAATATCCATGCGAAACTCATCCTCTCCTATGTCTTTATCTTCCATTTTAGTATAGATGCTTCAAAGGAGTTTGACGAATCGGGGAATGACAAAAAGCCCGCTGGCGTGCAACGAGCTTTTTGTCTCTTATGTGAGGGGGAACATCTGTCTCGTCAATAACAGGATTCGGGCTGTCACTATTCTCGTAGACGTTCCTTATTGAATAATCTCGGAAATTGCTTGCTTCTGCTCCAAAATCTCGCTTTGTACCTCGATCAGATCTTTCAACAGATCTGCAGCCTCTTGCAAGGATGTCGCTGCTTGCTCCTTGTCACCAGCCTTGAATACTTCTTTTGCTTCTTTCACTGTGTTCTTCTCTTTTGCTTTCAGTTCTTTTGCTTGCTCTTTGTTCTCTTTCTTTTCTGTGCGGATTGGCTTCAATTGTTGGTTCATCTCTTTGAAGGACGCTTTTTTCTCTTTTACTTGGGTCAATTCTGTTTGGATCTGCGCTAGTTTTTCTTCGATGGCGGTATGGTTCGCGGCGATTTCAGCCTTGATGCTCGCTACCTTTTCTTTATCCTTTGCTATCTTCGCTTCTTTCAGTTCAGCAGATAGCGCCTTGTTCTCTTCGCGGAGTGGCTTTGTCTCTGCCAGCGCGCTTTTCACGGTTTCACGTACTTCTGGCGTCACATCGCCCCAAAGAATATCCCATGCTTGTTTGTTGGTCTGGGTTTGGGCTTTTCGTTTATCTTGGAGAGCTTTTTGCTCCACTTGCAATGCTTTTAGTGATTGAACTTCAGGCAGGCTGCTCCACCCTGCTCCTTTTTCTTCTTTCTCCGCCGCAAAAGCTCCTACCGCACTCGTTGCCAACAAGCACGCTGCGATTACAGATACGGAAAGCATTTTTTTCATGTGTGAACACTCCCTGTCTCCTATTGTTTCTTGCAAACAAATCGTACCGTACGAGCGCCGGGAATGTTCGGGATAACCTCGTGAAAAGTAAGGGGAAAGTGTGGGATTTGGGGAAAACGCAAAAAGCCTAGGAGAGGCCTAGGCTGATCTGGATTGTCACTCAGAGAAAGCTATTTGATATAACCGTTCTTGGTGTAATCTACTTCCACTTGCAGAATGACATCATGTTCCACTTTTATGATGAGTAAATTATACATGTTTTAGCTCTAATCATTCGATTTGAATTTCAAAACAACAATATTTCCAGCGTTTCCAAAACAAGAAGCATGGTACAACCCTTCCAAAATATGCTTTTTATGAAATTCCCCAACAAATATGTGGTCTTCATTCTTTTGTTCATGAGCGTATCGAACAAGGATTACTGTGGCATTCTTCACATGCTTGTTTTGCATAAACAGTTGAATATTGCGGCTGAAACTTAAAATATCAACTGGTACTTCCTCTCTTTCCAACCACTCGTCAAACTCTCCAATGAATTCTTGATTCACCATTTCAAAAACGCTTGAATGTAGTGACATCAGCTTCATTATCGGAATCAAATGAAATAAACTGTGTACAATCAAACGTTACATATGACATAGCCGCACCTCATACTGCTCAATTAAAATGATGAAAAGTTTACGCTATTCTTCATGATTTTATCTAAAAACTGATCAAACGAAGATGCGATTTGTTCAACTTCTTCAAATTCAGGTTCATAACCGCATACGATTGAACCAACTTCACTCCCGAGATCGGTATAACCATTTCTTACAGATAAAGCTCTGGGCAAATACATGTCCCAAAATTTTGTAATCTCTTGTTTCCACGAGTCATCGTCGCACGCCGATTCTAAACTTACTGTCATTATTAATCTAAATCGGTACCATCATAAGCATCTCCAAGAGACTCAAAATCCTCTTCATACCAATACCATGTTGTGCCTTCACCTTTTGTTTCTATAAGCCTATTCAGTAAGTCCGTAAATGATTTGGCTATAATCGCACAACTACCTGCAATAGCATGACAATCCCAATGACTGTCATAACATTTACCTAATCTATCTTTATGAAGATCAATTGTTAGATAGTCTCCATTTCTATCATCGGCTATGATAAACCAATTAGAAGAGATATCATATTCACATAACTCTTTTACTATAACGGGATTTGCTAATTCGAATTTTTTTGGAGATACAATGTCTACACCAAAATCTTCATCTTTAAAGAATTCAATTCCCCCGCAAAGTTCATAGAACTCTTTCACGTCATCTGGTAATATGTGCGGGTATTCAATCTTAGGTAAACCTAGAGATGGATGTATAATGCAATTATCAAAACCTTTTATTTCGTCGATAATTTCCTTGATATTCATTCATTACTCCCTCCATTTTTAGTCTCAATCAATTATTTTCTAAGTTTATCTGAATAGTCTCCTTACAATAGTTTTAAAGGAAAGTTCTTCTACAATATCTCCTATTACAAGATTGAACGGATCCTCTTAAGCACCCTTCTCATAATAACTAGTTTTGTCGTCTTACCATTCTAGGTCGGTGAGGTGTCCCCTATTCTACTTCATAGGTGTACATAGCTTGTAATAAATTTCCCACAAATTATGTGTGATCAATGTGAATTCTATGTTGTCCGAATGTAAGACACTGAAACAAATGTATTCCTGAATCCTCACTTACTTGGTCCAAAGTATCAATACCATAGTTTTCCTTTATTGCAAACAATTCTTCATCTCGTAAATCTATCTTCATTGCTGATAGCTCACTTTTATTCACGTATCCAATATAAGCACAAAATTCATCGCAGTGGCTTAGCCATTGTGGTTCCTGCCATGAAATGTAACCAGGGGTACGAAAAAGTAACTCCTCTAGTTTATCATCTTGAAACGGTTCGACTTCATCGTATCCTATAAAATACAAATACTCATTCGATTCATCATCATAAGTCACAGACAACAACTTATCCTTATATTCTACTGCTGCCTGTAGGACACCATTATATTGCTTAGTAACAGTTCCTTCATAAATGCACCAGGGACAAACATTGTCGACTTCGTCTATTGAATAAAATGGTCCCGTGTAAATATAATCTGTTTCTTTATTACAAATACTGCAATTTTGTGCAGGTACCTTTTTGAAGACTCCAACATCGTACGCTTTTGGTTGATACTTAAATATTGGTAGGTTATTCATATAAAATATTCCTCCCATGTAGAAAAAGGCTGATCCATCCTCATCTTTTAAGATGGATCAGCCTTTGTAAGTTCATCAAATGAAAATAATTTTTGAGTTGTATTGAAAGGCTCTTACTACGTTAACAAACCATTCTCTTCTAACATTTTATACCATTCATCCTCTTTTGAACCAACGGTATTTATACTTCCTCCAGATTCAACAAGCTTCAATCCAATTTCTCCATATTGTTCCCCTAGAAAATAGTTAAGTAAGAAGTTATTGAAGTCTCCATACGACTCTAAAACATAATTTTGATCTAATGGATCTCCAAATAAACACGTTACTTGACCATTTTCCTTATTAATAAACAAGGGGTACATTTCAATTTTTCCTATACAAATCCAGTCACCATCAAACCTTTGCATTTCCTCTACATAAAACTGAATATCGGCAAATTTGCGTTGACTAGAAATATTGATAACTCCTCCAATTAATCTTTCATATCGATTTGTAATTAAATAATAATCTTTTAAATGACTATTCTCGGAATTTGTGAATTGTTCTTCATTAGTATTTTTAGTAATGTCCATAAAGGTCAGACTAAATGGGTCGTCACTTAATATTTCACTAATTTTATCTATTTTTCCGATTAATAATTCGATCATATTCCTCACCTTTCGGAACATCTTTTACCTGTACTCTCAATACTCCCACCTAATCTTCTATGAGGAAACTCCCTATGAATACTTTTTCAACAAGAATCATTATTGTTCCAACTACATGATGATGCCATATATAACCTTTAGGTGCTTTATCAGGCGTCGGTACTGGTGGATCCGAATCCTTATTCAATTTCGCTTCTGTATTTGCTCCCCTGTAATCTCTTGATCGTTTAGTAGGTGATGGAATTTTTATTGTAACTAAATCACCTGTCGCTTTTTCAAATTTGGTAAAATATTTTATCCTACCTTTTTATAGAGATTCTTTTTAATTGGTGTAATGCATTCTTTTCAATTTCTTTTTCCTTTGATTTACTTAAGAGTTCTAATATCTCTTTAGACTCCGGCGTATTAATATCACCTAGAGCCCAGATGCATTTTACGGCAAGGGCATTTGTGTAATGAAGATACTCAAATTTTGTTATTGCTGCTTTATAAAGACTTTCTACTGATGAATTTGATTGAAAATATTGAAGCAAGCCAGCAATATCCTCATGTGCCTTATGCCAAGCTTCAGTAAGTAACTGGTTCAACATTTCCAAATGTCTTTCATCAAACAAATCAAATGTAAATCCTATATAAAATAGTAATCCTAGGTCATCTTTATTTTTTTCTCTACAAGTAGCTTCTAATAGTTTGTCAAAGTAGCTCGTTATTTCTATATTTCCCTTGAACAAATCCAAAAATTCTATATCTGTTATTTCGCCACCAATAAGTTTTTTGATTAGTATTCTTAGTTCTTGATTCATTTTTCTATCCTCTCAAAACTAGTAATATGATCATTAAAAATATCCTGCCACGCGAATCCGTGTGATAGGACAAATAATTTTTTATTAGTTAGATGGTTAATTCTTTCGTCAACAGCCGTTCAAAAAATGAAACCTTGAGAGGCAAGCAGCCAATCAAGGTTCTGGATATTTCCACTCAAAACTTTAGACTAACCCATCATTTAGGCAAAACTTTCTAATCCTAATCCCATTCATTAAGTGGAAAGTCTAGTAACTCATTACTGCATTTCGGGCATTTTTGTTTCGAAAAATCTCTTGTCCAAATCCTGCAATAAATACACCTTTTGCCGTATAATTCCGGGTGTTGTTTATTTTCCTCATCCGCTTCTGGTTCCAGTATAGCAAATACTTTTTGTCTGGTTTTTTCATATAAATGCATAATTTCGGGGGAAACATCATACGAATTGGTAGTCGAATCCCACTCACACCCTTCTATTATTTCAACTGGTCTTTCCAAATCCTCTTCTAATCTTTCAATAGATGTTTCAGGCCATTCATCAGTATGAAAAATATCTATCTCAATTTTGTACCAATCTTCCCAACTACATATTTTTTCTAAATCACTATATAATTTGCTTGTATCAATATTAATATTGAACATTACATTCACCTACCTCGGTGTTTGTTGTTTCTTAGTTTCCTCACATACATATTACGCTTTGGTCGCTACAATTTCCTCTAGTTCCACAAGAACCTGGGTCAGGTTAGCGTTTTGGTCGGCCACACATACCGTGTCTGTCTTCCTCCCCAAGTCATAGAGGTGCGCACGTATTCTACATCATAGGTGTATTGCTTCCCTTGCAAATATCCCTATCCCGTTGTACGCAAACTTATGGCTGGAACATGCAAAAAGGGCTCATTCCTCCTCACCATTTAAGTTGGAATAAGCCCCCCCATTATTTGAACAACTTTTTACCGATTTAGAAACTATTCTGTAATAATAATATAATCTTGCTCGACAATTTGTTCATGCTTTATCTTTATTTGTTCCGTTCCTTCAAGAAGAGAAGCGACATAACAAGTTAAATCAATTTCAACTTCATTCACATTATCCGGGGCATCATTACCAGGGTGAGAATGAACTTCTACTATATATCCTTTTTCGCCTCCATAACCTTGTATAACAAATTCCAGCCCCAAAATACTCCTATTAATGTATACGGCCGGAACCTCTTCATAGATATAATCTTCTAATCCACCAAATGTAATACCGCCAACTAACTTTTCAGAAATAATTTTTGCAACACCATAAATATCTTCCTCAGATGCAATTGGTAATGAACAAGTAAAATAGGGGTACTTTTTTCTCATAATAATTCTCCTAGTCAATTATTTGACTTCCTTTTCTATATTGGTTGGCGAACTCTTCCTCAGTGAATATTCGGAAAGTAAATTTATCCGGTCTTCCTTTCTTATCGAACTTTCTTAACCCCTTTAAAGATCCTCTAAGAGTTTTATCTACGTCCTTCTGTATCTGCCTAATTTCTCTAATCTGGGTTCCTGCTCTCCAAGTGACATCAGGATCAAATCTTGAAGCTAATTTATCGCTAACAATAAATGCATCGATATCGAAATCTGTTGGATCAAAAGGCGCATATCCCTTGTGTCTACCCTTCCTACCAGTAGCTAGGGAACCTCTATATCCCACTTTTGCATTGGATCTAATTTTTTTATCTTCTTCACTTCAGGACTCAAAGTCTCTCGAACAATCTCCATTATTTCCGTTCTAGTTTGAGATTTCCCCTTCTCATCCTTACACTTCATCAACCCCAACGGATCAATGAACCCAATCGGATCCCCATTGACATAAGCAAAACGGTTAAACGTCTGCCCGTCCGTCATATCCCCTTGGAGCACATCTCGATTCAGGAACCGCTTTAATCCCGGATGGTAATACCGCGCCCGCATGTAGTACAACCCATTCGGATCGGTCATGACTCCATCACGGCCGTTATAGCAAAACGGCTGTTTTGTCCTGCCCTCATGTGCTTTCAGTTCACCATACAATCCGTAGGTATAACGGTCTGTGACTCGACCATGCTCGTCGGTCAACAGGGTCGTGCTTCCGCGCGTATCCGCGTGATAGGACAAATAATCGCCTTGTGCATCCTCACGACCAATGAGCCCCAGTCATATATATCTATCAACAGACAGTAAATACTTCTTTCTAAGTAAAAATGTCTCGGTGGATATTAATTCCACCAAGACATTTGGGTCTTTAAATCAAAACTCCTCCGATCATGACAAGAACATTCATTCAAATTTCCGATTCTCATTCAGACTTTCAGAATATGCATTTTTAGGCATCAGATATCTCATGTATGCTTAATCATCTGTTTCATTACCTACTAAATCTTCTTCCTCTTCCTCTTTTCTCTCCACTTCAAAGGTCTCCATCCAATATTTAGCCCTTAAAGCTACCAGTTCATTATTTGAAGTAACTAAAGTAGATATAAAATCTTCTGCATTCTCATCATTCCATACAACTGTCTCAAAATATTTCTCGATTACTGCAGCTGACCATGAAGAATTTATTTGTTCCGATAATTTTTTGAGCGCAGGCAGTGCGAGATTAGAAATGTTTTCAGGCATATACTGTATCACATCAAGGACCCAATAATGAGGTGCATTAGGATCCTCTTCACTTAAAACCATCAAAAAGTAATCCAAATATCGTGAAGAAGGGTGAATTAAAGCTGCACCAATCCAATGTTGGGCGTTTTTCCAACTTTTTGTTACAAGATTGTCTTTAATATAAGACAATATTTCTCTCTCAACATAATCATGATCCAATAACCCAACTTCTCTTCCAAGTTCATCAAGTTTTTTTTGCACTTCATCATAGGCAGAATTTTTCCCTGCAGTAGTAATTGCCATACCATACATTTCAATTAATTGTTCTAACTTATTATTTTTCAAAGTTCCCTCCAAGACACAATGTTTTTATTAAATAGCTCAAGCCCATCTTTGCTAGAACCTAGACCCAAACTTAATACTCCTCTCTTTTCAAATTTCACTTCAACTAATCCCTCTTTATGCTCAGGTAAATGTGGAAAAGTGGATCTAGCAGACTCATGGGTACCACCGAGCTTAATAAGCTCTTCCTTCGTACCAGCTTTAACTTCAAATTCGACAAATCTAGTGTAATTCCTAGATTTTTGGGACTTCCGCTTAGATAAATCACCCGATCCGTATTGTGGATCGTCCGTAATTTTAAGCTCACTTTTTCCTTCAAGTCGCTTTGTTAGTCTTCCATCATTATTTTGCAGTTTCTTAAATTCTTTTTCTGACATTGCCCGATAAAACTTTTCAGTTTGTTGATTACTTCCCGTCTCCTCTTTACACTTCATCAATCCCAACGGATCAATGAACCCAATCGGATCCCCATTCACATAAGCAAAACGGTTAAACGTTTGCCCGTCCGTCATGTCCCCTTGGAGCACATCTCGATTCAGGAACCGCTTCAATCCCGGATGGTAATACCGCGCCCGCATGTAGTACAACCCATTCGGATCGGTCATGACCCCATCGCGGCCATTGTAGCAAAACGGCTGTTTAGTCCTGCCCTCGTGTGCTTCCAGTTCCCCGTACAATCCGTAGGTATAACGGTCTGTGACTCGACCATGCTCGTCGGTCAACAGGGTCGTGCTTCCGCGCGTATCCGCGTGATAGGACAAATAGTCGCCTTGCGCATCCTCACGACCAATGAGGCCCAGTCCATATACATAATACGCTCTGGCGGTTCCACTTTCCTCCAGCTCCATAAGAACCTGAGTCAAATCGGCGTTTTCGTCAACCACATACCGTGTCGTCTTACCGTTCCAGGTCATGGAGGTGCGGACGTATTCAGCATCGTAGGTGTAGCGAGCTTGTCCGGCGCGAACAAGACGATTGCGGGCATCGTACGCATACGTTTCTGGCTGTTGCTTACCTGGGAGCAGCAGAAGGTTGCCGTCCTCGTCATACTGAACCGGTTGACCATCTACTGTGTCCAGTCGGTTGTCCTTGGCGTACGTCATCGCCGTAGCAAGACTCGAACCTGAATCCCCGATCGCGGTAATATTCCCGCCCTGGTCATAGGTATAGAGAATCTTGCGTCCTGCCATGGCTCCGCTCGTCAGGCGTCGCAGGGCATCATAGGTGTATTGCTTTTCTTCCTCTTGGGTGATCTGCCCGAGCTCGTTGTACACAAACCGATATTGCTGGAGCATGACGCCTTGCGCATTTTGATCCCAAAGACGGAGAAGCTGCCCGGCTGCATCATAGTGACGCTGCTCTACCGTACCGTTCGGTCGCTCTGTACGGATGAGGCGGTAATTTTCATCGTACGTGTACCTTGTAACACGACCTGCCCAGTCTGTGACCGTGGTCAATTGACCTGCGAGATCGTAGGAATAGTGAACCTTCTTGCCATCTGGATAGACGAGCGTTGCCAGTCTGCCTCCCGCATCGTAGGTGTACTGTAGCGTATTCCCATACTGATCTGTGCTGGAGACGATTCGCCCCAAAAGATCGTAGGTACGACGCTTGGTGTCTTTTCCATCTTCTTTGACACTTACCACGCGACCCTCGGCGTCGAAAGTCCTGCGAACAGTCCCTGCTTCGTCCTGCTGCTCAATGAGCTGTCCTGCTGCATCGTAGCGATAGTGCGTTTCCTGACCGCGTGCATTGGTCTTGTTGGTCAGCCATCCGCGCTTGTCATAGCGGTAGGTCGTTCCTTCGCCAGTAGCATTCCGCTCAGCTAAAAGCAAGCCACTGGCATCGTAGGAGAGGGTGGTGGCATTGCCATTGGCATCTGTATAGCTCGTTAGGCGGCCTTCTCCGTCGTATTGCTGCTTGTAGATGGCTGCTTCATTTTCCAATACCTTTGTCAGTCGTGCGGCTGCATCGTAGGAGAATTTGGTTTTTTGTCCAGCAGCATTCGTCGTGGCAATGACTTGATGGAGCTTGTTGAACTGGTATTGAGTTGTTCTTCCGAGTCCGTCAATATGGGCAAGCATATTGCCTGCGCCATCATAGGTGAGCCCGCTCACCTTCTGTCCGGTTGCATCATAGACAGCCGTTAAGCGCCCGGCAGCATCGTATTCATAGCGCTGGGTGTTCCCCAAAGGGTCGGTGACTGATGTCACTCTGCCCATGGCATCGCGTTCGAGACTGGTCTTCGCCCCGGTTGGGTCTACCACCCCAATGATTTGCCACTCTTTGTCATACTCATAACGAGTGACTCCACCGTAGACATTCGTAATGGTCTCTACTTTTTCTGTAATCGTGTACCCGATCTTCGTCGATGCTCCGCTAGCCGTAGTCTCCTCTACCCGACAATCCTGTGTATCGTAGGTGAAGGAATGCATCCTTCCGAGAGGATCTATGACACCAACAAGATTATCATTGGCATCGAATACCTGACGCAGCGAACCTCCAAAAGCATCTGTAAAGGTTGTCATCCTGCCTGTAGGGTCGAAGCCAACACGGAAGATGCGGCCCTCTGGGTCCTGAGCGGAAACGAGCATTCCCTGTCCATCGTAATGATAAGTGGTTTTTGCTCCTGTAAAATCAATATAAGTGCTTCTTTGCCCGTGCTCGTTATACCCGATGGAAGAGGTGCAGCCGTCTGGTCGTGTAATGCTAACCAGCCGATCGTGCTCATCATAGGCGTAAGTCGTGACTCCGCCTTCCGCGTCTTCTTCTGCTATCAGTAGGTCATTCTCGTTGTACGTATAGGTCGTTGTATTGCCAAGAGGATCTGTCTCTTTTACCAGATTCCCGCGATGGTCATACGTGTAAGTGGTTGTTTCGCCCGCTCCGTTTGTTTCAGATGTCGTTTGTCCCCACTCATTATAGGAGTATTTGGTGACCGTTCCATCCTTCTCAGTCTTCTCCAGCAATAGGCCATTGTCGTCATGGACCATGACCTCGACATGCCCATTTCCGTCTGTGAAGGTCGTGACCATCATGCCAGGGCGGCTCTCGGTATCGTAGTGAATATAACCAGGGATGCCTGCCGCGTCTGTCTGGCAGATGATGCGCCCTTCTTCGTCAAACGTATTCGTGTAGACAATGACGCCATCGGATGCCAGAGATTCCAGTTGGTCATTTCCTGTATAGGACAAGTCAGTGACAACATGATTAGGATTGGTGTAGCGAGTCATCCTGCGGTAGGCATCATACGAAAAGCGAAGGGAACGAGTCCCATCAGACAATGCTGACACCAAACCATCCGCCCCATACTCCAGTGAAAACGCTCGACGACTCCGCTCTTCTGTCAAGCGATTCAGCCTGCCATGCTGGTCATAGCTGAAGAGCAACGACATTCCGGCAGCCACCGTATGGCGAAGTGCTTGTCCATTTCTTGCAAAATCGTACGTCTCTCTCGTTTCCTTGACCCACAGCGTATAGCCGTCTTGTCTTTCCCGCAGTTCGTCAAAGAAGACGTCCGCATCGCTAGACCGATATAAGCCGTCCTGAACACGAGTAAAGGTATTGGCGCGGGCCAGCATTCCACCAAACCGTAATTTCTTCGCGTGTCTCATCCAGGAATTCCAGGCGCATTTCGTAATTGTGTGTCCATGCTTTGCCCAGTGCTCCCTCTTGTAAAAGCAGGGAGTTGTAATGCAGCTCAAACGTCCACGTCTCGGCTCCATACAGCTTGAGGGCAGGATGAACGATAAACTGCGCTCCGGTGCCTCCGTGGATAGGGTCTCGAAGACAACTTTTCAGCTTCGCTTTTTTGATGTTCCGCTTTTTCAGCCTATCAGTGTTCTTATAAGTCACACGAACTTTTTTACGGCGCCCGGCAATTCCCGCTACGGTTGAGAAAACACCATCCGTCGCATAATCCAATGCCTCAGATCCGGCTTCCTTGATCACTTCTTTCACAACGGGCTTCTGCATGAACTTGCCAAGCATGCTCTTCTTCAGCTTCTGCACAGCCGCAAGCTTGTCCATGCTCTCCTGAATGTTCCGCGCAGCAGTGACGACCTTGCCTTTCACCGCACTTGCTGCTTTGGCGGTCGCCTTGACCGCTTTCGTTGCCTTGGACATCGCTTTTGTTGCCTTCACTGCTTTCGTCGTCCGCTTTGCCGCAGTCACTGCCGTACCCGCACCTTCACTCATTTGATTTTGAACATGCAAAAAAGGCTGACTCCATCTTATTGTTGAAAGATGGAATCAACCTTTGAAAGTTTATCACTTCTTACTTACTTGAGAGGAGGCAAGTGGTGTTTGTTTACACAAAGAATCTAGCCTCTGGCACTGTGGTAGACATAAGTCCCTTCATTATTCGTCGTCTTCTTCTACTAAAATATCATCTAATCTCTCTCTATCTTCAGCAATTTGTCTAGACAATTCAAAGCTATTCATAAAGTGATCCAGTGGCAACTCTTCTTTGTAATCTTCGTCCTGTTCATAAAGCTTAAATCTAGCTTTATTTTTAATTAAATCTTCTACTAAGGCCCTCATTTTTTCCATCTCATCATTATCAACATAATCAACTTCCATGAGAGGAATATTGTTACTAATGTGATTTTTTATCTCTGATAGACTTACAGCAGTGTGCTTCTTAATAGTCATTAACAAATTGCTTGTACTTTCTGATTGGAGTATTATAGTTATTTTAGTCAAAGAAAATTCCCCCTTCTAAAATATTTTTAAAAATTAAAATTCCTCTGGAAATGAAGGGTCATACGGTTTACCAGGTAAACTCCTTCTATATGAACGACCGTGCCAACGAATCAAATGTTCTTTTACTGTTACAGGATAGATAATCTCTCCTCTATTTGCAAGGTGAGGGTACTTAGAAACACTGTAGGCATGATGTCCGGTTATTGGTTTTCCATTAAATGTAGGAACTTGATTACTTAATATCGCATCTTTTTGTTCCTGAGTCCAATTCCGTGTTGTGGGTTCTCCATTTTTGATTCTTCTTTTCTCTTGTTTCCAAAATTCTTTAACCCCTGCATCCCTTCGCTTTGCAAGCCGCCTATTCCATTCAAGTCTCTTCCACTCTTCTTTGGTTATAGTTCGCTTATTTACCTTATCCTCTAATTCTTTCTTGGTTTTATTTCCCAGTTGCTTATAAGGACTAGGTTTAGGTGTTAAATCAATTCCTGCTTTTCTTGCTCTTTCTTCTATGACATCATTCGTTGCCTCCGGCGGCTTTTGATTCGGCTTCTGCCCATTCGGCCCCCATATGTTTCGCGCCACTTTAGTTGGTTCTCCGTAGGAGCAAGCTCTACCACATCTTTTTTATTCGAGAATTTTATTGGAAACCCTTGTAAATTTCAGTTGATCCTCGAACCTATCGTCGGCCAAATGGCCTGCATCGTCTTTACCATTTATTTTACCTGGTGTATTTTTGCTGTGTGACAATCTCTCTGTTCTCTTTGTTAATTGTAAATTATCCTCCTGAGTTAATTGTCTGTGATGGTCAGGGATCGCACATCCTAGAAGAATTGGATTAGCTAGTCATTTAGGCATTCTGTTTGATATACCAACGATTGGATGCGGGAAAACTAGGTTAGTATAGCGGAGTTCAAAGAACCTGAATCAAAAAGAGGGTCTTTCTCGCCATTAGTTGATAATAGTGGAGATAATTGGGAGTGTACTAAGAACCAGAACCCAAGAGAACATTAAACCTATCTTCGTGTCAATTGGTCATCGCATTTCCTTAACAACAGCTCGCGAGTGGATATTAAAACTCACACCAAAATATCGATTGCCAGAGACAACTCGGCTATCGGAATAAAGCATTAGCAAGCATCCCCGATAATCCAAATTAAAAATAAGAAAAACAAGGGCGGATTTTTACCCTTGTCTCCCGCTATAAGTACTATGACTAAAGAATCTTCTTTAGAGATGCTTGCTAACTCAAAGATTTTCATATTTGGAATAGTGTTCTCTAAACTTCAATAAAATTTTATAGTTGGAATCCGGGGATTCAGGGTCAAGCTTGCGTTTTTCAATTAACTCACCATTCTCACTCCATTCAGTATAGTCTAGTTCAACTCCCCATTCATAATGCCCGATTGATCTTATTGAATCATTTGAATGCCAGTAAGTCCTACGTCCATGAACTTTCCCTCTTCTTAGTTCATATTCTGTTTGAATTTTTCCATTAGGAAACCATTCTCTTCGAAACCCATGTGGAAATCCGTCTTTATAGTGAGTCTCCCTTTTGGTCACTCCGTTAGGATATTTAACATATCCAATACCTGTAAAAGGCTGATCACAATAAGTTCTTATATCATCGTCATAATCTAACATTTCCTCATCTACGATTTTTTCCATATTTTAAAACCTCCGGTATGAAATTAGAACCTTGTGTCAAATAGTCACAATGTGGGCATCGAGGGACAGGTGTGCCACGAAGCTTTTTAGAGCCATTGGATTTTATTACATAAATCATATAATCTGAGAGATTTGAACCGGATCTGGATAAAAGCGCATCATTTAGTGCAAAAATTTCCGCGTGTGATCCAGCACCTTTAGTTTTTTCATACCCATGCAATATCTCATCAGGCATGTTCTCTAATCTATCCTTAATTTCTTTAGCAAGTTTATTGGGGATACTACCGTCTATAGTATTTCTTCCAAAATAAATCTTTCCAGTCTTCTTATCAAGAACCCCAGCTAGACATGGTCCCATTTCATCATTAGTTAAACCCATAGCTTTTAGTCGCTTGTATTCGTCAACAACGGCACCTCTCAAGTTGATGCGTTGATGCAATTCTGTTGGGCTTAGTTGACCATATTTCGCTCTTAGCTCCTCTAAGCGACTTGGTTTAGCATTACCCGTCCCCTCAGGCGGCTTCTCCGGCGGCTTTTGATTCGGCTTTTGATTCGGCTTCTGCCCATTCGGTCCCCCATATGTTTCGCGCCACTTCAGTTGGTTCTCTGTAGGGGCAAGCTCCACTACATCTTTTTTATTCGAGAATTTTACTGGAAACCCTTCCGCCAATTGTAACTGAGGACTTAAACTATCCGCTAAATTCTGCAAGCCTTCTTGCATATCATCGCGCAGCTTCCTAGCCTTTTGCTTGAGCTGTTCCTTCATCTGCTTCGCCTTGTTGATGACAGCATCTTTTGCAGCCATGACGCTAGCGTACAACTGCTCCTTGATTCGCTGGACGGCTTGCATCACATCCATCTCGTCTAGTGTTTTGCGGGCAGCCGTCCAGACCTTCCCTACGGTACTTTCGACGGCATTTGCTACCGTCTTCACTACATCCGCCGCTGAGTCTGCTACCTCAAGCACTTTCTGTCCCACTTTCGTTCCCTTTAGTGCTTTGTGCGCCTTTGCTCCTAGCTTGGCTCCGGTTGCCGCCCAGCCCGCAAAAGGGATACACGCCGCCAGCGATAGCGCCGCTCCTGCATAGTCTCCACGCGCGAGCGAGATTCCCGCATTCGCTAAGTCCGCTATTTCTCCCAGACCCGGAATGAGTCCCACAACATCCAACGCTAACTGTACACCATCCAGAAATCCACCCCAGCCAGACTCTTCCTCTTCCTGCTGCTCCTCTTCCTCCTCTTCCTCCTCCTGCGGCAAATCCTCCACAACCACAGGCGCTTTCGTCAGCCCGACCATCTCAATCTTCGGTGCTTGAAGATCGACTTCCCCGTCCAAAATCATGCTGCTGGTGCTGCACATGAGGTAGATCGCTTCCTTGGCCTTGATCTCGACCTTCGTATCTGACGTAATCTCCATATCCTTTTCCGAGGAAAATACGATCGGATGCATACTGTGAATCTCGATGCCGTCCTCTTCATGCAGCTTGATAAAAATATTGCCTTCCTTGCTCTCCTTGGCAGTAAGAACGAGCTCCTTGCCGCCCATCATCAGCTCTTTGCCAAAGTTGGTTCCCCAGTACTTGATGCCGGGATTGCCTGTCTTCGCCGTGCTGCCCCCGCCTTTTCGCACGGAGCTGACTGCCATGGCGCCTTCTTCATCTGGTGTGGAGAAGTACAGCTTGACGGAGTCGCCCATTTGCGGCATGCAGTGAAAACCGCTGTTGCCCTCTGCCGAGTAGACCGTGGCATACGGGAACCAACTCGCCTCTGCCTTGGGCTGCTTCGGATCAATGTCGAGGTGGATTTTGACGGTGTCCTTCTGGATGTCGATAATCTTGCCTTCCAGGGCAGCGCCGCATATGTCGTCGTTACGGATAGGGTTTTGACGGATGCCTGCTTCGGGCATGAGCTGATAGGCGTGAATGAGAAGCGCATGTTCGATCCTCGTTGTTGACCCGGAGACGACCAGCTCTTTACCTTGGTAGTTCACGCGGTCTCCGAGCTGGAGGACCTGTCCGCTTTCTACTTCATAGGTGAGAAAATCGTTTTCCGACATACCTGCCGCGTAGCCGTTTTCTGTCGTTTCCATATAGGGCGACAGCCTTTTGCTGATGGTGTAGCTCGCGTCTGTCAGTTGAGCAGTACGTCCCTCGGGTAAGCCAAACCAGAACTTTGGCTTATCCGCGACAGCCTCGGCGACGAGAATAGAGCCGAAGCGGGAGGCCAGTCGCTTTAAAAACTCCCAATCTGTCTCCTGATACTGAATGGCGATGGTCCCAAGCGGCGCTCCATTCGAAGCATGATCCAAATAATCCGAGCCAGGATAGTCCTTTGTGATTTCATCCAGCAGACTGGCATAGGACATTTGTTTATGCTGAAAAGAGCGCATCTTGCGCTGTCCGTCCATTCGCTGCGTGTGCGAGACCGCTTCGAGCTCCAAATGGTACACGCCGTGAACAAAGTTCACACTGACGGAATCCACGAGTCCTTTGAATAATGTCTTTGTAAGCGAACCGTTTTCCACCAAATTCAGCGCGACTGTATCCTCACTCGTCGCCATTTCAATGTAACGGTCGCTTTTTTCCTCCGGGATGATACCGGTGACGAACAGCCTGGCGTGCTCATTGACTTTCTTCACGATTCTGACATCTTGTAGGCTTTGGATTTCAAAGGGTGAGACCAACTGAATATTCTCGTATCCAGCCAGCTTCTCTGTCGTATTCATACAATCCCCCTCACTATTGCTCCTGTCCGTCGTCTTCGATGCGAATGCAGCCTCCATATATGCACATGTTCGTGCTGGTGTTTAACAGGGCGGGATGATTTTCCACAAGTACATCTGCCTTGCCATCGATCCAGGGCATGGTGACTACTGGAATGCATGGCATCGGCTTGAGTACACCGTTGTTAGCAGCAGTTGCAGCTGCAACAGTTGGATTTTTCTCGCATTTGCATTTGCCGAACGGCATGATGTTCACTTGCGGCATATAGTCATTCACGTTCATCTGTGCCTGGTTGCGAATGTACACGCCATGACTAAACGGCGTTTTCAGCTTGTTCTTCTGGCTCCCGTAGTCGCACGTGAGAATTGCTCCTGCCACGACGTAGCTTTTCTTCGGAGCCGACGAAGGTACAACATCGACATCTTCAATCATGGGCATGACTCATTCTCCTCCCTGCTTGCTCTACTTTTTTCAAGCGGATACCGAAAAAGTCCCTGCGTAGCAAAGCTTCCGCCAGCCGCAAATCGATGATGATATACGGTTCGCGAATCCCTTCGATTTGAAAGATCGTATGGCGTCCAATCTTGTCTGGATCGAGAACCAGCCTTTTGAGGGAGCCGTCCCTGTGAAACTCGCTTTGCTCGGACAGGCAGTTCACACGCGGCAGAATCATCAGCCAGTACAAATCCTGCTTGATCCGCTCCCTGTCTACGAGCACGACAGATTTTACGAACAGCTTCGGCGCGAACTTGTGGATGATTGTCTTTAAGCGGTTGGAATAGAGCGGGATCGGTCTGTCGAGAAAATCCAGGTAGTCATTTTCTTTCTTTTGCTTGATGTCGAACTGGATGACGGCCTCGTCCAACTCGTCCTGATATTCTGTGGTGAGCCACTCCTGCCGGATGACGTCAAAAACGCCCGTTGGCTCTACTGCACTCGCGATTCGCTCGTCCTGTGACAAGATGAAATAATTCATGCCTGACTCCCCTCTCGCCAAATGACATGTCGCTCCTGAAGCTCATCCAACAGAATGGACTCCCTGGCCTCCTCCGAGAATACGGCTCTCTCCAGAAGCGCGCCGCTAAAATTCGCTCCGGTCAAAATCGCATCTGTAAAGTCTGCGCCGCGCAGATCGGCTCCAGTAAAATCAGTCCCGGTCAAGTCCGCCCCGACGAACAAGACACCATCAAAGCCGGGTGTCTCCCACGCATCTGGTTCCAACAACCCCCTTGGCCCGGATGCTTCACGAAAGCTCGCGCCTAGCAGATTCGCTCCGGTAAAATCCGCTCCATGAATGAGACTGTCTCCGAAATCAACTGCTTTTAGCTGGGCACGATGCCATCTCGTCCCGACCAAAACACTTTCGCGAAGGGTCGCTTTCGTTAGCTGACTGTCAGAGAGGTCCGAATAACGAAGATCAAGACCATCGAATTGTCCTTGTCCTAAATCGAGGCCAGCCAAAACCTTGTAGCCGTATTCCAGCTCTTGCTTTTCTTCCAGCCAGGCACGGATCATCCCGGAATCTTTGTGGCGAGTGTCCAGACAATACACGATCTCGCTTTGATCGATATATTCCCCGACACGCACCTCCAGCTCCAGCTCCTTGTCCACCTGTTGAAAGACTTCCAGCTGAACAGCCTGCACCATGGCATAACGGATCAGGTGAACGACATATTGATGAAACTTCTCTGCCTCCACGAGCTTGATCCGTTCGATATCGGGAAGTCTTACGTGTCCGGCATACGCTCTGGCAGCCTCGTTCCATTCGTCTGCGAGCCGATCCAAAAAGTGGAATGCCCAGCTCGCATCATAGCTGGTTTGACACTCTACCGGATCGAAAAACCAACTGCTGTCCGTAGCTTCCAGCAAATAATGACTGCTTCCAAGAAGATGCTCCGTCCGCAGCATGGAATAGGTCAAGTGCGCCAGTTTGCCCTTTGTCCCTTGCTCCTGCTTATCAACCACGCGTCGGCATATGGCTTCAAATGAATGAAGAAATTCTTTTGTGAGCCTCTCTTTATTCGCCTGATAGTAAGCATCCAAGGCATGCAGGCTGGCAATGGTTCTCTTCGGCACCTCGTGCTCCTTGAAATGCTGCAAGGCTTCCTCTCTCTCCATGCCAATCCCCCCTTCTTCTCACCGTTTTTGCATACACCAAACACACGGTTACCCGCGTGGCAACCATGTGTGTCAATTGGTTTTGAGCTCCTGCCCGACGATGCTTGTATTTCCGTCCATCTTGATGTTGCTCTCTTTGCAGGTGAGACTGATCTCCTCTTTCGCCGAGATAATCACCTTCGTGGCAGAGTCCATCAAAATGTCCTTTTCGGAGACAACCTTGATATTTTTTTTGCTAAAAATCTGGATGCCGTCCGCATCAGTCATGCGAATGAGGATTTCCCCGTCCTTTGCGCTAAGCAATACCTCCGACGGGCTGAACATCAGTTCTTTTCCGTTGGCTGTTCGGAAGTATTTGATATCGGGATTCCCGAGCTTGTTCGTTTCGCCCTCGTCTGAATTTTTCCGGACAGAGCTGATCGCAATCCCGTCACTTTCCTTGTTGCTCGGAAAATAGACGCGGACGTAGTCATCGAGCTCCGGCATGCAATACCAACCGCTGTTTCCTTCGGCCGTATAAACGGAAGAGTACGGGAACCAGTGCGCCTCGCTCTTGCTCTGGCTCTCATCGATATCGAGGTGGATTTTGACGTTGTCTTTTGAGACCTCAATGACTTTCCCCTGTACCGATGCCCCTACGATGAGCGAATTGTGGAGCGGCTTTTGGCTCATTCCTTTTTTGGACGCGAGCAAATACTTGTGCTTGAGCAAGCCTTTCTTCATCTCGGTATGGGCCTCATACACATACAGGCTCTTTCCTTTAAAATCCACACCGTTGCCCAAATCGAGCACACGATCCGTCTCTACCTCGTAAAAGATGTAGTCATTTTCATCCACGCCCTTGACCCCGTTTTCCGAGGAATGGCGGAATTCATTCAAATTTTTGCGCACCCGGTAGTGAAAATCGTCGAGCTTGCCTTTCGATGCACCCTCTGGCACACCGAAGCTGAACTTCGGCTTTTCAAAAACGGATGCTGGCATTAGTCCCGTCTGAAAACGCGAAGCCAGCCGCTTGAGAAATTGCCAATCCGTCTCCTGATACTGCATGGTAAAGGAGCCCAGCTTCCCACCATTGGAGGCCATGTCCATAATGTCCATGCCTGGGTATTCTCCTGCGATTGTCTTCAAAAGGGCACCGTAGGTCATGGCTTTGTTTTGAAACGAACGGCTCTTGCGCTTCACGTCGAGATTGTACGTAGGCGAGACAGCTTCGACGTACAAATAATACACGTCTCGTACGGCCTTGATGCCTATCTCCAGAACGATCCCCGCAAAAAGCGGCGTGGCGTTGCCATCGTTATCTACCTGACTGATTTCGATCGGGGTCTGTGCTTCTGTCATTTCTACATAGCTGTCCTTCAATTCTTCTGGTACAATCCCCGTAAATGTCAGGTGGGCATGCTCATTGATCTTTTTCGTAATCGTCAGTTCTACCAGATGCGTCAATTGATAAGGAGAGATTTGCAAATTGTTGTAGGCAATGACAGGAAGACTCATATTTTCCCTTCTCCCTTCCCATTTTCATCCGAATTGGTGGATACGAGCGACAAGGAATCCATGATTCCCCAGCCTACTGGCTTCCAATCTGACAGCTCCTGCTCCGTGCAATTGAACGTGCAGAGAAGAGCGCGTCCCTGTAGCGAGACAAAGCTGATCAGGTTGTAAATGTCTGTATCCAATGCTGGTGCAACAAATTCGAAAAATCCGACGCTGGTCCCGGCAATCTCACGTATTCCTTCCTCCTGCCAACGAGCGAGCGGCTGTGTTCTCCGCAAAACCTGCTTCATGACATCCATGAAGGCTTTTAGCTGCGCAGGAGAATCCGTCAGCTTGCTCTCGGTATAGGTAAAAGCCAGGTTAATTGAAGCTGTTTCGTTCGTAAAAATCAGGGAAGGCCTACGTTCCGATGGATACTTCAGAGCTGCTACTTCTGGACTCATGATGGAAAATGTCTTCGGAATTCGAATCTGTACGAGATCGTTGAGGACGCGCTTGTCCTCCATGGGAATTTTCTCTTCACCGACTGTAATAAATGATTTGTTCACCACATCCAGTCGATTTTTGCCCTTGGGACCAAAACGTATTGCTGCTGGCTGTGCATCCTCACCGGAAAGCTCATTCAACATGCCAATAATGCTTTCATCCATGCGCGCCATTTCCATTCACCATCCTCTCGTTAATCAACAATAACTCGCTGACGCCCGCCTGTTTTCCACTCTGTTTTTGAGGATCTTCCGCCGCTCTTGGCGTCATCCAAGATGCGTGCGAGGTATTTGAGGATCTGCAGGTTCGTGTACTCGCGGTAACCCGTTCCCATTCTGTTGCCTATATAATGAAGAACGAGCCCCCGCTCTACTCTGTCCGCATTCAAGCACTGCATGGCAAAGGCGAGATCATACGGGTGATTGGTGACCGTTTTTAGCATTTCATTCGCAAAATATCGCAGGATGTAGGGAGCAAGCGTTGGCTCGTTTCTCCCGGCATGTTCGACATGAACGATATTCCACGTATTGAATTCGGTCGCCATATCGGCTAAATCCTGATAATCACCGCGAAGCCTTGCCCCTTGCTTGAGCTTGAAGCGCCCCAACTCCCTTTCATCCAGACGTGACTCTAGCTCCGTATCGAGAACATACGACGTCTCGTAAACGTAATAGTCGGTCAGCGAAGTCTCTTCCTGAAAGCGAATCTTGAGCACCGTCTCCATACCTGTGGCCTCATAAGGGATATGCTCTTCGCGTTCAAACAAGTAAATCCGTCCTTGATGCTTGACGATCCCTCTGCCGACAGTGAGGTGCCCTTCGCCAATCGTTACATCCATCCCGGAAATAATGCCGTCTGTATAATCTTGAAAGTATAAATCGACAAAATGTCGCGGGTAATCACGCAGATTCTCAAGCATCTCTCGCTTGAGAATTCGCCCTTTATGAAAATTGGGATAGAGATGGGAAAACACCGCTGTTCCCCCTTCCTGTTCATTTAAGCTGCCTGGTTATTTGCTCATTTCATCCCGTCAAAGAAATCCAGCTCGGACAAGTCACTCTCAAAAGCAAAGAAAACCTTTTTCCCCAAAGCAAGCTGTTCATTCAGACGAGCTACTGGCACGACATGGAATCCCCACTCACTGCCGCTCGCAAAAACGAAGTATTTCGACTCCCCATTTTGAATCGAGTCAGTCTCGTCCTGCGGGATATGCGTACCGTACTTACTCGCGATGTCCTCATACAATACGGTTTTGTATTGAGCGGGTTCATCCATGTACAAGTACCGCTGGCGCAGCTGGCCGTCATTTTCCTTGAGATAAAATTCAACCTCGCTCACGCCGTAGGGACGCGAGATAGAGCCATGCACGAGACTCAGCTTTTCCTGACTGTGAATGAGCACTCTCTCTTGCTTGTTATGCGTGAAGGCGGTCACGGAATACGGGACGATCGGTGCATGATTCGTAATCTGCGCTTCGATGAAACCTGCCTTTTTGGCACTTTGATAGCGCAGTGCTCCACGCAAGCAAGACAGCTTCAGGTCTGGCACCTTGCCCGCATCCTCCGACTTTTGCCGAAACTCGATGCTGCGTCCAGGGACAAACTCTTTGAGCGCTTCACGGAAAACATCAATCCGGCACGACTGCCCAGTCAGCTTGATGATCGAGAATTCAGCCAGCCTTCCCTGTTGGTAAAAATCGTCCAAGAAGACGCGCAAAATCTCGTAAATATCGGCCTTGATCAGGTGATTGATCTCTTTGGCGTTGAAAACGACATCAGGAAAATCAAACACGTCCCGGAAGCGTCCATCCTCCCGTATCGACAACACCCATCGCTCGACTGCCGTCAGCTTTAGATCGGGCTCTTGACGATTTTCTGTATCGGATGTGAAGCGATTGCGCAGAATGCCGGTCTGACGGAAAAACTCTTTTTTCATATGGTCAGCGAGGTCCCACAAAAAGTGAAAATTGTTGCGAACACGCTGATACTCGTCCCGGCTCTTGTTCTCGTACTCCTTGTAGCGAGTCGGCAAAATCGCCTCGGCCTCCCGATATCTCGCTTCGAAGCGTTCATAGATGGAGTCGACGCCGTATTCATCCACGTACCGGAATATTTCCGATCCAGGGATGTCGATGATTTGGTCGATGTCGGTCACTTGCCGCCCTTTTCCGTAATAGTCCGCGAAGACGATTTTCATAAATTGCATGATGCGATACGTAATGTTGTTGCCTCCAAAATTGGTGTCGCCGTTTTCATAGGTCGTATCGATATCGATGCGATAGGAGATATGTCCGTCCTCAATCCGGAAATGGCAGGATGACAGATCCGTCGTGCCTCCGCCGCAATCGATGACGAGCGCTTGATAGGTCTCCCCATCCAGAAAGCTGTTTTTGTCAATTTGATCGGCAATCGTGTTAAATAGGACTGCCATTCCTTCATCGAGGGCGTGCTCTGATTCAATCCGATACTCAGGCAAAATCTCGGTGAACATCTCAAGAAACTGCGTTTTCAGCTTGACCGGACTTGTGATATGCAGATGACGAAAGCGGCATTTGAATTGATGCTCGGCCATTTGTATGACGTGAAGAAGGTATTGGCGCAGGATGTCGCTTCGTTTCACAGTCGCGGTATTTCCTTGGCTGTCCATGACCTCTTCGATCTTGTGATAGCTGTTCACCCAGCGCTTAATGCCTTGAAACACGGTCGCGTTCGTGCTGTATCCATTCTTTTTCATGTGCCGAAGTGCTTCATAGCCGATATGAAAGCGAACGTCATGTGGGGAGGAGCAATCCGCCACGCTGACAGCCGTCGGCAGCACCTCGATCCATTCCTCGTTTTTTTGCGTCGTATCGGGGAAGGAGACGTAATTGATCGCATTCAAGCGTATACGTCCATTCAACAAGTCGTTGCTGGAAGGGGAGCTGACATATTGATGGTCGAGAAAAGCACCCGCTGTCGTCGAGGAGGTACCAAAATCAATCGCGAGAATGGCATCTGTTTCTTCCAATTCCCTGATCTCGAGGTCAGTCACAGGTACTTTGTAGTAGTGGAGATTGACAGGCGGTAACGGATGGTCCTGATGATACGCCTTGTACAAATACTCCGAATCCTGCTTGCGGAAAAAGAGCAGGCTGTAGTTTTGATTGACCGTTTTTCTCAGTTGAGCATCTTGGCAAGCGTGCAGCGTAAAATGCCCGGCTCTCCTATCATCTTTTTCCTTGCGCAGATGCAGAATACCGCATAGCTCCATATGGTCATTCACCAAAAGTACATTGGATTCGGACAAGCCTTTGGAGGACTCGACGTGATAGTTGTCCAGCCTGCCAATGGCAAGACCCATGTACAAGCACATCTTCGCTGGAATTTTGATCACATCTACACCTGGCATCGGTGTGTTTAAATATTTGTGGAGTACGGCTTCGAGGCGTTCAACACCACCTGGTACAGTACTTTCAATCAGGAGGTTTTCTTCTGCACCGCGAAAACGCAGAATCGTATGCAGCAGTCCCTCCCGATCGAGATTGTTCACGACAGAGCCGACCAGCTTCTCCTTGTAACAAATATTGCGGAGCTGAAAGGTCGTCATCTCCATCAGCTCGTCCCGTGTATAGGTCGCTTCGCCTGGATGATTGCGTTGATTTCCATCCCCGCTGCTGCCCTTTTGGAGATGAAGCTTGTATGAATAGGTAGACATCCCAACTCTCCTCTCTCCCGACCTTTTGTTGGGGTCAATCGGTCAAAAACCTCTAGTACAGTGCAACACTGTCGATTTGCATCGTTTCCTCGACATCCAAAATGCCAAAATGGTTTCGCCAATAAATCTCTGTATGGAACCGAACCGGTAGAAAAATATCCTTGATTAAAGCGAGCTTGGCTTGTGCGGTTTCACTCTCCGACTGCCCGACGTAAATCAGCAGCTCATCTTTTTCTTCACAATTGGCGTAAATGGTAGAGTGAGAGAATATTTTTCGCATCGTATCCTTGAGCAGGTACACCGCTTCGCCGGTCTCATACAAGCGCAAAATATTGCCCGCGATAATCTCTCGCTCCTCTTTGGTAAAAAGTCGGATATTTTCCTGTACCCGACTGCCGAACAGCCCCGCTTCCAAGTCGCGCAATACAAAGCGGATGTGGTATTCACGCTTGTTCATCCCTTGCGACAGATCGATCTCGGCCAGCAGATGGATGATGATATCAAACAAGGTATGCCGAAGCTCTGCATCGTCAGAGTAATTGGCGTCAAAAAGGTCACGGAAAATATCGTCGAAGCGATAGTACGGATTCACCTCTACCGTTTTTTCCACCGCTTTGGCGTTGATGGCCTCATGACTCAGCTCCATGTAGGGCGAATATACTTTGGCGGCTTTGAACTGGATGTCTTTATTGGCGATCCCGGCGCGTTTTGCACGAATAACCAAATCCCAGATGTAATTCAAGCCCATTCTCCTTCACACTTGTATTCCGGAAAATACATCTGTACCTCAGAAACGAGGAAGCTCATCATGTCTTGGAGAATAAAGCTGTTCGCCCCGCGTCTCCGAAAGCCGAGAGCCATAATCTTCTTGTCATTTTCTACGCGCACATTATCGCTAATGAACGGATTCAAACCGTATGTAGCGGGAGGACGATTGTTTTTATCCCGAATCTCAACATTCACTAGCTCCAGCTGTTCAGCGGCCTCAAAGGAATGGACGATCCGGATAATCTCTCCTTTGGCCCGTACGGTCATCGCCTGCTTCCGCGCATAGCTCCCAATGAAGCTGTTTTTGCGACGATTGGACACTAATTCGTAATCCAGTCTTCCGATGCGGGTCGTGACAGGCTGCGTAATTTTGCATACATTCCAAACTCCCGACTTCTCTTGAGGCGAGACGATCGTCAGCTCTTCCGGTGACCGCTTGATATAGCGAATCAGCTCTTCATCTCCATCCACCAAATACCCGTGCTCGCTACCCGTCTTACGTAACGACAGGACATGCTCGAAGTTCACCCGGTCAATGGCAGGTACGGGAAAGCCGATGTTTTTTAAAGCCAAGCGCTCGATGTTCCATAACGGGATGACATCCAGCTTTTTGTAAGGCTCCCACTCATCGAGGGTAATCGACATTTCCAGTATCTCTTCGTCTTCTGTAAACGTGCCCTCACAGGCAACCAGAATGACATCGAAAAACTTGCTTGCGTAAGGATGATTCACCGTTTTCCACGGCATCCCGTTCTTTTGAAACATGTTGTACAGCTTTTCTAGCTCATCCATATACACGCGACTTTGTTGGAGGCGCACCTCGATTGGATAGTGATTGCCTGCCGTGTTCAGACGACCCTTGAAGGTTCGCTTGCTCATCATCAGCTCCTGAACCTTGTCGTACTCACACTCTAAAAAGATCGTCATCATGACCGCTTCTTCCTGGTTGCTGAGCTTGACCGCCAACTCTTTGCGATCACATACCTTCTTTTCCTCATCGCCAGGAATCATCGGGTATAAATACTCGTGGATTGGGTCAAAGTCATCGCGGTGGCAGAGGGTCACATAGATGTCATGCTTATCTTCCTTGTCCTCGATCTCGGAAAAAACACGCTCCTCTAGCTTCTTCTGCATCTCCTCCTGGTACTCGACCAGATTGAGGAAGACACCGTTCATGATCTGCTTGAGCAATCTGCGCTGCTCCAGCTCCTCCATTTTGTTTAAACGATCCAGTACGATCTCTTTCATGGCGTTTTCGCTGCCTCCTCCTGTGTCGGGTTGGCTGTAGCTGGTGGATTAGCTTGCGGTGGCTGAACTGGCTGAGTCGCCGGAGCAGTCGCGGCTGGCGGAGCTGCTTGATTGGTCGGCACTACTGGGGGCACCGGAACTAGCTGGTACATTGGAGCCACCGGATTGACTGGGACTGCCTGATTGATCGGAGCTGTTTGGTTCGTCGGTGCCGTCTGATTCACCGGAGCTGTTTGATTTACCGGTGCGGTCTGATTTGCAGGAGCTGTCTGATTAACTGGTGCCCCTTGATTCACCTGAACTGCCGGAGGTTGACTCCCAGCACCCGTCCCTTGCACAGAAGGCTGACCTGCTGGCGCACCTGCCGAAGACGGAGCAGCAGGAGGATTCAGCTTCTCCTCTGCTTTTGTCACCTTGCGCTCCATCGCCAAAACCTTCTCCAGCACACCAATCTCCTGATAAATTTCCTGCGCCATCGTATACGATTGGATCGCTCCCTCGAAGTCTTGTGCTGCATAGCTCTCGTCGCCTTGCTTCTCCAGCTTGTCGCCGTCGAGCGTCTTCTTTTCCTTATCGATACCGGTCTTTTTGGAAGCTACCTCGTCCAGCTTGGTACGCAGCTCCTTTTCTCCTGTTACAAAGGAAGTTTCCAACGCCAGCTTGCGCGCCTTTTGGTAATAGGCTTCTGCACCAGCGTAATCCTGCCCCTCAAACAAGAGATCGCCTTCCTTTTTCCACTGCATGACGAGCACATACGATTGCGTCTTTTCTTTTTTCTCCAAAATCTCCGATTCGTTAAAATCATCGCGCCCTTTCATTTCTTTGAGCGCCTTGTCGTACTTATCCAATGCTTTGGTATACTGCTCATCCTTTACAGCCGTATCTCCATCCACGATCAACTGTGTAATGCGAATCTTTTTGGCCAAGAGAGTAGCCTGAATTTTGTTTTTCACGATATTTGCAGCATTTCGGGCATCGCTGTACGCCTTGAGTGCCTTCGGATAATCGCCCTCCGCAATGAAAGCGTCTCCGGCTGTTTCATGCTCGAACATCCCTGTCGCAGCATCCGCAATGCGCTCCGCTTCCTTCATCTTGAACAGCAGAGCGCCGCCTCCAGCCAAGGCAAGCACGAGAAGGATGAGTGCCACCCTTTTGATGATCCGCCACTTTTTTTGCGGGTCTGTCTTGAAAATTTTGTTCGCAAAAATAGCAGCCGCCGTGTAGTTTTGAACGACATGCTCCTGCTTGCTCAAAAGCACGTCCTCCAGCGTATCGATCCAGGCTTCTGGATCTTTCGCCTCTTGTAGACCGTCCTGCATTTCGGCCGGATTCACCTTTTCCCACAGACCAGGGGTAGCAAGCAGAAAAACATCACCGTCATAGAGCGGGAGCTTCTTGGATACAAACGGACGAAATTCATTGGGTGTCCCCAAATAGCTCAAGAGATTATGGCGCTCCTCGTGCTGATCAAGCGCGTCCTCTGCAATTTCCTCCCCGTCCACCATCTGTTGGGCAAGACTCTGATCCTTGCTCTGCCATTGCAGTCGGCCATTGCGAAACTGATACATCCGGGTGTTACCAGCAACCCCGTACCTCACTCTGGCATAGTCCGTTACGATTACGGTCAGGCTCGCTTTTAGTCTGACGCGATGGCTCTCAGCTTGCAGGACACGATGGGCCTCCTGCAAATAGCGGCGAATGCGATAACGCGAAATGGACGGCTTCTGCAAAAAGTAGCCCAGAACGCTTTTGGCCGCCAACTCTGCACTCTCTACTTCCTGATCGTTATCCAATCCACGGGCGATTACCCAGCACGCGATATCATCCAGCTGTGCGTAGGCAAAGTAATCCTTGTTGCGAACGAAGCTGCCTGATTCGGATAGAAACCCGGTAATGAATTCACTGTTGTCCTTTCTCATTCGTACTACCCGCTCCCCCGTTACCAGCCTTTTTCCAGGATGAGAATGGTTGCGTTGTCCTGATTGGCTTTTTGCTTGCTTTCCACCGCTTCAATGATTTGGTCAGCCGCGTCATGGGCAGCGATATTTTGGAACAAAATCTGCTCCAGCTCCATCTCGGTTAACGTATCGTAAACGCCGTCACTACAGAGAATGACCTTGTCTCCCTTTTCAAGTGGAAACGGCTCACGACCAATTTCGATATTTTGAAAGTTATCGTAGCCCAAGTAGTTGATTAACTGTTTTTTCTGCGGATGCTCCAACGCCTCGTCCTTCGTAATCTCACCGGACAGAAAACGCGCCTCCAGCACCGACTCATAAATGTCTTTTTGATTGATCGGAATGAATTCTCCATTCCGGAAAACGGTAATGATACTGTCTCCAACCGCTCCCCAATACAGCTTGTCCTCAACGATTACGCCAGCGACCAGTGTTGTCCCACCCCGACTTCCTCTTAAGGCCTGCAAAATCTCCGAATTGGCAAGAAAAGCAGCCCGGGAAAAGAAGAGGGAGATATGCTTCGGGTTGTCCAGCTTAGTAAATTCACGGATAAATGTAGTCACGGCAAGCGTTGAAGCAAGTCTTCCGTTAGCCAATCCACTGATTCCATCAGCCAAGACCGCAATCGTCCCATGAGACGATGTTGCTGTCGAAAAGTAATCATCCTGTTCTTCTCGCCTGCCGATCGTCTGTCCATTTCCGATCTGGATGACGGGATTCATTTCTTCCCGGATCAAAGCTGCACGTAGACGAAACAAAAGAGTAATGGCAATGATCACGCCAAGGACGACCAGATACGGGATTGCGCCCTGTTGAAACATGCTCATCATTCCTTGCCTTTGTTGGAGTTGTCCCACTCGAAGTGAACACCGCACAGCGGGATGAAAATAAAGGTACTCTTTCCGAGCTGGAGCACATCGTACGCAGTAAGCTCGACTGGTGTGTACACGGCTTCATTGTTATGATAGGCAAGCCCCGACGCATCACCTGGGAGCAAGTAAAAGTTGCGTTTTTTCGGATCGTAGACAATTACCGCATGATTGCGGCGAGAGATCGCGTTGTCTCCGACGATTCGGATATGCATATCCTCTGCGCGACCGATGAAGTTCTTTTCCGCCATAATGCGGTAATCTTGACCTTGTTGTGGCCCCTCAATACATACCAGCCATCCGGTAACAGGTTCAATCCCTTCTGTTTCCCCCAGATATGGCATCGTCTTATCGTCGTCCGCCACTCTCGCCAGTGCTTTGTTGTCCGGTTTCGCCCCAGGCTCGACGACCATACTGCAATAAGGGCAGGTGCTTCCGTGTTTTCTGGTGCTAAACATGTGACCATTTGCGCATCTTGTCAAACTCATTCTTCTGCTCCCCCGTTTCGTTCCGTGCAAGGACGATATGTATGTGTAAAAGCGATGTTTCCCCCGTTGTTATTTCAGCAACAAGCGGGTATTGGCTATGTAAATGATGTCGCCAGCCTTCACTTTATGCGGCTGTTCAATCTCTAGCTTGCTCTTGTCGCGTTTGTTCGGCTGCTTGATGCCCGTACCGTTTTTGGAATGAATATCCTCGATGAACCAGTCCCCGGACGCTTGATTCAGAACCGCATGCTGCTTACTGATCAAGGCAGCGTATTCCGCGTCCGCCAAGTCGATGTCAACCTCGTTTTGCGCGGAGCTTTTGCCGATCAAAAGGGAGGTCTCCCCTTGGATCAACCACTCCTTCACGCTCTCTCCCTCTTCATCTAATAGAACCAGTTTGGTGACGCCATCCTCTTTCTTTGGCTCCGGTTCGTCGGGGCTTCCGAATCTGACGATTATGACCCCGAACAAAAAGAGTCCGAAGGCGATTCCTGTAAAAATTTTCAGAGCGTTGCTGTCCGTATAACCAAAGACATAAATGAGTGCACTAATCACAAGAACGGAAATCAACAGCTCTATGAGCTTCACTCTGATGGACTTTTGGTATCCTTTTTTCTTCGCCACGTCTTAACCCCCAATCAACTACCTCAAAATGCTCTTGTTCAAAAATTTGTCTTTTCAGCACCGAGAAAGTTACGTGAACTTAAAGAAGAAGGAGCGCAGTGTAGGGGACCTACATGAGCACCGGACTTCAAAGGTGAACGTAAATTTCGATGCCGAATGAACTTCGAGAATGACTTCGTGATCAAAAGACGAATTTTTGACTTCCTTTTAAGAAAAATGCTCCGAGCTTTGGGAGAATGGTGTATGTATGGACATCCATCCAAAGACAGGAGCAGGTTGCTACTACCTCTATGTCATGAAAGAGCTGTCATCCAAGCCCGATTTTTCCTTCTTATTTTTTCTTCATGCGGAAAAACTGTTCAAACATATCTGTTGTATCCAGTGGATTTTTCTTTTCGGATTTCATGGTGTTTGGGTTAACCTCACCCGTCTTCGGATGAAAACCAAAAAATCGTTCAAAGGTGCTCCCCAAATCTTCGAAGTTCACACCTGGTGCAGACTGTGCTTGCTGTTTGCTTTGTCCTTGTTTTGTGCTGCTTGTATGACTGGTCTGCTGTTGCTTCTTCTGCTGAAAAGCTTCGTAACGCGCGTCGTACGCCTCGCGCAAGGCCGGGTCTTGCAATGTCTGATAGGCCTCGGTAATTTCTTTAAAGATTCGCTCTGACTCCATGCTCCCGGCATTGACATCCGGATGATGCTGCTTTGCCAGTTGACGGTATGCTTTTTTGATGTCATTCGTGGAAGCTTGTTTGGTTAGCCCCAGAATCTCGTAATAATTTTTCATGTGCGCACCCTCTGTCTGGCAATGATTTTCGTTATTTTGTAGAGCCGTACCTCGAACACGGCTTTCGAGGTACGGCTCTTCCTACCTTACTTCTCTCAAAACCTAAACAGCGTAGCCGCCTTCGATTTTGGTGAATTCGGTTTTGTCTTTCTTTTGCTTGATGAAGATGCTGAATGTTCCTACACCCTCGGTATCGCCGAAGCTCTCGTTGTAATCTACTACGAATGCGTTCGGGAAGTAGATTTTGCGGATCACTTGATCAGCAGCGATTACTTCCAATGTTACTTTGCGGTAGCAATCCGCTTTTTCTGCTGGTACCAAAGACCAGAGAGCCAGCTTCATGGTGTCATCCGCACTGTCACCATCTGTTGCAGTGATGATTTTGCCAGTCAGTCTCAGTGTTGCACCCACATCTGTGGAGCGCGCGTTGGAATCGTCTGGCGTGTCAGTGTCGTACTTTACTGTCTGAATGTTGTCCATGCCCAGTTCAATTGTTTCAGAACCTTCTACTTTGAGTCGAAAACCCATGGATAAAACCTCCTTGAAATGAGATCTTGCTCTCGAAATACCTGATTGGCTTCGAGGCTTATGTGTAAGGGTGCGTTTTGGGAAACACACCTCTAACCACCTGCGTAATGTGTCAAAAAGTTTCATAAACAGCTCTCCAGGGGATCAATGCTATGCTTTGACCGGAGTCGTTCCTTTGGTGATGGTGACCTCCAGGTTTTTCACATTGCCGTTGAACACCAGATCGATATGGCACAGATTGCTCTTGTCATCGATGATGTAGCTCATGTCATCGCCGTCGTGAATAATGGAGTTCACGAAGCCGCGTGTGCCCAGCCATTTGCTTTTTTGGCTGCTCGGATTGTTGCTGAAGAACTTCACGATGTTATCGTGTTTGAAATCACCCGTCTGGAAGCGGAGAATCCGCTCGATATAGGTGCTGACAAGTGTCTTGTAGATGGAATCAAAGCCGTCCTCTGCCATAGCGAGGCTGCGTGCCTTGTACACCGTAATTCGCTTGATATCTTTGCCTTGAATTTGTGCATTTTCCGAAGAGAAGACGAATCCAAAGTTTTTGCGGTTGATGGAATCTTTGATGTTGTTGGTGAAGCCGGAGATTTCTTTGGCCATTGTGGTAATGGCGCGCAATCCATTTTCACCTGCTTCGATGTCAAAGCGCACACCCGGATATTCGCGGCTAACCACTTTGAAGGTTTCGCGCAAGTATTCTGGACACTGGTACGCTGCCACGATACCAGCAGCTACATAGCTGGCACCGACATAAACACCCTCGATCCACAGCTTCAGGATGTCTTCTTTTTCCTGGGACAGCTTCACGCCGTCTTCGGTTTGCAGCATTCTGCTGTCGATGACAACTCCTGATTTATCTTTGGGAATAATCGTGAAGTTTGGAATGCACGGGATTGCGAATTCACTGAATTCCTTGCGCACCAGAATTCCGCACTTGTCGATGTATTTATCAATGCCCGCTGTCGCCATGCTGTTGAAGGTGGTTTCTTCACCTGTACTGAAGCTGAAGAACACTTGCACCTTGAAGTCCTTGACGACCTGGAGCAGCATGGTGAGCGATTCCATCGTATTGCCGTCCTGCTTGACGACTTTTTCGTTGCCACGGAAACGCTCGCGAGTCACTTGTGCTTTTCCGGAGGAATCCATATCAACGGATGGAACGATTCCAAACCAGATCGTATCTGTGAAGTCGTTTTTCGCGTTGACCGTGTTCAGATAGGTCTCCAAACGTGGAATGTTGCTGCTTTTCACGAGCATGTCGAGCTTCGTATTCGTGATCAGCATAGCTGGCTGCATGCCTTTGTTCTTGGTCACGTACTGATCGAAGAACATCTTCACACCCAAAATTTTCTCCACCAAAGGCTTCACCGTTTTTACGAAATCGTCCTTGGCGTTTTTATAGAACTCGAGATACGTATTGTAGTTCTGTACTTCTGTCTCAATGTTGACTTCGGTATGTACCGTCGGCAGTGGGCAGAAGGTGCGCACCACGAGATCTTTTACATAGGAGGATGGTGTCTCAGTGATCGACTCGTAATCCTCTTCGAAAACGTTCATCAGTCCGTTTCCGCTGTTTTCATCGAGAACCATCAGCTCGCGGCTGTCACTCTTTGGTGCCTCAATGATCTTCAGTTCTCCGTCTTCCCCAATCGTCAGCATCCCGATCTGAATCGCTTCGGATTGGTTCTCCTCTTGTGCGCCGCCCAAGAGCAATCGTGTCTTGATATCTTCAATCGCCAGCGGCAGCATCGCCATGACGTTGTTGTAGTTTTTGCTGGCATCCTCGAACATCGTGTTCAGCTTGTCACCGAGATCGAGCTTCTTCGGATCGCCATCATCGAGCTTTTCGTAATGGCCGTACAAGTAGTGGATCTCTTTGCGCACCTGACGGATGTCATCCATCACTTTTTTCGGGGAAATCATATCGAGCAAATTCTCGAATTTGAAATCCACGTTAGTGATCCCTTGGCTGCGCTTCGTATCAATCAGGGTAAACAGCATTTTCAAGAAATCGTTGCTCTGATCGATCTTGATCTCGGAAATCGCATCCTCTGCAATTCCGTCAGGCTTCTTCAAGGTGTACATCACTTTTTGGTTCGCTGCATTGTAGAACGAATACACGCTCGGGGAGAACTTGTCCAAAAACTCATCGAAGCTACGCACGAGAAGATGCTCGTTGATCTCCTTGATCTTGTCGTCGCTGAGACTATCAATGCCTTTTACATCTCCAACAATGGTGATCAGGTCCAATTTTTCCGGGTTGATCTCTTCGAACAGCATGGTTCGGTTGGTCTGGTTAATAATGTCCATAAATGGCCCCTTTCTGTTGTCTGCATAACCACTTAGTCCTACTTGATAAATGATGAGTCCTACTTCACGAATAAAGATACAAAACGTGACATTTATACCAAAAACAAACAAAAAATCTTGCCTCTAAATTAAACTTTGCCCGCATTATTTGTCAACATTCCGCGGATTGTGAAAAATTTCCTATGCCGATACGACCATTCTCAGTATTTAGACCCATTTTATTTCACAAATCTTCCTTTTCTTGGATTTCCGTTTTATGCTGAAGACACAGAGTCTCCTTTCCTAGGTCTTCGGAAAAATAGGGATAAGCCTCGCCTTGTCCCCTCTCTTACTAGGAAAGTAGCACAAGGACTGATAGATAATTCTCCCTAGTTGCCGCTGGGGAGCATTATGCATTCACCTCATATTTACAAAAATGGGGGCAATTAACTTTTATATACATCGGCGATAGGAAACCGATTTTTTATACGAACAACCATTTATAGGTAAATCGTCCCATTTTAGTAAGTCATGAACTTTTTAAAATTTTTTTCAGAAAAAAGGTGAATGTATGTACAAAAATCGTCAGTCAACCCTCTCTCTGCCGCCACTTTTTCGAGTGGTGGTCATCGGACTGCTCCTCCCCATGCTCTTCTTGTCCGCCCCTCTAACTGCTGGGGCAAATGGAACAGCAGAGGCGGGAGTAGACGCGGTCTTTGTCGTTGATACGAGTAATTCCATGAACAAAACGGACCCTGGCAAAACAGCCGCAGAGGTCATGAGTATGTTCATTGATATGAGCGAAGCCACCCGTACCCGCATTGGTTTTGTCGCCTATAACGATCGAATTGTACAAGCTCAGTCTCCGGCAAGCATGGCCGAAGCAAGAAATCGAGAACAGCTCAAGCGAACCATTCAAGGGTTGCGTTACTCTGGGTATTCCGATTTGGGACTCGGTTTGCGCAGAGGGGCAGAGATGATTGAAAAAGCAAAGGACCCGGCTCGCAAGCCATTTTTGATCCTTCTGTCAGACGGGGGAACAGATTTGCGGCAAAATGCGGGTGGCAGGAGTGTGGCAGCATCCAACAAGGACGTGGAGACAGTTATCTCGAAGGCAAAAGCGCAAGGCTATCCGATCTATACGATTGGTCTCAATAACGATGGCTCCGTCCAGAAGGAACAATTGAAAAAAATCGCAGAAGCAACAGGCGGAACTTCCTTTGTCACACAAAGTACTGATGATCTGCCTGAAATCTTCAATCAGATTTTTGCCAAGCATATTCAATCCCAGCTCGTATCCGTGGCGGCCATGACAGCTACCGGTGGTTTGCAGGAAGTGACCGTGACCATACCTAATTCAAGCATGCAGGAAGCTAACATCATCTTGTTGTCCAACAATCCGCTGCTGGAATCGCAAGTGTACTATCAATCGCAGAATGTCCATTTTATGAAATCCCAAAAATACTCGCTGATGAAAATAGAAAAGCCGAAGAAGGGGAACTATCTCGTTAAATTTAGGGGTAAACCTGGGGATTTGGTAAAGATCAATTTACTGGGGAATTACAGCTTGATGGCTGGTGTAGAGGTCAAGCCTGAACCGGTTATCAAAGGGAATCCGGCCACGTTTACTACCTATCTCCAGCATCAGGAGGGACGACTGGATGACAAGGATGTGTACGCATCCATGCAAGCAGAACTGATCGTAAACGATCTCGTCGGGAAAAAAGAAGAGAAGGTCCCGATGAAGAATCTTGGCGATAGCTTTACAGTCGACTACGTCTTCCCTCACACGGGCAAGTACGAGTGGAAAATCTTCATGAACGGCCCGGACTTTTATCGCGAAACGGCGACGAGCGTTTATGACATTACGAATATCGCGCCAGTTGCTGCCTCGGTCAATACCTTGACGATTGAGAAAGAAAACGGCGAGCAGGCTATCGATTTGGGTTCGTTCTTCATAGATGCCAATAACGACAAGCTCACCTATACCATCGTCACCGCTGATCCGGAAGAACGATTTGTCGCTACGATTCAAGACACGTCTCTAAAGCTGTCACCAGAGAAAAGCGGTACATCTGAAATCACCATCACCGCCACGGATGCAGAAGGCGCAAGCGTCACAGGCCCGCTCGTCATTACCGTGCACTCGGTATGGGATCGTTACATCACCATCAGCATGATTGTGTTGCTCGTAGCTGCGATCGGCTACGGTGTTTACCTGCTTACACGTCCCAAGCCTGCGTTTGTAGGTCGTCTGGAGGGGTATTTCCTGCACACAGCAAGCGGCAACGACATCCCTGTCAAGTTTTGGCCTCTCGCCTCCTTTGGCAAGAAGCAGCGGATCACCTTGCAGGAGCTGTTCACCAGTTTGGATGTGAATGAGCATTTGCCCGAAGCGCAAAAGATTTACCTCCAGCCGGGAAAAAATCAGACGCTGCTCTTGGTCAATCATAGTCACTGCACAGTTGAGCGGGGCAAGGAAACCATGCCCCGACATAAAAAGCTCGTCCTCCAATACAACGACAAGGTATATGTGACCTTCGAGGATCGGATGACCGAGATCGAAATTCGCTTTAAGAAATCGTCTAGTGAGGAAGCTTCT
The DNA here is from genome assembly GCF_000010165.1 of Brevibacillus brevis NBRC 100599. Taxonomy (NCBI): domain Bacteria; kingdom Bacillati; phylum Bacillota; class Bacilli; order Caryophanales; family Paenibacillaceae; genus Brevibacillus; species Brevibacillus brevis. The sequence goes on from NC_012491.1 coordinate 4,734,882, forward strand.
TAAGAGAGAAGCGTGCCTTTCCCTTCCAAATCAGATGCTCTGCACGAATCGCTGTCGCAAACAGTTTGAGTGTGGGGCATCTTTTTTTCGAGTCGACGGCCAATCCCCACATAATGACATTCGCCAGCAGCAGCGGAACATCAGGGTTCCGTGTTCGAATCGCCGGCAAGGTATCCTCAATGACTCTTGCCGCCACATCAACGGGACGCTCTTTGGTCAGACAGTAATACAGCGTGGCAGCCAGGCTGTAAATATCCGAGACTACTCCTTGCTTGGATTGACCCGAGTAAAACTCAAGCGGTGAATATCCTTCAGTCGTCACAATCGGCTTGGGTTCATCACTCACGAAGTAGATCGCGGAGCCAAAATCAATCAGCATAGGTTCTCCAGCTTCTGTGACCAAGATATTTTTGGGCTTAATATCGCGATGTATGATGCCTTTTTTGTGCAAATAGTCTAATCCGTCAAAGATCGGAAGTACCGTCTGATGCAAAAATGCTCCCAGATCAAGCTCGGTTTGGGCCAATACATACGCATCCAGCGTCTTCCCTTTGCAATAGTCCACGACGAGATAACCTGTGCCATTTTCGGCAAAATGGTCGATATATCCGATGATATTTGCATGATTCAGTTCCTTGTGCAGGGACGCCTCATGCCAAAAGCTGTCTAGCAGCCTGTCGAATTTGGTTTTTAACGATGGTCTGCGACAAATGACCTTCACGTGATCCAAATCCCGCATTGCCAATGCTTGAGGGAAAAACTCTTTGAGAATGAGTGTCCGCTTGCTTTTCAAATGGTAGACCACATACACATTCGACAGCTCACTTGTGGAAATGATCTTTTTGATCCGATACGCTTTTTGCAGGATCGTGCCTTTTTTCAGACCTCTTTCCCGTTCTACCTGTCCCATGTCATGGCCTCCCCTATCTTTCCTCTCAAAAAATGATAACGAAAGATGGGGGATTATGGCAATATAAAGAAAAGTATGGAGAGGGGAATGATTGGTCATGGCACATTTGGAATCGTTGCTTCACGTACAAATTCCTGTGAAAAATTTGGAAGAGGGCATTGACTGGTACTGCAATCACCTTGGTTTTTCCTTGCAAGCGCGGTATCGTACTTCCGCTTTTCTCGCCCTGTCTGCGGGACCCACCTTGATGTTATGGGAAACGGATGAGCAGACGTCCACAACCTTTACCGTTGATCAGCAACCCATGCCCGTCTTTTTGTACACCACTTCGGATGTGCATGCACTCCATGATTATTTGCAGGCACATGAAGTCTCGATTACCCACTACCAAAACGATGGCTTCGGATGGGTGCTCAAGTTTTTTGACCCGAGCGGAAACATGTGGGGAGTCATTCAGAAGAACAACTAGTCAGTTGGATATGGCAAAAATAAAAAGAAGCATGCCTCGACAGCGTGCTTCTTTTCGATGTTACGTACCCTATTCAAATCATAACTTGTGAGGATTTTTCACAGCTGTTTCTTTGCTGTTGCCGCTGCTCCCATAAATACTGGCCGCGTTGATAAAACGGAAGCGCGATAAAGGTCAACAGCATAAGGATCGCGAAAATGAGAGGCCCTTGTCCAAAGCCGAGTACCTGGAGCAACACGCCACCAATCCATGCACAAACACTCTGTCCAAGGAAGGCAAAACCGCTGGCGCCGTAATATGCTCCACGCAAATGCTCGGGAGCAATCTCCCCGATCAGGATATCTCCAACGACAAAGCACAAGATTTCGCCGATCGTAAACACCACCATCGACACAGAGAGCCAAAACAAATTTGTAAATAGCCCGAAACCGAACAGCCCTAATCCAAACAATAGACAGCCCAGCTTCAATGCAGTCATCGATGAGTAGCGCTTCATAAACTTGGCGAGCGGATATTGAAGCGCTAAAACGGAGATGGTATTCACTACAAATAAAAAGGAATACGCCTCTATCCGATCATGCCCAATGTACAGGGAGAGTGTCGTGTCCAGATGCGAGTAGGCACCAGCAACGAACAAATTCCCGAGCAACAAGTAAAGAAATACTTTGTCTGTAAAAACAATGCGTGCCATCTGATTCATGGTGACCGGATCAGCAGCCACGTCCTTCTTCAGCTGTTCCTTGAACATGACCATAAATACCACCAACACAGCTGCATACACGGCAAAAATGATGGCGGTAACGAGGAAAGGTAACAAGGATGTGCTTCCTGCTCCCAATTGCAAGCCGATGAGCGGACCGATTGCTCCACCCAGATTGATCGCGAAATACCTGGCGTTGAAAACAGCTGCCCGCTGATCATCCGACGTGACATCCGCCAGCAGGGCACGGGCTGTCGGCTCAAATACATTTCGAAAAAGGCCGTTGCAAGCACTTAAAACAAAGAACATCCACGTCTCCGTCGCAAAAACGTATCCAATCAATACGATGCTCCAAGCTCCCATCGCAGTGATCATCACTGGATATCTCCCCACTCGGTCTGAAAGAGCTCCCCCAGCAAAGCTGCTAATCGTTCCAACAAGCAAGCTGAGTGCGAGAATCGAACCAACGATCGCTGGATCAATTCCTTTTACCTTTCCTAAATAAATCCCTAAGAACGGAAGTGTCATAAAAAAGCCTGTACGTGACAGAAATGTACCGACAATGACACCCCATGCCACCGGATGAAATCTCATTCTCCCCATCTCTCTTTCCCATTCCCGTTTGTTATCTCTCGTGTTATCTTCAGTATAGGGAACTAGAAAAAGGGGAAAAAGGGTTCGATTTGCGTGAATCCGATCACCTTTTTTAAGCATGCGTTTTATTTTCATCAGAGAAATGGGGGCCAGCATGGTTACCGTTCTGCATTTTTTAGAGCTTCGTTCGGTTTTTCATCAAGAAGAAATCGGGAAACCGTTCCCTGTCACCATCGAAAAGCTGGCTGGGATTTGGCACTGTACACCTCGCCACGCCAAGCTGATTGTCCGTAAGCTAGTCGAGCTGGATTGGATCGAATGGAAGGCTGGACGTGGGCGCGGGAATGTTTCGGTCATGACGCTTTATGCTGATTCCGATGAGATTCTCCTCGCCGAGGTCAAGCTGCAAATAAACAAGGGCGACGTACAAGAAGCGATGGAGCTCATGAATCGCTACGGCAAAGCTGCCGCCAAAGATCAGATCATGGATTGGCTCTCGGAAGGAATGGGGTTCTCCAGCCAACTCGCAAGCCAATCGGTATCGCACCAAGATATCTTGCGCTTTCCGGTGTACCGCAGGATTGTGACGCTGGACCCTGGTCTGGTTTACTACCACTTCGATGCACATCTGGTGGGACAAATTTTCAATACACTCGTCCAATATGATCTGAATAGTCGTTCGATATTACCTTCCATCGCCCACTCATGGGAAAGCAGTCCAGATGCAAGAAAATGGACCTTTTATTTGAAAAAGAACGTGCTGTTTCATCACGGACGGGAACTGACTGCTCATGATGTTGTTTTTTCCCTGAATCGGCTTCGCTTGTATCCAGACACGTATGAAGCAAGCTGGATGTTTCGTGACATAGATCAGCTCATCGCCATTGACGACAGAACCGTGCGCATCCTGCTTAAAGAACCGAATTACTTGCTTCTGAGGCTGTTGGCGACGATACCCGCAAGCATTGTTCCAGAAGAAATCGTTTGGCAGGATGAAAAAGGCTTTGGAGAAAAGCCAATCGGAACAGGCCCCTTTCAACTGGTCCGCCTTACCGAGGGGATCTGTATTCTCGAGGCATTTCCTGCTCATTTTCTAGGGAGACCGCAGTTGGATCGTGTGGAAATTTTGATCTTCCCCGAGTTGGAAACGGGTCGCCTAAAAGAACCAAATTGGGCGTCTGTGATGGTGTCGCACGGTGTCCAGTCGAAAGCACAAGCTTTGAGGGAAGCAGTCATTCAAGATGGTCAGGACTGGTGCGACACGGAGGCGTTTTTTTCCTGCTGTAATTTGCTTGTTTTTAACCAGTGGAAGAGCGGTCCACACAATCATTTCAAGTTCCGTCAGGCGCTTGATCTGCTGATTGATCGGGATCAAATGATTGCCGATTTGGGCGGTGATCGCATCTACCCGGCAAAAGGCTTCCGCACGTATCACCCTGTTTTAAGGGAGGTAAGAGCGAGAGAGAACGAGCAGCCCTGTCATGCCCAAATCATGTCCCTGCTACAAGAAAGCGACTATCAGGGAGAAACATTGCGTCTCGTAACCACAGCCTACCATGAAGAAGATGCGCTATGGATTCAACAACGTTGTGGCGAATATGGCATTCATCTGGCAGTCGATGTGAGAGAACCATGGGAATTTTCGAATCGCGATTGTTTGCCCGAACATGACTGCCAGCTGTATGGCAATGTGTTTAGCAGCGATCAAATCAGCGAGCTGGAGATGTATTTGCAAAGAAATTACTTTCTCCCCGCATTTGATGAATCATTGGCTTTGGCCATCAACAAGGAGATTGGCTTGACGTTTCAGGAGCCCGACCGGCTTGCTCGTGAGCACCATCTTGCCAGGATCGAAGCCATGATCAAGGAAAACTATGCCGTCTTGTATCTGGTTCAGAAAAGGACCCTTGCTTCGTTCCATAAATCTTTACGAGGCGTGTCGATCAATTCGTCGGGTTGGCTAGACTTTCATAAAATCTGGTTTCAACCGGATGCGTTGCAGCAGCAGTTGTGAAAAGGGGGTGTGGTGGGGGAAGAAGTGCATTTCCAGTCTACGCTTCGGCCTCCGCCCCGCAAGGGGGAGAAGACTGTCCGCTCCGAAATGAATGGCGGGAGCGCTTCGAACGTAGAAGTTTCGAGGAAGTATCTCATAAGTGAAGCTGAAATTCCCCGCCATTCATTTCGGAGCTAGGTCGGGCTCCAGAGGCGCTTGGACTGGAAATGCACTTCTTCCCACGCAGCTGTTGTTCACAACATTTTGAAAGGTCATCCGGGAAGGTAATCGTTAAGGGATTGTTTTGAAAGCCACCCTGAGTTGATCTTTAAATCGGGGTAATACTCGAAGAAGACAAAAGCTGTACGAAAGCCCTGTCACATGTTTGGAAGGAGACCGCCCGAACGAAGTGAGGATATAGGCGACTGGAAAACATGTGGCAGGGCTTCGCCCCGACCACAACCGATCGGATACATCTTTATTCTTTCATGCTAAAAAAAGCAATCCAAGAGCGAACCTTAGACTGCTTTTTTCTATATAAGAAACTATTTTGACTGGTGATAAACTTCTTTACCTGCTACAAAAGTCATGGTCACGTCAAATTGTGTATTCAATACCGTAATATCCGCATCATATCCTGCCGCTAACCGTCCTTTTCGCTCGCCAAAGCCAAGGATGCTTGCTGGTGTCAAGGAAGCCATTTCTACTGCATCTGGCAAAGAGACACCGCTCAGCGTCACCATATTACCGACCGCTCGATTCAGCGTCAGGATGCTTCCTGCAAGGGTTCCATCTGCGAGCTTTGCCTGATTGTCATGGACGTGAACCTCTTGTCCCCCAAGATCGTAAGTCCCCTCGCCCATCGCGGCTGCCCGCATGGAATCGCTGACGAGCGCGAGCCGTTCTGCCGTTTTGACCCGATACAAAATCTTCATAACTGCGGGATGCACATGGATGCCATCTGCGATCAGCTCTGTGCTCAACTGCTCATGATACATCGCGGCGCCCACTACGCCCGGCTCCCGATGATGCAGCCCTGTCATGGCATTGAAGCAATGTGTAAAATGGCGCACGCCCGCATCTACCGCTTCCGTCGCCTGGGCGAACGTAGCGCCTGTATGTCCAGCAGACACGATGACATCGCGCTCTTTTAACCAAGCAATCGCTTCAAGTGCTTCCGGTTGTTCTGGCGCAATCGTCACGACCTTGATCAGGCCTTCTGACAGCCCGTAAAGCTTTTGCACTGCATCGAGCTTGGGTATCGCGATGTTTTCTTCTTTTTGCGCCCCCTTGTAGCGAGGATTGATCCACGGGCCTTCCAGATGGATGCCGATCGCTTGTGCCCCCAAAAGCCCTTCCTTGCTGTTCTGCGCGATGTTTACCAGCACCTGCTCCAACTGAGCATAAGGAGCCGTCATCGTCGTCGCCAAAAAAGACGTCACCCCATGCCGTGCAAGTGCAGTCGAGATGGCCTGAAGGGATTCCGGCGTCCCGTCCATCGTGTCGTATCCGTCAATCCCATGCATGTGCATATCGACGAATCCAGGGCAAATCCAGCTATCCTCTACTGTCACCACATGATCTGGCAAAGCTTTTCCATACTCTTCAGCCTTGCCAGCATAGGTGATCGTTCCATTTCCCACGACTACGAGACCATTATGCAATTCCTGTCCATCTGCGACAAGTTTCCCCTTAAGCGCGTATTCCTGGTTCACTTTGATTTCCTCCGTTTGTAGCGTGGCGTGGCTTCATTGCCCCAGATTGCTGCAAATTCTCGTCGTCTCCGCTGCCAGCTTTTCAACGAGCTCACTCGCGCTGATTTCCTGGCTGAGTGGAGCTGCCTGCCCCGCCCACATCGACATGTACGCACGTTGCTGCTGCTTGCCCGCTGCTGCTCGAATGTCTTTCGTCAGGGCATTTTGTACCGGATAGGTCGGGAGCTCGTGATCAAGTGGGGCGAGCGTTGTCATAAACTCATTTTGAATGCCTCTTGCCCATTTTCCTGAGAAAGCACGTGTCATCACGATGGACTCTTCTCTCGTCTCTAGAATGGCTTTCTTGTGCAGGGCATGTGCTCCGCTCTCCTTGCACGTCAGAAAAGCCGTTCCAAGCTGTGCCGCCTGTGCCCCGAGCGCAAGTGCTGCTGCGATCCCTCGCCCATCCATAATCCCTCCAGCCGCGATTACGGGTATCTTGACTCGATCTACGATTTGCGGGACGAGCGCCATTGTTCCAATCATATTGCTTGGTGAATCAGGCAAAAAGGACCCACGGTGCCCGCCTGCCTCACTGCCTTGAGCGGCAATCATATCGACTCCGCTTGCTTCCAATGCAATTGCTTCACGAACGGTTGTCGCTGTTCCGATGACAGTGATTCCCCTCTGCTTCAATTCTGCCAGCAAGCGATGATCCAAAACACCAAAGGTAAAGCTGAAAACGGCAGGCACCTCCTCCAAGACGACAGCCATCTGCTCAGCAAACGGCTCTGTAAATTGCGTCACCTGCGGATTATGCGGGATGCCCAATCGATCGCGCACATCATTCATTGCCTGAGCAACGCCTTCTGCGATCTGCTGGTCAGCATCGAAATCTTCCGGGATAAACAGATTTACGCCAAACGGTTTATCCGTTAACGCCCGAATGGACTTGATCGCCTCACGAATCTGCTCAGGAGACATATAGGCTGCACCAAGCGTTCCGAGTCCCCCTGCTTCTGAGACAGCGGCTACCAAGGCAGGTGTGGTCGCTCCCCCTGCCATTGGCGCCTGAATAATCGGCCATTTCAAATGTAAATGCGAAGTGATCGAATTGTTTGTCCACATGGCTTTCCACTCCTCAACTTTTTGAACAAGCGCTTTTATTGTCTATCAGTTGATCGGTCATCGATGTGAATCCATTCAAGAAACTGAGCCAACACCCGGGCCGTTAACCCCCAGATGACACGCCCGTCCACCTCGTAAAACAAATGCTCGACTGTGCCTATTTTCCACGGATATCGCTTGCCACCCGGGATCAGATGATAAGGAAAATCCTCTTCGGGCTCGGACATGACAGTGGAAAGATACTTCGCTGGCTGTGTTGCCAATAGACGCTCGAGTGGAAGGATAAAGACCTCTCCGACCTCGTCTGGATTCGGCTTCATCTCTGGAATTCCTTCCACGTATCCAATAAAGGGCGTGATAATAGAGGAGCCTGGCCCAATCACCTGATCGAGCTCGCCTAGATAATGAATTTGATCAAGTGGAATCCCCAGCTCCTCGCTTGTTTCCCGAGCAGCCGTCACCCAACGGGATTCGTCACTCTGCTCAGCTCGCCCTCCCGGAAAACAAACCTCGTTCGCCTGTCGCCGCATCGTACTGGCTCTTTTTTCAAATAAAATGCCTAGCTGGTTGTCAGCCATTTTGACGAGCGGAAGCAAGACACTGTATGCGCCGCTCGTCCCGCGTTCACGTTCTTGCAATCTCTTGGAAATCTCCTTGATGGCAGGAGCAAGGGAATCCTCCCCTGATTCCTGTGGCAAGTACTGCGAGACTTCGATTAAATTTTGATCCGGATCACGAAAATACACCGAACGAATTGGCCCGATGGCCCCTGTTTTTTCAACAGGACCTTCCACCAAATGGACGCCGCATGTATGAATATGCTGGATGACTTGTTCCAGTGGAAACGATGTGATAAGACACAAATCAGCGGAGCCTGCGACTGGATGCAGCGCTTTTGGCTCCCATTCTTGTCCGATTTGATGCAAATTGATTTTTTGCTGGCCGAAGTGCAGAGCCCTCCTGCCGTCGCCAAAGGTAACTACCTTCATACCCAGGACCTTTTCGTAAAAGTGACAGGTTGCCTCGATGTCTTTTACCGTCAAAACCAAGTGGTCTAATCGATCGATCATATGCCTTTACTCCTTTTTGTCCCGATACATGCTCATGCTGTTATTATAACAAACACAAGGCGGTTGCTTCTTCTCCCCCATTGTCCTCCAACCTTTCCCTCTTTTCAATTCCCAAATTGCCTCATTCCCACTTCGCTAGATAAAAAAACGAGCGTCTCCCCCGTAACTCGTCGGGAAAACGCTCGCTATATCCACCATATGCGAAACTATGCTTTTGAACGTGCCAGCAGGTACAAGAAATACGGGGCACCGATAACAGCTACAACGATCCCAGTCGGAATCTCTGACGGCTGCATGATCCAGCGACCGATCGTATCAGCCACGATGACCAGTAGCGCACCCGCCAGCGCAGATGTAGGCAAAAGCATCTCATGCTTTGGCCCCACTAGTCTTCGAGCCAAATGCGGACCGATCAGCCCGACAAAACCGATGCCTCCACTCACTGCCACGCAGGAAGCAGCAAGCCCGACAGCAGCAGCCAGCAGCTTCAATTGCTCTTTGGCAACGGGTGCACCCAAGCCTTTCGCCAACTCTTCTCCCAAATTGAGCACGTTCATGACGCGTGCTTTGTAAAAAACATAGGGAATTAAAATGACGATCCAAGGCAAGAGCGAAAGAACGAACTTCCAGTTGGTCCCCCAGATACTTCCTGCGAGCCAAGTCGCCACGAACTGGTACTTGTCCGGGCTCAGCTTCAGCGTCAAGACGATCATCGCGGCACTCATCCCAGCCGCCACGGCAATCCCCGTCAATATGATACGGGTCGGAGACAATCCCTTGTGTCTTTTATAAGACAATACGAAGATCAGCGCTGCTGTCACGCTGGCCCCAAGCAACGCCAACACTGGCAACAAAAAAACAGGTGCCGCAGACGTTGAAGGATAAAACGAAATGAACAGCATCACCATCAAGCCAGCACCAGCATTGATCCCTAAAATACCAGGTTCAGCCAACGCGTTGCGGGAAATTCCTTGAATAATACAACCGGATACGGCAAGTCCTGCCCCAATCAGGAGGGAAATGACAATCCGAGGCAAGCGGAATTCAAACAAGATCAGACTTTGTTTGTCTGTTCCAGAACCAATTAGCGTCATCAGAAGATCGCTTGGTGACAACCGTATGTAGCCTGTGTTCATACTGATAATAAACGCGATGAAAATGAGGATAGCGAGTATCGTCATAACCGCAAAGGCTCTATTTCTTTTGCGGGTTTGGTAATGGGAAACCATCTGCTGCATCATTACATCTCCCTTCTTTCTTTACGCGCCAAGTAAAGGAAGAACGGTACACCTATTAGGGCAATAAGTGCCCCTAACGGTGTCTCATACGGGGGATTTACCATTCTTGCGGCCAAATCGGCGAATACGACGAGCAAGCTGCCCAAAATGGCTGAGCAAGGAATGATCCAACGGTAATCGACCCCAACCAAAAAGCGGGTCATATGTGGAACGATCAATCCAACAAAGCCTACAGCGCCAACAACGGCGACCGCAGATCCTGCCAAAATCAGGACGATGATCATGCCTGCCAGTTTGACTAGTGCCGTGCGCTGCCCCAAGCCTTTTGCCACATCTTCTCCAAGACTGAGCATCGTGATGGAACGCGACAACATCATCGCCCCAATAAGAGCTGCGACAATCCACGGAAACATGACTTCAAGCTGAAACCATTTGGTTCCCGCCACACCGCCTGCATACCAGAAGGCCAAATCCTGTCCGATTTTAAAGTAAAGCGCAATCCCTTCGCTTAACGCAGACAATAGGGCGGTCAATGCGGCACCTGCCAAAACGAGGCGCACCGGAGTCAAGCCGCCTTTTGCCAAGGAACCGATCCCGTAGACCATACCTGCCCCTACGCCAGCACCCAAAAAGCTGTAGAGAATCAGATACATGAACGGCAGACCCGGGAAAAAAGCGAAGCAAAGTGCCAAAACAAATCCGGCACCTGCGTTCAGACCGAGCAATCCCGAATCTGCCAACGGATTGCGTGTCATCCCTTGCATGATGGCACCTGCAACAGCGAGGCTAGCCCCAACCATTGCACCGCCGAGCAAGCGTGGCAATCGAATCTCCTGAATAATTTGATGTTGGGTAATAGCAGGATTAAATTGAAAAATAGCTTCCCATACGACAGCAAAGTGGATGTCGGCTGCTCCGAATGACACAGACAAAAACATCCCCAGTATTAAAGCGAAAACCCCACCAGTCAAAATGAGCGTCGCTGCCCAAGGGCGAGAGCGAAACGCGACCGGCTTTCCGTTATTCCCCTCATTCAGGGAATGTGCGTGTTGACTCATACGTGCCACCTTTTTTCGTTAGTTTGGAGCTGAGTTGTTGGTGATATTGATTCTTATTATCATATATGGATTTTAGGCGAAGCATGAAAACAGTGTCAATGGACAATTGCGTGCTTTTCTTTGTAGATTTACGCTAATACTTTTCGGACATCGTCGACCTTTTTTCCGTTGGCGATTACACCGTGATTCATCCAGGTCATGAAATCCACCTGGTACGCCCGCTTGCTTTGAACAGCAGGAAGCGATTGCCACACGGGATGGTTGAGCTGTAGCTGTTCGGCACCTGGTTTACCCTGATGCCATCTGTCAAAGGCGAAAAAAATATGATCGGCATCCAGCGTAGAAAGTTCTTCCCACGATACCCCTTCTCTCACCTGCTTAGCGAATTGTTTTTTTACCAGCAGGGCCGGCTCCATTTCCAAATCTTGAAACAACACCTGCGATGTGTAGCTTTTCTCCACGAGGATTTGATCGGCCGAGATGCGCAAGAAGGCTACCTTCTGCCCTTTGAGACTGCGTGCCATTACATTTTTGGCAGCTCTTACTTTTTGTTCATACTGCTCGATTGACCGCTCCGCCAATTCACTTCGGCCCAACCGATCACCGAGGGTGCGCAATGTTTTTCGCCACTCCGGTCCGAACTGCCGAATCACGCATGTTAGGGCAATCCGGGCACATTGGGCATACACATCCGCCTTCCAGCCTGTACACTCCCGTAGCATAATGACATCTGGGGCACGACTGGACAAGAGCTGCACGTCATCTGTCAGCACATCGTACGTCGGTACATCATGCAGACCCAGGTAGTCCTGCTGTCCCCAATATGTATGCGCCCATTGAACAACGGGTCGAATGCCAAGAGCCAGCAAATAATCCTCCATATAAAGAGAGACGACTCGTAAATCATCCCGATGAATGTTGCGATATTTTCCTGGCGCGAGCCCTACCCGCTGTTTAAAACGACGACTGAAATAATACTCGCTGTTGAATCCGACGTTTTGGGCAATCTCGTTGATCCGATCACCTGTCATGAGCAGAAGTTGCTTCGCCCGATTGATCCGCAGCTGATTCATGTAATCGAGTGGTATTTCTCCCGTCATTTCCTTGAAGAGCTGCGTATATCGCCAACGTGGAACATTCGCTTCGTGTGCTAGCTGGTCTACGGTCAGCGGCTCTTGATAGTGTTTCTCTACATACGCAATCGAACGTTCAACCGCTCTCCTCGGGTCCAACCTTGTTTTGCCTGGTACATTTTGCTGGGCCAAAACACATAGCAATTCCTCAAACCGCACGTGATTATAAAATCGTTGCAGCGCCTCCGTGGCTTCGCGATGCTTGTAAATCTCCGCAATCAATTCAACGACACGTGAAAAAGGCGTGCAGGTCAACTCCTCCAGACAAAAAAATGCCTCGCAAGCTTGTTCCTTTGTCGGAGCTTCCGTGTGGACGACACGAAAAGTAAGAGAATAGTAGTCGAGAACGTGACCCGTGCAACTGATCCGAACGTTCTGACGCGGTGCTGCAATCCAGCACCGCTCCCGAGTGAACCGATATGTCGACGATTCGATTTCCAAGAGCCCTTCTCCATCTGTTGCTACAATCATCGTGTAGTCTTCCGGCTCTAGATAGTCCTGCCATCTTTCCACATTGACCTTTTGGATGGCCGTCATAGCAAAGAATGATGGTGGAGATAGTTTGGCCCCGGATGCTTCGTTATTCATCTCCCTCATCCTTATCGTGAGAATGATTATCATTTTTATTATAATGAGTTAACACCCCGACGACAAGCTCCACCAATAAAAAAAGAAAGCGCATCAACCGATATGACGCGCTTTCTCTATTAAACTCGATTACTTTACAAACACTTTGACCAAATCGTCTGCCTTCTTCATATTGGCCAGAATGGCACCAGATTGCCAATGTGTCCGCTCCATTGGGTAGACATGACCTTTTTTCACAGCAGGAACAGATTTCCAGATGGGGCTCTCCAAAATCTTGAGCGCATCCTTGTTTTCTTCGGAAGTCCACGTACCGTTCGACGGGAACACAATGATATGGTCCGCATCGATAGCCGGGATGGCTTCTTCTGATAATACCACGTGGGTTTCCTGATTTTTGGCAGGCGCATACGGTGTAAGGCCCAACTCCTTATAGAGCATTCCTGTGTAAACATTGCCATCTCCGAAGAGGGCTAAATTCGGCTTATTTCCCACGTTCAAACGAATGACAGCAACTGTTTCATTGCCAATTGCCTTTTCCAGCTTTGCCTTCGTATCCGCAATTTTCTCATTGTACTTTTGGATCGCTTCGTCTGCTTTTTCTGGAACGCCTAACACCTCGGCGATTTTCTTGAGTCTGCCAATCGTATCGTTACGGAGCTCATCCGGCAGCTTGTACGTAGGGGCTACCTTGCTGAATTCCTCGTATTTCTTGGGATCAGCGTAGCCATCCACAATAATGATATCCGGATTGGCTGCAAGTAACGCTTCCATACTTCCTGTAATATCAAAAAGCGGCACGTCCAGACCGAGGTAATCCTGTTTGCCCCACGCCGGGTGATACCACTGGATAACCGGGGTCACACCCAGTGCTGTCAAAAAGTCCTCCTGATAAATTGCCGCTACCCGCTCTGGCTTTACCGGAATTTCCACATCACCATAGGCGTCCTTCACCACTTTGGTTTTCGCAGCGGTGTTCTCTGTCGATGCTTTCTGCTCAGTGGATGTTGGCTCCGCTGCTTTTTCTGCACACGCAGTTAACACGAGCATCATGATCAATAATAATGCCATCCATGCCAATCCTGCTTTCCGAACCATTCTGACCATCTTTCTACCCTCTCTCACAACTGTTGATGATTATCCAATTGATTCTCATTCTCACCTTTTCGCATCCTGATCATATGTGTTTCCTCTCTGTATGACAATGCATTTTCTCCATTATTTTTTGTCTAAACTCCACACTAGCCGTTCTGCTAAACAAAAAAACCAGCTCCTCCCTCTTACGGGAATCGCTGGCCTGTTTGCTCCTACTCCTCTGCTACCATCCATGCTACATTTTTTGCTTGGAGTTCTTTATTCCATTCTGCTGGTGCTGCCATATCGCTGATCACGATATCGACCTCTCCCAAGTCTGCGATCTTGCACAATGTGCTGACCCCGATCTTGGAGTGGTCCGCTAGCACAATGCTTTCATTAGCATTTTCGATGAAACAACGGGCGAGTTCCGTTCGATCCGGCTCATAGCAGGTCAAGCCTTTATGGAGCAAGATGCCGTCTGCCGCGATAAACGCCTTGTCTACATAAAATTGTTTCATCATCTTCTCTGCATAGGTCCCGCTTACCCGATGATGCTTGGCACTCACTTTTCCACCCAGGAAGTAAATGTCTGCCGCAAGCATTCCATTGTTTTGGTACTCGATTAATCGATTCAGCGCCGTGATCGAGCTAGTGAGGATCGTCAAATCTTTTTTCGTCACGAGAAAGTTGATCATTTTCAGAGTCGTTGTTCCTTCATCGATGACAATGGTATCGCTGTCTTGCACCAAGTCTGCTGCCAACCGTCCAATCCGTTTCTTTTCTTCCGCTCGCAAGACTTCACGAGCAATATGAGAAGGCTCAAAGCGCTCCACTGTCAGCTTTACTGCCCCGCCATAAACCCGCTTCAGCTTTTTCTCCGCTTCCAGCTCTTCCAAATACCTGCGGATCGACTCAGACGAGACTTGCAGCTTTTTTACCAGTTCATTGGTCCGCACCTTGCCATTGGAATTGATCAACTGCAAAATGATTTGCTTACGCTCTTCCCCGAACAACGACACGACGAATGTCCCCCTATATCGTACTTTACGTCATTTCGATTTTCTCTCCATGGATGTAAATCTGACGTTTTGCCAGCTCGTGAAAAATCACAGCCGGATCAAATGCTTCTTCTGGTGTGATGACACCAGTAGCTTTTACGTTTCCTTTTGCGATCTGCTCAGTCGCAATCGCTAGTGGGATTCCTACGTTGCGGGTATAGGCGCGCAGCCCAGCCCAGTCAGCTACAGAGCCGTCAGATGCCGGATGTGTATGGTACAGGACATGTCCAACTTTGCGACCGTCCTTGGTACCTGTTACCTCGACATGAAGCGAATACCCGTATAATTCCGTTTCTTTTCCCTCTCTAGAATTGTAGAGGTATTGGGAGATACAATCAAGGATTCCCACCTTTGTTTCCCCTACTGTGATGGGGTCGTTGCGTAAAAAGCCATAATCATAGAGGGCTTTGACCAGCTCCATGTTTTGCTTCGGCCATGTTCCGCGCACCTCGATCAGCTTTACCCCTTTTGGAGACAAAGCCTGTGCCAGCGTCTTCGTTTCTGCATGAGGAATGATGTACTGAATTGTTTTTCCATATGGCTCGGGAAGCTTTATTTCGCGTGGGCGGGCAAATGGCGGGACTTGAATAAATTCCCCATTTTCATAGACGACGCGCCCTGGCAAGTCTGGATCATACTCATAGGTCGTCGTCTCTGTGATCGATTTGGAAAAGGCAATCGGGCGAAAGGAACCGTGGCTGACGCGGACTTCGTCGACCTCATCGAGCTGGTTTGCTGCATGCATCGCCATCATTTGGGTCAGTCCAGGTGTCATGCCAAAGCCTGGCAGGCAGGTCTTCCCATGATCGCGGAAGATCGCGTCTGATGCGTTTTCTTCCCCAAAACCGTTCAAATTGATGCCATGGCAGCCAGCTTCCGCAATCGCAGCAGTAGACAGACCGTTCAGTGTGATCGTGGTTCCGTCCATAACGATGTCGTAACCTCGCATTTTTTGGACCGTATCCGCATGATCGCGTACATTTACCGGAACAAAATCTACGCGTGGGTCGTTCAGCCACTCGACTACTTTGCGACCTTCCTCTTCATGAAAATCGCCGATCGTGATCTGCTCAAAATCTGAATGCATCACGAGATCGAGCACGGCTTCTCGACAAATATTTCCCGCTCCACCCAAGCAAAACACCTTCATCACGATAGCCTCCTGTTATTTACTCCAACCAGAAACGATTGTTTTCCATTGCGGTGATTAATCTCTCGATATCCTCTGGATAAACCTCTCCGATATTACCAATCCGAAACGTGTCCGCTTGCGAGATTTTGCCCGGATAGATGACGAAGCCTGCCTGCTTTAGCCGCTCATACAGCTGTGCGAAGGTGAATGCCTCACTTTCGGGATAATAAAAGGAAGTGATGAAGGGCGATTGCGATTCTTTTGGCAACAGGATGCGAAAACCGATGCGCTCCATGCCTTCTGCGAGTAGCTGCTGATTTCGCTGGTAACGCTCGTACCGTTTTTCCACTCCGCCCTCTGCCTCAAGCTCTATCAGTGCCTGGTAAAAGGCTCGCACGACATGAGTCGGAGAAGTATAGCGCCACTTTCCGTTTTGCTCCTCCATCGTCTTCCACTGGCTGTACAAATCGAGGGACAATGTACGAGCGATCCCTTTGCATTTGATGAGCGCAGACGTTTTGGCAATGACAAAGCCGAAGCCAGGCACGCCTTGGATGCATTTGTTCGCGCTTGAGATCAGGAAGTCGATGGAGAGCTCTGCTGCATCCATTGGAATGCCACCGAAGCTGCTCATCGCATCTACGATATAGACTTTTCCGTACTTCTTAGCGACTTCACCGATTTCTTTGATGGGATTGAGCATGCCTGTTGTCGTTTCTGAATGCACGACAGCCACATGCGTGATCGTTGCATCCGCCGCTAGTTTCTGCTCCAATGCCTCTGCATCGGCTTTTGTCACTTCGCCAAAATCAATGACCTCCGTCGGGATTCCATGAATTTGTGCCATTTCCACGATCCGATCCCCGTATGCACCATTCGTCAGGACGAGCAGCTTGCCGTCTGCGGGAATCGCACTGCTCACCACCGCTTCCACACAAAAGGACCCGCTACCTTGTATCAAAACGCTCGTATAATCCTCTACCTGCGAAGTTGCCAATCGGACGAGCTTTTGGCGGATTGCCTGTACCAGTTCATTGTAATCACGATCCCACGTGCACCAGTCCCGCAGCATCGCCTCGCGTACGGTTGGGGAAGTGGTCAATGGCCCGGGGGTGAGCAACAAGTACGGATTATCGGTTGGTCTTGTCTGATTCATGGTCTCTCTCCTTCTGCATGACGCATCTCGATCTTTTTCAGCACCTCATCCAAGCATCCGATCTCCTCGATCACGTAGTGCGCACCCGCTGCCATCAGTCGTTCTGTTGCGATAGCCAGTTTTTTATCCAGCTCTTCCTGTGGCATGCTCGTCACTTCCTCCAAGGACAGACCGAGCTCGCTTCCACCCTTCAGAACGCCAACGGTCCACATTCCGGCGTTTCTGCCTTCTTTCATATCGCTCGTCGTATCACCGACCTTGACTATCTCGTTCATTGGATATACGTCCAGAAGGATCGCATTTTGATAGCACATCCATGGATATGGACGTCCTGCAGGCACTTCACTTGGGGTGATCAGTACGTCCGGCTCGTAGCCCTGTTGTTTAGCCGATGCTGCTACCACATTCATCATTTCTCTTGTGTAGCCTGTGGTCGAGCCGATTTTGAAGCCCTGCTCACGCAGACGTCCTACCAATTCAATTGCTCCCGGAACAGGAGTGGCATATTCGTGCAGCGTAGCCATCAGCATCGGTTCGAAGTCAGCGTACAATTCGTCCACATCCGCTTCATTCGGAAGTCGACCGTAACGCTCTTGCCATAACGCTGCTACCCGCTCCATTTTGCAAAGCGCCTGGATATGATCGCGCTTGAGCATCCCCATCGGTTCGCGCGCTTCTGCTGCTGTCAGCTCGATCCCCCGTTTTTTGAACACCTGTAAAAAGACAGCTAAAGGAGCGAAACATCCGTAATCTACCATCGTTCCTGCCCAATCAAATACTACTGCTTTCATGCTTTATGCCACCTGACCTTTCTCTTGGTAGGACCCTGTTGTCCGCTTGCGAAGTTTGGATGCGATCCATTCTGCACCAGCACGTGCGAGGATGTTGAGGAAGACAATCAATACCGACATCGCTGCTGCCGGAGCCACATCCCCTGCGTCATCCATGTTCACGATGGAGACAGATGCCAATTTGAAATCTGCTGCGTACAGAAAAACAACCGCCGAGATCGTCACCATCGAGTTGATGAAAAAGTACACCGCCATCTCGACAATTGCCGGCATACAGACGGGAATCGTGACGCGCCACAATAGCTTTGTCTGCGGGATCCCCATGGATTCTGCCGCCTGCTCGAATTCGGGATCGAGCTTTTTCAATGCGCTCGTTGCTGTAATAAAACCAACTGCGAAAAAATGAATAACGTTCGCCAAAATCAAAATCCAGATCGTTCCGTACATACCGTGAAATGGATTCGCCGGATTATTGAAGAAGAAAATGTACGCTAGCCCAATGACCATCCCCGGCAATGCCAGCGGGAGAATCGACAGGAAGTATCCAGCTTGGCGAAGCCCCTTCCACACTTGGGACTTTTCTATGGTGTAGGCCGTAATAAACGTCACCGCCGTCCCGATCACTGCCGTCAGCAAGGCGACGAGAATGCTGTTCCACAGTGGCTCGATCCCTTCTCCAGCTACGTTGGAAAAGTCATAATGATCCAAGCCGAAAGTCAGATTGTACGGCCATACTTTAATGAAAGAAGCTAGTACCACCGCAGCCATGAGAAGCAGCAAAAATCCGCTGACGCTCAAACAAAGAATAAAGTAAAACGTGTCGCGCAAACGATTTTCCTTGATTCGATACGGTTTGGACTTGGCTGTTACAGCCGCATGCTGCTTTCGCTCAACAATCCGGTCCACGACAAACGCTACGAGAGCAGGAATGATCAATAGCAGCCCAACCGTTGCGCCCATCGTCATATTTTGCTGACCGATGACCTGCTTGTAGACGTCTGTTGCCAGTACGGAAAACTGTCCGCCGACAACCTTTGGTGCTCCGAAGTCAGTAAACGAGAGAGTAAAACAAACAAAGCAGGCGCTGACGATACCGTATTTCACGCTGGGAATCGTCACTACAAAAAACTTGCGCAAATGGTTCGCTCCGAGCGTATCCGCCGCTTCGTACAATTGATAGTCGGCAAAAGCTAGGGAAACTGCGAGAATCAAATACGCTTGTGGGAAAACATAGACGATCTCCGCTAAGATAACTCCCACTGGGCCGTACAGATCGATGTCCCATTGAAACGGGAGTAATCCAAAGATCCCTGTCGTCACCAGCCCTTGATTCCCAAAAAGGTAGGTCAGGGCGATTCCGTGCATCATCGTGGGCGCAAACAGTGGCAGCAGCGCGATCGCCCGAAAGACTCGTTTTCCGCGAATCCCGCTGCGCGTCAAGGCATACGCGAACAAAAAAGCGAGTGTGACTGCAATCAGCGTGGTCATCCCAGAAATATACAAGGTGTTATTCAGCGACCCTGCCAGTGCTGGGGTGGAAAAATACGTAACGAAATTGTCCAGGCCGATGAACTGACCGTTCTTGTTATAGAATGCTTTGGAAAACAGCTGGCCAAGTGGCAACAGGACACTCGCTGACAATCCAAGAACGACAAGGCCGATGAGCCACTTTTGCAGGGCTTTTCCATCGAAGATCGATGTCATTTCCTTCATGCTGCTCACTCCTGTTCCTCTATGGTTGGCGCATGCTCAAATGTCAGCAAATTCTCTAGCGGAAACTCCAGCCACATCTTTTTGCCTCGGGCAATTCCAAGTCTTTGTGCCTCGGCCGCTATTAAATCGATTGTCAG
Source organism: Brevibacillus brevis NBRC 100599 (assembly GCF_000010165.1). Taxonomy (NCBI): domain Bacteria; kingdom Bacillati; phylum Bacillota; class Bacilli; order Caryophanales; family Paenibacillaceae; genus Brevibacillus; species Brevibacillus brevis. The sequence goes on from NC_012491.1 coordinate 4,754,518, forward strand.
ATGCTCTTTTTTTATCTGACCTTCCTCTTGCCACTCCAGAAAGATTCGGTAAAAAGCACCGCGAAATTCTATTTCGGAAATAGTCGCAGGCATGGTGCATTCGGATTCTTGCTGCAAAAGCCGCACATGCTCCGGTCTGATCGCAAGTAAGCGATTCGGATCAGATTGCGCATTTTCAAAGCGACTGTACTCAAAAAAGTTGATCGCTCCGATAAAATCAGCAACAAACGGAGTCGCTGGTCTGTTATAGATCTCCTCGGGTGTACCTACCTGAACGACCTCTCCGTGATCCATGACGACGATCTTGTCTGCCATGGTCAATGCCTCATCCTGGTCATGGGTGACCATCACTGTTGTCATGCCGTACTGCTCATGCAAACGCCGAATCTCCCGGCGCAGCTTTTGTCTTACCTTTGCATCCAATGCGGATAGTGGTTCATCTAAAAGCAAGATATCCGGCGATAGTGCAATTGCTCGCGCCAAGGCAATTCGCTGCTGTTGACCGCCTGAGAGCTGGCTGGGATATTTGGCGGCGGCATGAGACAAATCAACCATGTCTAGCGCCTCTTCTACTTTGGCTGCGATCTCTTTTTTCCCTAGCTTCTTTTCTTGCAGGCCAAAGGCAATGTTTTCGGCAGCCGTCAAATTGGGAAACAAGGCGTACGACTGGAACATCATCGCAATGTTTCGTTTTGCAGGAGGCAGAGAAGTAATCTCCCTGCCTCCCAGAATCATCTTGCCTGTTGTCGGCTGTTCCAATCCAGCCAGCATTCTCAGTAATGTTGTTTTACCGCAGCCACTGGGACCGAGCAGACAAACAAATTCATTCTTGTCAATTTCGATGGAAATGTGCTCCAATGCGGCAAACAAACCAAAGCGTTTACTGACCCCTTGAATGGATAGATAGAATTGTGTCATGCTGTTCTCCTCGCTGCTTACTTGGGTTCACTCTTGGTCGCGTATCGTTTTTCCCACTCCGCCAAGACGTTGTCGCGATTTTGTGCGGCTTGATTCAGGTCGAGCTTGATTAATTGCTTGATCGGATCTACTGCGTAGCCTTCCGGGAGTGTCGCGCCTTCTTGCTTGACACTGACGATGGCGAAGTTCTGGTTATAAGCTTTCATGACTTCATCCGAGATTGCCCAGTCCAAGAACAGCTTGGATTCTGGCTTGATTTGACTCTTTTTCATCAAGGCATTCGCCTCTACGTCCCAGCCTGAGCCTTCTGTTGGAAAGACGACTTCCACTGGTGCGCCTTTTTTCTTCTCCGTAATCGAACGGTAGCCAAAGGAAATACCGATTGGATACTCTCCCGATGCGGCCATTTTCGCTGGCTTCGAGCCGGAATGCGTGTAGATCGCCATGTTTTCATGCAGCTTGTCGAGGTACGCCCAGCCTTCTTTCTCCCCTTTTAATTGCATGATTCCGTTGACGGTGAGAAGCCCAGTTCCAGAAGATGCTGGATTCGGCATCACGATCAGCCCTTTGTACTCCGGCTTGATCAGGTCTTCGTAAGAACGCGGGATAGGCAAATTGCGTTTTTCCAATTCCTTGGTATTGACCGCGATCGCAGTCTCCCATGCATCGATTCCTACCCAGCTTGCAGGTTCCTTGGAATCCTTAAACTCCGGGGATACCTTCTCGATCCCTTTCGGCGAATAGCTTTCGAGCATGCCTTGCTGTTCGAGTACAAGCAGGCTTGTCGCTGCTGTTCCCCATACGACGTCTGCTTGTGGATTATCTTTTTCCGCCAGCAGCTTTGCTGTGATGATCCCTGTAGAATCGCGGACGATATTGACCTTTACATCTGGATATTTCGCTTTGAAGGATTCCAAATACGTTTTGATCTGGTCATCCTCCAGCGCCGTATACACTGTAATCTCACCTGAGGCGTTTGTACTTTCCTTTGTGGAAGTTTGTGTGTTTGGTTGTGACCCTGGTGCTTGTCCACATCCTGCTAAAAACGCGATTGATAGAACGGAAGCAAGTAAAGGATAATGCCATTTCTTCATGAGAACCTCTCCTCTTTGCGGAATGTTCATTTCTTGGTTCCTACGACACCAATCTTACGGGGAAAATATTAAGCAGATATGAACGCAACGTAAATTGATTGTTTTTATGTGTTTTTGGTTGTGTTTTTTTGGTTTCAGAAGATTTCTTGGGAGAGCAGAAAACGCAACTGGGTAATACAGGAAAAACAAGGTGTATGTCGAAGTTACAAATGCCTCATTATTATCATGCAAAGGGAGATATGAGTATGAACTTGAAGGCGGAACCGTTAGACTTGCAAATGGCGGATATATCAAGGTCTAAATGGCAGGAGGTTAATGCTGAGGAACTTGACATGGATAATGTCAGCTTGGCGAAGACCACAATGAATAACGTAAATATAAGTCAAATGACTTTGAATGATGTGAATATGAGTGGACTCAAAGTCTCCAACGCAAACTTGTCAGGTGCAGGCATTCAGCATGCGAATTTCAGCCACGCTGTTATTGACCACGTCCATTTGTTTGGAACAGAATTTCACAATGTGGTTCTTCCTATGGAGGGAGACGGAAATTATAATCACGATGGGCAATACAAACCCGTAAGTTTTCATAGCTGTAATCTTTCAAATGGGCAATTCAGAAATTGTGATTTATCTAATGTAGAAATAACGGATTGCGACATTACTGGATTGAAAATAAACGGTATCTTGATTTCGGATTTAATCAAGGACAAATAAAAACATGTACGATTGCACAAAAAAAAAGACTGAGTCATCCATTCTAGTAGCAAATGGAATGAACTCAGTCTTTTATTTTTTGCCTTTGCTCTACCGCAAAGCAGCCTCCACAGCTGCCTCTGCATGAATCGCAGTCGTATCAAAGACCGGGACCGTGCAATCTTGGGCTGTGATCAATAGACCGATTTCCGTGCAACCGAGGATGACTGCCTCAGCGCCTTCCTTGACCAATCGCTCAATGATCGCCTGGTAATTACGCTTGGATTCTTCGCGAATGATCCCGACACACAGCTCATTGTAAATAATCTCATGGACGAGCGTTCGCTCTTGTTCATCCGGTAGCAGTACCTCTAATCCATGAACATCACGCAGACGCCCTGTATAGAAATCCTGCTCCATCGTAAATCGCGTCGCAAGCAGTGCCACTCGTTTATGTCCGTGGTTCGTGATCGCTTGCGCTGTCGCATCCGCGATATGAAGAAAAGGCAAGCTGGTCGCTTCCTCGATGGCATACGCCAGCTTGTGCATCGTATTTGTGCAGAGAACAATCAGGTCGGCTCCTGCCGCTTCGAGACTTTTCGCCGCAAGCGCCATCCGCTCGCCAGCTTCTTCCCATCGTCCTTCTCGTTGCATTTCTTCGATCTCGGCAAAATCAACGGAATACAGGATGCTTTTTGCTGAATGCAAACCGCCCAGTCGCTCCTTCACGGTTTCATTGATCAAACGGTAGTAGACCAAGGAGGACTCCCAGCTCATGCCGCCAATTAATCCGATTGTTTTCATTGTTCTCTACTCTCCTTTGTTGTTAGCGTTTCCATTATGATCCAATATACCACCATCCCCCATCTAGAGCGACACATAAATAGCCCAATCACCTTTATGAAAAAGAGCTGTTTTCATAAGTCTTTTTCATAGGAAGACCCCCATCGATTATTCAGAGCGGTATAACTGGCCGCATGCCGCGTTTATGTCCGATCCGAATTGAGTTCGGACCGTGACGCTTATCCCCCTTGACTTCAAGATCCGAACAAACGCTTTAATCCGCGAAGGATCGGATTGCCGATAGCTGTCTGGCGTAACTTCGGTCGAATTGAATGGAATCAGGTTAACGTGGTAGAGATGTTCCCAAGCTCCCCTTCCCCTTAGCAACTCGGCAACTGCTTCCGCATGCGCTGTCGAGTCGTTTACTCCACGAAGAAGAATATACGCAATATATACCTTTCTCCCTGTTTCCCTGATGTGACGATCCAATGCTATCAGTACGTCACGGACTGGAAATCGGTCGTTGATCGGCATCAGCTCGCTTCGCTGATCGTCGAACGGTGAATGCAGCGAGAAGGTTAGATTGACCTGGGGGAACTCCCGAGTCAGCTTGTCAATCCCCGGCAACAGGCCGATCGTGGAAATCGTAATTCGTCGATGTCCTAAACCGAAGAGATACGGGTCGGTCAATATCGTCATGGCCTCAAAAATATGCGGGTTGGCGAGCGCCTCTCCCATGCCCATGAATGAGATGCTGTCCAAAGAGTGGCCGTTCAAACGAAAGTACAGCAATTGGTCGGTAATTTCGTCGGCGGTCAGATTTCGTTTCAGACCAATGGTACCGGTAGCACAAAACTTGCACCTGAATCCGCAGCCGCACTGTGTGGAAATACAATACGATTTCCACCCCCGTTCATAAGTAAGTCGTACGGCCTCGACCTGTTCGTCGCCCGGAATCGCAAACAGCACCTTGCTAACCTGTTTCGACGTGAGCTCCTTTACCGGAGCGATACTGCAAACGTTCGGTCCAAGTATCCGATTCAACTCGTCGCGCAAAAATTTGGGTAGGATGGTCATCCGTTCGTATTCGCCGATGTTTTGCTTGAAAATGGCGTCCATAATCTGAGCATACCGATACTCAGGCTGCTTGCATTCGGACAAGATTCGCCGAATCGTTTCATATTTCGAGGTTAGTTTCATGTCTTCTCCTTATCGCCGGAGAAACCATATAAAGCAACCGTCAATTGGCACTATGACACATTCATCTACGTGCATCTGTCGATAAATAGGTAAATCTCCGGCAACCGATTTGTTTTTTTGTGAACCGCTTCACACAATAGGAACCGATTCACATAATCATCTACAACCTCAATCTCCATCGCTTTCATCCTCCTGAAATGGTTTATCTCTTGTCAGAATAAAAAAGAGCTACAAGAAAGTTACCTTTCTTGTAGCTCAAAAAATACGGCACATCCAACCCATTGCAGGGTATAAAAAGGATATATTTTCTGAGTGAAAAGAATAAGGTAACGATCTTGCCAATAAAGAATAAGACAAATTTTGCTTTATTCTTTAAAAAAGTGGCAAGAATGATTACATTATCCTCTTCATCTCCTATCGTTAATTGTCAGCACGATTTTAACATACCAGTTTCTGCATGACAACATCCTCTACATGACGAAACAATAATCTAACTGACCATTTACTACCTACTCTTTGAACTTACCTGTCAGGGCATTGATATCGATATCGTTAAGATCAATTGAATAGGCAAGGACCGGTTTTGCCAACCTCTTTCCATTAATAAATGGGTAGATGTATAACAGTTCGGTGGGTTTCGCCAGCAAGGCCTTGGCTGCTGCATCTATGGAGACAGCCTTCCTCTTATCCGGGAGCTTGGCAGGCTTTTGGTCGAGTTGTTGATAGTACTCGGTGATTTTCCCTGTGACTCCATTCACACCAATACCAATGCTTCGTCCATATTCCAGCGGAAGTCCCTCAACTGATGGCACAAGCTCTACTACATACTGATGTGGATTCCCCCTATCAGGATTCTTCCAATCAGGAGTCACCCTGTAGTAGAACTCCTTTTCTTCCTGTTTGAGATATGGCTGCAGGAACTGAACAGCTTTCGCAAGAAGCTGCTTTTCCGATAATATTGTCTTTCCTTTTTCGGTTTGGGTGTTCGAATAGCTTTTAAATCCGATCACAACGTCATCCTTCGTATACAAATACTCACTAAAATCAGGCGAAAAATAGACCCTTTCCATCTCGCTATTGCCGCCATTGCTATTGAAGATACTACCCTTCAGGCTGATACCAAACTCGCTTTCGTAAATCCGCTTTGCCTCCTGCTCATTCTTCACCTTTACTACCTTTCCACCAGGCGTGAGGGAGGTTGGTTTCCACCTCCAGGTTCTGTATTGCCGATTAGTGATCAGCTCAGCTCCTGTTACTGCGTCCACATAACCGGAGAATACAGCGGAGTAGACGAGATCGGTCTGATTTTCACCAGTCTTGTACATGAGTTGCAGTAGGGGTGGGATACAGCGGCTGAGCTGATCTTTCTTCATCGCCTGGGCTGGGGGGCGGAAGTCAGCTGGATTGATGTTTGTCAGCGTGTTTTCTCCTTCCGAAACGTGGGTTACCTGTCCCGCACTGTTTACTGACAACCGAAACTCATCGCCAACTACCTCGATGCCATTTACATGGCGGCTATAGATGACATCGCCTACAGGAGCTCGCGTTACCTTGTACAGGCTGCGCATTTCACCGATCCACCCCTCCATGAAGGTATCGGCGCTCTTATAGGCCAGCTTGTCATCAGCAATTTCAAGATCCTTGTCATCCAATAAATAGGTGAGCAGTTTCCCGGTTTCTGCATGGATATAGGCTCTGGCAAAGAATTCATTATTTTTTTCATAACGGATCTCGTACACAGGCTGGTCTTTCGTTTCCAAGGTAATATATCTTGATGTGTCATCGAGCGCTGGGAAGAGCATTTGCAGCTTTTGCTCCGTTCGTTTTGCCTTTTCGCTTAACTGATTTTCCTGAAGGGGAGCTTCTGCTTGTTGGTTCCCTGTCTGATTTGCCATGACTGTACCCGAGGCTGGTGACAGGAGCAGTGTGGCTGTTAGGAGTGCGCTACTTGCCAGTACAGGATAACGCCTTTGAGAGGTCGAGGTCATACGTGTATCCTCCATCTTTTCTTGACGTTGAAGCTCACACAATAAGACGATATTTGGAAATGATTGTCACATGATAAGAAAACATATCTCACAAAAAAATTTGGTTTGAGTCAACATAGCGGAGGAGAAGAAAAAGCACAGTTCTCTTCGACTCTGACACGCCAGCTGGGGGATTGAATGTCCGTCTCCACTTCCAAAAGGGGACCGTCGAGCCAAAGCCACCCTACGGGCGGAAGTTTCTCAAGGAAGAAGTGTTCGACAAGCTGGTCCCCTTTTGGAAGTTCCGACTGGGTAGGCGTTGTCAAGGTCTACGAGCTCTGTGCTTTTTCTTCTCACCAGCTTTGTTGGTTCATCGGTACCTTATAAAACGGTAGAATGATCATTGTGATTGTTCTTTCAAGATGTCACAACCGTTATCTCAGAACGAATAACCGCCTATCGAAAGGATACGGGCTTTCGCACACACCAAACTTATAAATTCCTATACGCTGAAAAAGGGCCCTTATAAGGCCCTTTTTTCATGCTCCGAACATCCGTATTTCTTGTCTGCTATCTAGTCTTTGTTCAGCCGATGAAAGTGCGCAAACAACTGATCACAGTCCTCACGCTTCTCCACCTTGATCATGTTCAAAACACTCTGATCCTTACCGGAAAAATAGTCGCGTAGATGCTTGTCCGAAAAGCCGTTCTCATGCGCATCCTCCGCAGTCGAGCAGTAATGAACAACCTTGATCCCGGACCAAATGATGGCACCTACACACATCGGGCAAGGCTCGCATGTCGCGTAAATTTCGCAGCCTGCCAGGTCCATCGTACCGAGCGCCTTGCACGCTTCACGAATGGCTACCATCTCTGCGTGCTGGGACGGGTCCATATCTGCCATCATGCGATTGCTGCATACAGCGATGATTTCGTTCCCTTTCACGACAGCCGCTCCAAAAGGTCCGCCAAGCTTGTTGTTCATACCTTCCAGCGTTTTTTCCACTGCCAGCTTCATGTAATCCATAGACTTGCATACTCCCTTAAGAGGCCTTTATTTTACGATGTGTGTCCCTGCTTTGTTCGTAATCGCATCCTTTAAGCTCTCTGGGTTCGTAATGATCACGCTTGACCCGTTTTTCTCCAAAAAGCTCAGGCTGGCCTCAATCTTTGGCAGCATGCTGCCTTTTGCGAAATGCTCTTCACGAACGTATTGCTTCGTTTCCTCTACCGTGATGCGCTCCAGCGCCTTTTGATTCGGCTTGCCGAAGTTAATGCATACCTGCGGAACACCTGTCGTAATGATCAAGGTCTGTGCCTCGATTTGTTCTGCCAGTAAGCTGGTGGCAAAATCTTTGTCGATGACAGCATCAATCCCATCGTACGTATTTTCGCCCGATTTCACCACCGGAATACCACCGCCGCCAACAGCGACTACCACATATCCCGCTTCGATCAACGATTTGATTGCGTCTTTTTCCACGATGTCGATTGGCTTAGGGGATGGAACCACTCTTCTGTAACCGCGACCGGAATCCTCGATAAATACCCAGTCTGGATGCTCTTTGCGCATCTCTTCCGCTTGCTCCAGCGTGAAGAAGGAGCCGACTGGCTTCGTTGGATTTTGGAAGTTCGGATCATCCTTGCTAACTTCTACCTGTGTGATTACGCTAGCAACCTTTTTGTTGATTCCTCTTTTGGCAAATTCGTTGGTGAGTGCCTGCTGGATTTGGTAGCCGATTCCGCCCTGCGTATCCGCCACGCAATTGACCAGCGGGATCGTAGGCATCCCGGACACTTCATTGGCGATTTCGCATCGTTGCAAAGCAAATCCAACCTGCGGTCCGTTGCCGTGAGTAACGACAACGTTGTACCCTTCCTGCACCATATCTGCTATATTTACTGCGGTTTCACATACGGCTTCATATTGGTCTTGAATCGTGTTGCGACCATTATCCTTAACTAATGAGTTGCCGCCGATAGCAACAATAACGAGTTTTTCCACTGGGCACTTCTCCCTTTGTTAAGATGCTTTTGCAGCTGTTTCACTCTGCGTGATCGTACTTGGTTTGTTCCATTTATAGCACAGCGCATATAAAACGCCGGATATGATCAACCCGCTAAGGAATGCTGACTTGCTGATGTTTGCCAATAGTGGCACATTTGGCAAGAAAGAGCCGGATAGCGTAATCAAGAAGCTGACGATCAATACGCCGCATGCCACCATATTAAAGCCGTTTTTGTATTCTCCGTTTTCACCCGGTTTTACGTAGATTGCAGATAAATCTAGCCTTCTTTTTCTTTCAATGAAGAAACTGACTAGCATGATCCCCGTAATCGGACCGTACATGGAGCCGATAAAGCTATAGAACATATACAGCGCCGCCGTACCATTAACCAGCTTCCAAGGTAAAATGACAGTCCCCAATACAGCTGTCAAAATAGCTGCTGATTTCACTGTAAACATTTTCGGAAGAAGCGCTGTCATTTGCAGTCCAGATGGAAGCAAATTTCCAAACACAACATAGCTCGTCGAACCTATATTCAGTGCCAGCAACAAGATAATGACGGCAACAGGATTCCCAATTTGATCAATGGCAACGACTACATTAAAGTCCTTGATGCCAAACGCGATTTGCGTCCCAACCAACAATCCTACACACGTAATTCCAAACAAGATGTAGGATGCAATCATTCCAAGCGGCAGACCAATCATCGGAGCTTTCGGGTGTTTTGCCCTTTGCGTAAGGTCTGCGATATTTACAATCGGGCCACCCCAGTTCGATACCAATGCACTTACACATGCGATAAATACAAGCCAATTCTCCATCGGTTTGGCAGGAGCATAAGCAAAGATTGGACCAAATCCGCCAGCAACGCTGATCGCCCAAATCGCTGCACCTACGATGAAAATATAGATGATCGGTGAAGACCATTTACTAAACAGACTGAGAATTTTCATTCCACCTAAAAACAATCCAACTGTAATGACCCAGAGGATCACATAAGAAAGCATGGTCGGGAAATCTAATCCGAGAAAATCAAAGCCTGGAACCATACTCTTATAGCCAGGGAATATTTTCTCAAAAATGACATTAAAGGATTGTGCGCCAATAATTGTTTTTGTCCCAAAAAACACGACCCCAGCGATAAGCCCGCGACATATAGCAGGAATGATCGAGCCTTTTACACCAAAGGAGCTGCGCAGCAGCATCGAATAGCCAATCCCGTACTTTGTTCCCGCATAGCCATTCAACACATAGCCCGCCGAAACGATCAAGGCAGCAATCATGACTGCCCACAAGACTTGCGGAACGGATAATCCGAGGACAAAGAATCCGGCTACCGTCATGTACGACATGAGATTATGCACAGCGCCCATCCATACGGTTACGTAGTTAAAGGTGCCCCAATCTCGATTTTCGGAAGTCTTTGGCAAAATATCGTCCGCGTATCCATAGGACTTGAATTCTTCATATGATTCCTTTACGTTTGCCTGTCCCATGTTCATTCACCTTCCTCTTTCAACCCAGCTTTCGCAACCTTCTTTTGCTGCGAAAGCTGAGTCACCTAGGATGAAAAGCTATTGGCTAATCGTTTCCGTCACTGCGAGCAATGCCTTTTCAAAAGCTTCCATTGGCGGATATGTAATACCCGCACCGATCATGCCGATACCTGCGTCTTTATGCGCGATGGCCGTGTTGATAATCGGCAGGATGCCAGTTTGGATCACCTGACGAATATCGATTCCTGTTGCGACACCTTGGAAGTCTAGGAGTGGAATTGTGACGTTTGGATTTTCTGCTGTCGTGATTTCTTTCATCGTGGTAGAGAAGCCGATCGCTTCTTCAACCGTTCCGCCTACGAGTGCAACAATCGCTGGAGCTGCCGCCATCGCGAAGCCACCAATCCCGTATGTTTCGGTGATCGCACTGTCCCCGATATCCAAGCCGGAATCCTCTGGCTTGTAGCCTGCAAACATCGGACCGATTACCTTTTGTGCTGGCCCTATAAACCAGGTGTTGCCAGCCATACCGCTTACACGGATACCGAACTCAACGCCATTACGGGCCATCGTGGTGACAATCGTGCTGTTCTCAATACCGTGCGCTGCGTCAAGTGCGCATTTGCACAGAGCCATCCATGTCGGGCCAGAGAAGTAATCGCTGCTTGCGACGAAGTCGAATACTTCGCGCTTCTGTTCTTTTGTGAAATCTGTCTCCAAAATGTACGGAGTCAGCGCTTGAATCAACAGGCTCGTACCTGCGTTGTTGCGGTTGTGGCATTCGTCACCCATGTGCAGCGCTTGCGCCAGCATAAGACGAAGATCGATTTCGCCAGCGATTTTCATTGCATCACGCAGCATTGGTCCCAATACATCGCGCATCCAGTTCAGGCGGGCGATAACACTTTCATCGTTGGCACCCATGCGCAAAATTTTAGCCATTTGCTCACTAAGGTTGGTGTAAGCGACGTTGCCATACGTTTTGTTTTTCACCACATGCATGAACATTGAAGCGGATGTCACACCTGCCATGGAGCCTACGCAGTTGTGCTCGTGGCATGGAGAGAACGTGATTGCGCCGGAAGCAGCTACCTGTTCAGCTTCCTCGATGTCTTTTGCCAAGCCCTCGAATACGATTGCTCCGGTTACAGCACCTTTCATTGAGCCGCACATTTTGTCCCAAGTGATCGGCGGACCTGCGTGGAGAATTGTGGTTTTCGTCATACCTGGTACCACATTGATCGCTTGGTCGAAGCCAACAAGCATCGGCTGGGAGTTGATGATACGCTCTACCGCCAGCTTGTTTGCCGCAGCGATTTTCTCGGCGACAGCTGCATTTTCCAGTCTATCGAGAGCGTTGATCAGCTCAGGCTTTCCACCGCCTGGTGGCTTCCAATCCAGGTGAGACGCATTCGCATTTTGCTTGATGATATCGTCTTTGAAAAACTCAATCCCTACGTTGATTGCATGAATTTTCCCGTTAAACAGCTCGTTGATTTTGCTCATGATTATTCCCCTTTCGCAACAAATTCTCTAGCCAGAAGACCTGCGTTCGTGCTGCTGCTTGCAATCGTTACGCCCGCATCCATCAGCTTCTTCACTTGCTCATCAAAGTTCGGTGTATCGAGGTCTGTACCCAGCACGTAGCCCAGGATTTCCAGGTGTCTGCCCTCCTTGGCAGCATTCGCTTTTGCTTCCAGGATCGCTGGCAGCATCACGCCGACAGGATCTTCATGGGAGCCGAAGCCTAAGATGAAGTCCATCAGAATGACGCCGACGGAAGGATCTTTTGCTTCTTCCAAAAATCTTGCGATGCGCGTGGAAGGATCGATCATTGGGTGCGGCTTGCCATTTGTAAAGTCGTCATCGCCCATGTCGAGGAAAGTGTGAGCCTTGCTCTCATGGATATTTTTCAGCTTGTAGTCTGCTTTCTTTTGGATGTTGCTGTATACATCTTCATACTTGTCCATAGCGAGGTACATGGCTTCGTCGCACAGCGTACCGCCGCAGAACAGCCCGCGAACGTATTTTTGTTCCGGTGTCAGCTTTGCCCGCACTTCTTCAATCAGCGGCCAGTTGAGCGCACGCTTGTTAAGCTCGTCCTCGTTGGCACCAGCCAGCACAACTGCTTTGATTGCTGCTTCCTTGCTCGTCTTTGCAAAATGTCCGCCTGCTTCCAAAACTGGCGTTTCTTCTCCACCAATGAAGTACACAACCACAGGTTTTTTGCAGCTTTTCACTTGCGCCAACACTTTTTCCTGTACACTTGCTGCTGGTGGCTTGGAAATGAGCACGATGACCTTTGTCGCCTCATCCTCTTCCAGTGCTTTGATTCCATCGAGCATCATGATGCCGCCGACTTGCTCGGATAGGTCGCGACCGCCTGTACCGATCAGCTGCGTGATACCGCCGCCGAAGTCGTGAATACGCACGCTCACCTCTTGGCTGCCTGTACCAGATGCACCTACGATCCCGATGTTGCCTTTTCTCACCGCGTTTCCGAAGCACAGCGCCACATTGCCGATAATCGCTGTACCGCAGTCAGGCCCCATCATCAAGAGACCTTTTTCATGCGCGAATTGCTTGAGGGCGATTTCTTCCTCGATGCTCACGTTATCGCTGAACAACATGACATGCAGATCGTTTTCCAATGCTTTTCTCGCTTCTCTCGCTGCGAATGCACCGTTTACCGAGATAACAGCGAGGTTTGCCTCTGGAATGCTGGCTGCCGCAGAATCAATCGTGGAGTATTTGATCTCTGTTGCAGATTTGCTGCCGCCTTTTTTCTTGAACAGCTCTTCGATGGCGATGAGAGCACTTTCGCACAGCTCGTCTGTCGCTGCCTTCACGACGATCATCAAGTCGCTCGTTTTTGCTGCTTCCAGCTCAGGTGTGAGCAAACCGACGTTTTTCAACACCTCTTTATTCATGTCGGTTCCCATCGCGATAACCGCTTGTTCGACACCTTCAATTTGATTCGCTTTTGTAGAGAGAGACATCAGGGACACCGAGTCAAAATACGTGCTTTGCTTGATTACGACTTTGGTAGACATACATTACCTCCAGCTTCTAGATTTCGTTCCAAACCACATAGGATGCCAAGCAGGATATCCGTACCCGACGACGAGCCGATCCTGATGATTTTGTCTAAAGCAGGGACAAGCTCTTCCAAGGAGCCGGATATCATGCATGAAAGCAGGTCATTTAGCGACTCTCTTACTTGTCCATGGGCTGCTTTTTTCAGCGTGATCGCACTGATTTCGTTCGTTAATACTTGGGACGAACGGACGATTTCATCGAAAAATGGGCATGACAAACAAGAGGAAATGTTTTGCATTTTGTATACACTGCACAATCCCACTAAAAAATCGTCACCCGATGGTGTTAACCCCGGCCCCAGTCCGATAAGACTTATCGCATGCTGAGTAGCTGACTCTATGCGTTTGTTCGCCAGATCGTCGGAAAGCATATCTGCACGCTGGATCAGCATACGGGACATCTCTTTCTCAAACGGACTGGCAGGTTGGGAGGACATCTTCATGCCCCCCGTCTTGCCGTATTCGTCTACGTAGTTTTTCGTGAACGCCACATTTCGGCGCAATACTTCTACGGCTTCTATATCACAAGGATAGGAAGGAAGGACCCCTTCCCACTTTGCTGCTTGCTGAATCCATATTCGCAAATCCGATCCGATAACGAGCGTGCCATCTTCCGTAATGACCGGAGTATTAACGGGTAGCCCCAGCTCTGAAAAGCCTTTTACATCAATGATGAGCGTGTTCGGTGCATTGTCTAGCTGATGGTTGCCAATGGTGTACAATTCCCCGTTTTCGCTGCATTTCAGATTGATCGTGCGCTCAAAAGTACTGTGTACGGTCCCGCTAAAGTTTGCTCGTGTCAAACGCTCAAGGAAACCAGCATCGCCAGACAACGCCTGGATGTACATGGGACGCTTTACTTTGCTCCTGCTTCCAGCAAGATGTTTTCGATCTCGGTGTAGCCTTTTCTTCTCGCAAGCTCAAGCGGTGTTACGCCGTATTTATCTACCATGTGCACATTGCAGCCATGCTCAATCAACAGCCTGATGATCGTTTGTTGCTTTTCACCGCCATCACCTAAGATGATCGCTTCGATAAGTGGTGTCCAGCCCACAAAGTTCGTATGGTTTACATTGATGTCAGTCGTCGTTACGAGCTCACGTACGATGTCCACATGACCTTTTTCGGACGCTGGGGTAATCCCTACGCCACCAAAACGAGTCAACAGCTCCAGGTTTGTTCCTGCCTTGATCATCATTTTGACGAGCTCCAGCTTGCCGTTGATGCAACCGAACAAGAACGGGTTGAAGCATGTCTCATCCTGCAAATCTACATCTGCACCTGCTTCTACCAAAAACGATACCGCTTCCAATTTGTCGTTCATCGCAGCAGTCAGAATCGCTGTACGCTTTTGTCTGTTTCTTGCGTTAATATCTACGCCCTGCTCCAGATGCTTTTTCAGTGCTTCGATATTCCCCTCAGCCGCTGCCTCGAGAAATGCTTGTACTACGCTTTTGTCTGTCATAGTAAGCCCTCCATGATCTCGTGATTGAACAACCCGCCAAGATTGGCTCGGTGCTTGCTTTTCAAAAAACAATTAGACAAGCACCACGTACTTACATCATTATTTTAGACAGGGTGGATGGAATCGTCATTGTGTATGGAAACTAAAAAAATCGAGGTTCACTTGTGCACATTGCACAATTACAGGAATCCCTTTGTGGCAAAGGAGTGAACAAGGTGCTGACCATCAAAGATTTGCTTACCATTCAATCCATAGACGGCATCAAAATCATCGCGGGAGAGCAAGGCATTAACAACGTCATCTCCATCGTCAATATCATGGAGAACCCGGATGCTTTTGACTGGCTGTCTTCTAATGAATTACTGCTCTCCACTGGATATATTTTCAAGGACAATCCCGAGCTGCAAAATACAATTATCAAGGAATTGGCGGAGATCAACTGCTCCGGGCTCTGCATTAAGATGCATCGCTATTTCGATCAAATCCCGCAAAACATGATTGATCATGCCAACAAGTATGGACTGCCGCTCTTGGCCCTACCTTTTGAATACACGCTGTCGAAAGTGATTGCGATTATTAACGAGAAAGCCTCCGGGCGCTACGATTTGTTGAATCGCAAAACATTGGACATGCATAACGCCCTGTTTCGCATTGCGCTGGAAGGCGGCGGACTGGATCGCATCGCCTCCGAGCTGTCTGAGACGATCAACAACCCGATCCTTATACTGGACCAGGACTGGCATCTGCTTCATTACACGGAAATCTGGCACAATCCGATTCCGCTTGACTCCTGCCTGACCTTAAGCAAAAACAGGCCTGTTTTTACCCGTGACTTCACGGAGTCCGTGCCGCGAAATATTAGCCAGATCAAAAAGTCGATCAAGCGTATCTACCATGCGAAGGATTATGAGATTAAATGCAGGATTCTACCCGTTGCTGTAGCCAATCACATCTACGGATACATCGTCGTCTGGCAAACCGTTTGGGAGCTTACCGAATTTGACTACATCGTGTTGGAGCAGGCATCCACGATCGTGGCGCTGGAGCGGATCAAGGCGAGGGAAATCGAGGAAGTGAAGCTGAAGATCAGGCAAGACTTTTTCGATGACTTGCTCACAGGTAAAATTACGTCCTCTGACTCGCTGCAAACCTTGTGTGATTTGCACGGACTGCAATCGAGCTACATGTATTTTTGTATGGTCATGAATATCGAGCCGATTGAGCTGGAAAATTTGGAGGATATCATCGATCGCAAATACGAGCTGGATCGGATCGCCAAAAAGTGTGTTGACCTCGTCTATGACAATTCGAGTAAAGCTCCTGGAGAAATCACCTGCTTTTATCGGAACAATCGAATCATTATCCTCATCGGACAAAATGAGCAAAAACCCGTGGTGTCTGCAAGTGAAGCCAAGCAATTCGCGAATGAGCTGTACAGCGCTCTCGTGGATAAAATCAAGAAAACCTTGTTCTTTATTGGGGTCGGACGTCAGTATAAAAACATCGCTTCTCTCCATAAGAGCTTTACCGAAGCACATGAAGCCATCCGCCTAATGCAAAAGTTCAACAGCAAGGGCGACGTCTCTCATTTCGATGATTACTCCGTCTATCATTTCCTGGGCTCCAACATTAAGGACATTGAACTGGAAGACTTCTTTTTGAAGCGTCTGGGGAAGCTGTACGAGCATGATCAAGAGTTCGGTACGAGCCTCATGGTGACCTTGGACAATTACTTTCTGTACAATCAAAACGTCAGTGAAGCGGCCAAAGCGATGTTCATTCACCGCAATACGTTTATTTACCGGATCGAGAAGATCAAGGAGATTTTGAACATGGATTTGAAAAACTCGGAAGAGATGCTTCAAATCCAGCTGGCGCTCAAGATCGGCAAGCTTTTGCACAAGGAGTAACGCTCGAAAGAGCGTTGTCTTCCTGCTGCTGTGGTCGGGCGGTCTCCTTCCAAACATGTGACACACCTTCCCGTACAGCTGATGGGGTGCTCGTTTCGAACTGCTTTGGGAGTGGGGCTTGCCGAAGATTTCGCTTGAATACAAAAAGAGCCTCTTTAAAGAGGCTCTTTTCTCTTAGTTGCTACTGTTTAGTTATGAATGTATTTTTCAAAGACTTTACCAAAGTCTTTCACGACATACTTGTATCGGATGTCCTCCAGCCAATCGAAGGTGTATTGGTTGATGGACTTGAATTGTGAAGCTACGTCTGCTTGTTGTCCAGTTACGCGACTCAGTGTGCTTTGGGCGACGTGGAGGCTTTCTTTTGCATGTTGGAGCGCAAGTTCGTTATCGTGCATAGTCGAGGAGATCTTCACAAGTGCTTTGTAGAGGTCTTTTAATTCCTCCAAATGCTTTTTGTTTACATCGATCGAGTAGTGCTCATTGCCCATCGTGAACTTGATTTCTACATCCAAATCGACGGTTCCGGCTGTTTCCAGATACACGTTAGAGATCGGGTGTGTATGGTAGGAATAGCGGCGCAGCATGCGTTTTTTACTGGTGGCACTCGTTCCATCCAGATGAACTAGACCCAGATTGGTGAAGCAATACTCGTCGGACTTTGATTTGATCAAAAAATAGATTTTCTCATGGTCCTCATGCATGATGTAATCATCAGCGTCCACCTTGTCGTAATCCGCTGGTTTTACCACAATTCCCACATTACTCAAGCCGAGCGCGTCTGCTGCAAGCTTTCCAAACATTGATGAAACAACTCCCCTCGATATGTACGGTGTAACCTTTCCCATTTATACGTCCATGAGGAGGCTTAGTTGCAAAGTGATTCACTCTTTTTTGGAAATGCTTTTCAGTTGTTCAGCAGGATTCCAACCTTCTTGAGGACATCTTCCTTTTGAAAACCAAATACATCCATTACGAATCCAGTTATCTCTCCATGCTTTGTAAACAGACTCCTTATCAGTTACATCATCGTCATCATAACCATAGTGAAATCCACAGCATGGACATATTTCATCGGAGGGTATACCCCTTTCATCGTATGGAGGTTCAAGCAGTTCATTATAATTACAAACAAAGCATCTGTTCAATGAATCATCATCCGTTGGGTGTCATTTTACAGCCAGGTCGTCTTTTCTACCGCTGCTACCCGACTGCTCTCCGGAGCATCTGCCTCGGGGTAGCCAATGAACAGCGTGCCTACGACCTTTTTATTTTCGGGCGATCCAAGGAATTGCAGCAAGCGCTCGTCGCGAACCAAGCCGACTCCTCTCGTGCGCCAAACCATGCCCAGTCCCAGTTCCTTCGCTGCCAGCCACATGGAGTGAATCGCGCAGCAAACCGCGTATTCATTATCCTCTGAGGATGCTTCGTCCCCTGGGATCACATCAGCGGTGGCAACAATGACGAGCGGTGTTTTTTCCAGAACAGCCAAGGAATCCTGCACGAGATTCGGCTTGGTTGGAAAACGCTCCAGCAAAAATTCCTTCGCGATTTCCTTGAACCGCAGCTTCGCTTCTCCTCTGATCACGTAGAAATGCCACGGTTGACGCAAGCGGTCGTTCGGGGCTAGCACTGCGCAATCTAGCAACGCTTGGATTTTTTCAGTTTCTACTTCTTTTGGAATATAGTTACGCACGGCTCTTCTGCTTTTGAGTGCCTCTAGTACGGACATGCTGGTTCCTCCTCGTTTGTACCATTTTCTTACCAATCCCAATTATTATATCGTATAGGCACCCATCAACGGGAATGAATCGCTAAATGTGCCTGGTGTTCGTCTTCTTTTGCCACGTAAATATCATACTGCTTATGATCTTGTTCTTGGGGCAACATCCCCATGTCTCCCCCTAAATGACGAACTGCATGAGAATGAATGCGTGTGCGAAAACGAATGCCATGAGCACTTAGCTTGTTTACCACGCGTATGTATCCTTCATGACCAAACGCAGTGTGGATCAAGCACTTGTACTTGGAAAAAAGGGTGAGAAAAAAATCCATCATCCGCTCCACTCCCCTTCTTTTTTGTAGTATATTCCTATTATTGCGGAAAAGAGAGGGGCATTCTCCTATGAATCGAAAGAAAGTGTTCACGGGTTCGCCTTGGGAACCTGTCGTGGGCTATTGCCGCGCAATTCGAGTCGGCGACCGTATTGAAGTGGCTGGCACCACTGCCATGAAGGACGGGGAAGTCGTTGGTTTGGACGATGCCTATGTACAAACGCGGTTCATCCTGGAGACGATTGAAAAAGCATTGCGAGAACTAGATGCTGATTTGTCTCATGTGGTAAGAACGCGGATGTTTGTAACGGATATCAGCAAGTGGGAAGAGATCGGAAAAGCACATGGAGAGTTTTTCCGCGAGATTCAGCCAGTCGCTACGATGGTTGAGGTCAAGGCATTGATTGACCCGCGTCTACTCGTTGAAATTGAAGTGGAAGCCGTTGTTTAGCATGCTGGTTAGTTGGAAGCGGACCGACGACTTTTCCTGTCGATCCGCTTTTTGCTTTTTCTACGATTGTGTGAGCTCCTCAGGGATATCAAGACCTGCCTTTTCTGCTTCTTCGAGGTGATGTTTCGCCAGAAGCTCGTCCACATATTGCGCTTCATTCTGGTAAATCCTTGCCAGCTCGATATGCGCATGCGGGTAATCTCTTTCCAAAGCAGCATGAAAATATGTGATGGCGGCGTCGATATTTTTGGCTGTACCATACCCATTACTGTAGAAAATCCCCAAATTATAGGCACTGAAATCGCTGCCTGCTTCGTAATCCTGCTGATAATAATGCAGCGCCTTTTCATAATTCCCTTTTGAATCATGCAAATAGCCAAGCCATTCAAAAACCGGAGAGCCTAATACCTCTCCCTGTTCATAATGCCAGAGAGCTTTGTCCAAATCTTGCGGCACCAGCTCCCCGTCATAATAGGTGGCGCCAAGATTGTTGTGAGCCAGCGCATGACCGTGTTCTGCCGCCTTGCCCATCCAGTACATAGCCTGATCGGCATCAGGCTCCGTGCCTATCCCGTGTCGATAGCAACAGCCTAATCCATTCATAGCATGGTGGTTGCCTGCCGCAGCCCCTAATTCATACCAGTAAAAAGCTTTATCAGCATCCTCGAAGCCTTCTAGACTGTAGTACATATGAGCAAGGTTGTTCATGGAGGGGGCATAGCCCTTTTTAGCAGCATGCGTATCGTACAGAATGGCTTTCTCATAATCACCTGCTTCATACGCTTCCATGCCCAGGTTGTACAACGTTTCCACCGGCGTGTACTGATCTATGCTGTCACCATCGGATTGCTCCCCTTTGGCATAGTCCAGCAGTCGCTTGCGAACCTCGGCATCAAAATAATAGCTGTAATAACGATCGCAGGCTTCCTCCAGAACAAGCGTTTTATCTGCCCTCGACAGGCCGTACTCGCTTACTAAATAAACGTCGTGACCCTTGAAGGCATAAGCAAAACCCTCGACCAGTGCCTTTTTCACCACCAGATCGAATTCGAAATCACTCCATCGCTTTTCCGGCGATAAGGCAATGCTCCATAATCCATTTCTCTTCAAAGCATACGCATCCTGATGCAGCCAAAAAATGTTCTCATAATCGTCTAAGGGGAATAACCAAGCTGGTTGATCGGCATCCCCATGAAAAACGCCTAGCTTTCCATCTTTTTTCGCCAGCACCTGATTGCCCTGTCCAGCCTCCGTGTACACCTGTAAATCAATCAGTTCATCATATTCGTACGGCAGCAAAAGGCTCTCCTGCTGCTTGCCATAAGCGGCGTACTTCTTCCCCTTGCGCAGAACGAGCAGATTCGGAAAATGGGTTTGCCGATTCAATTTATCGAAGCCGGATGCTCCGACAGTGCCATCTTTTTTGTATAAGGTGCTATGACTTGCACCCTTGTGTGGTTTGACGAGGATAAGCCCTTCGTCGATCCGTTCCACCGCCGCCAGAGGGAATTCCCCGACGTATTTCCAATATTCGTTAAAGATTTTCCGATTCTTCCTGCCTTTGACTGCCGTATGGTAAAAGCCGTCTCCGCACTTGAAAGCTTCTTCATGCTCAAAATCTATCGTTACAGAACCAGATTCGTCCAGAACGCCCCACTTTCCGTCTTTCTTTGCCGTATGAAATCCTTGGTAATCAAGCAGTTCTAGCTCTTCATAGTGGATAGGGACAATCGTTTGGCCTTCCAGATTGATCAGACCATATCGACCATTTCGTTTGACAATGGCACAAGCAGAGCCGTATTCAAAATCGTAGGCATCCTCCCACTCTAATGGAATGACGATTCTCCCGGATTTATGTACATAGCCGTATTTGCCATCTCGGGCAACCACGGCGAGATCTTCGGAAGCGAAATCGTAAAAGGCATCGAACTGAGGGGCGAGCAATACGTTTCCCTCTGCGTCTTTGAGACCTAGCAAGCCAGCTTCCTCAAAAATCTCCACGTCAGGTTGTTCTTCATAAGGCTGCCAGATGTGTCCCCAGCCGTATTGGTAGTCTTCATAATTGAGCAGCTCGGCAAAAGAACGAAAGCCCGGGTTCACGTCCATCAATTCGGAGTAGTTCAGCAGTGAGATGTCATCGTTGTCCATTGCCTTTGTCATGATCTCGTTGTTATGGGCAATATTGGCGCGCAGGGTTTCCGCCTGCTCGTCATGAGGGATGTCATCCATATTGAATACGTCCCAAGCATCGATGTGAAAATACGGAAGCGTTCGTTTTTCCAGATAGCTGAAAAGCTGATTTCTCGCTTCCGAAAATGCTTCTTTGTTACCGATTAACCCTTCCTGTCTCTCCAGGAAATCGTAGAATCGCTTCACGTTTTCGATGCCTGCCTGCGCGTCGTAATAGAGTCCGGAATTGTCCGGTTCGGTATGGTTGTTGTAATTATTTCCGGCGATTGAACCACCTTCTATGAAGAGCGGTTGCAAGAGTAGGGGGACTTCATAGCCCCATTCCACCATCATCGTGTCGTTGTCTTGCGCTTGAGAAGGCTCACTGACGTTATAAACATAGACTCTGTGTGACATGTCTTCTCTCCCTTTGATTTCCAATTGCTTCTGATAACATTGTAAGCAAATCTAGCAGGGCAAAACAATCCGACTGATGGGCTATCCAATGAAAAAGGCTGACTAGCAAAAATCATGCTGGTCAGCCCTTTCTACTTTTTAGATTACAGGTCAATGAGAGGAATACTCCCACCCACACTAACGGGCTCGATCGCCTTGCCCGCCGAGCGCACCAATGTAAAGTACTCATAGCAGCCAATGACACCAAAGTCCCCATCGATCACACCCGGATAAGCGCGATTCACGGAATACTCCTGACTTAAGTGAGCCTTCAGCGCCTCTCCTTTTTGTATCCGATAGCCCGAAATATCGACCTTGCCTGTAATCGGAACCGCTGGCTTTGGACCATGATCCGGGCAATGATCGTAGTAGTGCGGGATCGAAACATAGTACAGATCAGGATATTCTGCCTGCGTCAAGCTCGCTTCCGCTTGTTTGACGGCTCGTGTCGTTGCCTCGCACGTGACGATATGATCGGGATGGCCCGTTACCCCGTCCGGCGGAAACGTAACAACGACATTCGGCTTCCATTCTTCTATCGCTTCCCGAATCTTATCTACCAGCTCATCCAGATCGGCATTTTGCAAGGAACCATCCGGGTACCGGAACAATTCGAGACGACTGATTCCCAGCACTTCCGCCGCTGTTTTCAGCTCTAGCTCTCGATGTTTTGCCAGCTTTTCTCTACAATCGATTTCGAATGGACCGCTGCGTCCTTTGCAGCCGGAGGTAATGCACAAATAACACGTTTCATGTCCGGCGTCCTTGCACTTTGCCAACGTTCCCCCGCAGGCAAAAGACTCATCGTCCGGATGGGGGAAAACGACCATTACTTTTTTCATTTCTGACACCTCACTCGCCGCCCGATTGGCGTTCTAGATAAGCCAATCCTTTTGCTATGACACCGTAAATCGGATCGTTTTGCGCATTTTCGATGACGACCTGAGAAGCGTACTCTCGGACGTGCTCTACGACGATCTCTCGCACGCGATCATCGTTTTGCAAAACGCCTCCCTGCATAATCATCTGAAACGGCTTGGCTTTCATTTGCAACGTATCAATGACCGCCCGAGCAGCATTGAAAAGCTCTTCGCCTGCAACCTGCAAGATAGCAACTGCCACCTTATCTCCGGCGAGTGCAGCCTGGCTGACTAGCGGCGATAGCTCTCCTACCTTCTCGACGGAATAATGCTCACTGTACGTCCAGTTAAATAACTCATCTACGCGTCCCAGTCCAACGTGCGGGAGGAGCAGCTCCTTCAATGCAGTCGGCTCGCCGCGGCCATCTGCTGCTTTTAATACCGCCATAATTGCTTGCTTACCGATCCAGTAGCCGCTGCCCTCGTCACCGACCCGATGTCCCCAGCCTCCTGCTCGCGCCGTTTCCTGTTCATCATTTACACCAAAGGCAATCGAGCCAGTGCCTGCGATAACCAGAATGCCGGGGCTGCCTCCGGTCGCACCGAGCAAGGCCGCAAACCCGTCGTTTTCCACAATCAGCTGCTGGACACGAATACCGAGCTGGTGCAGCACCTTGCTTACCATCCGCGAGATCACCTGTCGATCATACTCCGTATCCAGACCAGCGATCCCGAACACCGCGCACTCGATTTCCCATTCGATTGGTCCATCCGGGGTCGGAGTGCCGTTCATTAAAGGGGCAACTGTTTGACGAGTGACCGCATCGGCCAGAGCTTGGCTGATTGCTGCAACCAACTCACGAGCTGCCGCTTCCTCCCCGATTCCTTGATAATTGCATGAACCGGAGCGTCCTGCACCGATTTCCTTTCTGGAGCGGTCCACCAGTACCGCCAGACACTTGGTGCCCCCTCCGTCCACTGCCAGAAGAGGTATTCGCACCACTGCCATTACCCCACACTCCATTCAGCTGTCATCTGATCAAGCCCTTTCATCACATTCGCATTCGCCTGCTTTTTCTGTGTCAGCCATTCTGTTTCCTGCTGGAGTACCGCTTGGCGAACGGCGATCATGCGCTTCATTTCCTCTGGATTTGGTCCACCAGGAAGCTTGCGGATCATTACGAAATGAACGGGGTCAAGCGCCAGCCTGAGCTCTTCTGCTGTGAGCGACAGCTCCCGCCCGATTACTTCTATAGCTGCACGGTTTACCAGCTCCAAGCTGATTTGATTTGCAGCGAGCTGCTCGCTCATCGCTTCTTTTACCACACGACTCACGATGTGATGAGATTTGCGGAACGAAAGCTGATCCGTGCGCACCAATGTATCCGCGAGCTCAGTGACGGTCGCAAAGCTGCCCTTTGCCCGCTCCAAGAGGACGTCCTTGTTCACTTCCATCGTCCCCACAACACTCGCCATCAAGCGATACATCTGCTCGAGCACTCCCATGCTCCGCCACGCGTATGGCTGCATGTCATCCTCGGTATCCACGATATCGCCAAAAGGCGTATTGTGCATCATCGTAAGCACTGTCGTCGCATTGCCTGCCGCACTGGACAACAGCGAGCGCATATGTTCAAAGGAAACCGGATTGCGCTTTTGCGGCATGATGGAGCTGATCTGCACGTACGGACTTGCGACTTTTAACCCCGCGAATTCCTGTGTGCACCAGAGCAGCATATCTTGAACCGTACGCCCCAAATTAATGGCTGCTAATTGTACAGCTGTCGCTACTTCCCCTAAATAATCCGCGCCGCAGACTGCATCATAAGAATTTTCCACCAACTCATCAAATCCGAGCAATTCGCGCATCCGCTCCCGGCTGATCGCAAAGCCAGAAGTCGTCAATGCCGCTGCCCCCATGGGTGAGCGATTGACCGTGTGATAGGCTTGAATCAGTCGCTTGATATCACGGCTGAGCATGTCAGTAGCCGCCATGATGTAATGCGCCATTGTCGTTGGCTGAGCCTGCTGTGTATGTGTGTAGCCAATCATAATCGTATCCACATGCTCATTTGCAAAGAGGAGCAAATGCTCTTTCAGATAGAGGGCAGAAGTCAAGGTCACCAACAATTTTTCGCGCAGCACCATGCGGTATATGGTAATCCCCATATCGTTGCGGCTGCGGGCCAGATGCAGATTTCCTGCCACATCAGGAGCCAGTTCCAGCAAACGGCTCTCTACCTGAAAGAACAAATCTTCAAACTGCCCGGTGTAATGCGATTGGCGCAGCTCTTCCATTTCGATTCCACACAGTGCACCAGCAATTCTTTTGGCCTCATCGTCTGTGAGCAATTCTTGTTCACGAAGCATGATCAAATGTGCCTTGTTGATCGCCATCATCGGATGCAGCAAATGGTGCTTTGCTTCATTAAATGCAGGCTCCAAAACCGCCTCCACGTATGTCTTGCCAGGGAAACTGGCTCCCTCCTGTTGAAAAATTCGCTCTCTGTAATTCATCTTTCTTGCATCTCCTTCCTACCCATTCGTAAGCTGCTTCTATTTTTGCGTCTGATTTTCTTTTAGGAGGGAGGCGACCGCCGAACGATCGCCTTCCCTTCTACTATGATTACTGCTGTGGGCTGATCATGTTGACAAACAATCGGATCGCACCCGGTACGAGTGACGGAATTTCGCGATACCACACAAGCGAGCTGTAGGTATATGTTCCTTTTCCATACTTGGCAGTGAGGTACGTACCCGTAAATTCCTTCTCGCCTTCGTCGCCATTCGAGATTAGCTCGGTGAATTCCTTGCCCCATTCAGATGGATTGTAAGCGGAACGATCCTGAATCCAGTTATCCCAATCTTTCTCCGTGATTTTGTTTGGCGAATGGAATAATGCATGATCAGACGCCAATACTGTCACTTTGGAGGTTTCGTCTGTGACACGCCATTGAATCAGCGGAGCACCGATTTTGATCGGATAAGGAGCCAGCTCCGGCTTCCATTTATCCTCTGGCTTGTGGTATTGCACGACCAGATTTCCGCCGTTTTCCACGTATTTGAGCAAGCGTGCATTCGAAGGAATCAGCTCAGGTCGGAATCCATAAGCGCGAATGCCCAGCACGATCGTATCGTATTGATCCAGATCGCCAGACTCAATGTCTTTTGCCGACAGATTGGTCACATTGACTCCCAATTGGGACAAATACTGATCGATATTGTCAAAGCCACTGGATACGTAACCGACCTTCAGTCCTTCCGGCACCTTCAGGTCAAATGCCTGGATGGCAAGTGTCGCTGGTTGGACAAAGTAAGTCGTGCCGATATGCGGGTAACGGATGACCTGGGCTCCATGTCGGCTCTCTTTTCCACTGCCAGACGCTACTGCTGTCACCGTATACTTATCCGGTTGGACCGAAGCGTCTGCTTTGATCGTAAAGGCAACGGACTTCGTTTCTCCCTTGGCCTCAAAGGCGAGCGGTGCTGCTTGTGGCTCCACGCTCCAGCCTTTTGGTACATCGAGAGAGATGACTGTTTTCGCTGCACCTGGATTGTAGTTTTTCACTGTAACCTTGACCGGGATTGGCTCCTCCGGCTTCTGCGTATTCAAAACCGTCGCATTTGGACTCAGCACCATAGAAAAAGATGGAAGAACTGCAATGGCATCTGCTGGTGTCACATGGCTATTCGCCGTCGCGCCTGCAAAGCTGTAGCTGACGTCTGCTGTAATGGCAGGAGCGGCATACGGTTGGAACAGAGCAGCATCAGAAGGAACTGTGACATCAAAGGTTGTCTTCACTGTCTGATTGTAGCCGAGCGATGAAAAGCTGGTGGTCGATTGCGGCTTGGCTTGCCAGCCTTTTGGTACATTTAGCGCGAGATTGATCTTCCCGACTTTTGCTTGGCCGCCGTTGTAAGCCGTGACCGTTACTTTTGTCGTTTGGCCTGCTACCAGTTCAGTTGTCTCAGGCTTTACTTTCGTTACGAGCGAGAGCGCTTCGGCACTCGCTTTGTTCAGCTGGGATTTCTTCACTCCCAAACGATGGCGCAAGTCTGTTTTCGTGTCAGTTGCCAGGGAGGAGGCTTCGACTGCTACCGTCGCTTTTTCCACATCCGCCAGCATCTCATGCGCTTCCTTGGCTACTGACGCAAAGCTTGGGTACGCAGCAATGACCTCTGCGGCATCCTTTTGCAGCTTTTTCAGTTCACCCGCGACTTTTTCCCCGCCAGACTGGCTGGCAACGTCCTTGGCTAAATCGTCAAATGAATAGGCAATTCCCTCAAAAAAGTCTGCTTCCTTGTCTTTTGTCTCTACGATGGATTGATCGAGCTTGTAATAATTGAAGCTTGGCCCTTCGTCATAGTGGCGTCCCATGCCCTGGCTCTTATGCATGAAACGGGATTCTTCGCCGAGTTGGACGTAAGAGGCACCATAAATTTCGTCATAGTCGCCCACAGGCACCTTGACCGAGTAATCCTGTTCCTTTGCAGGCAGATACAGCTTCTTCACCTGCCAAGGAGCCAAGCCTTCCTTTGCATGCTGTGGAAAAACGTTTGGATCTGCGGCATCCTTGAATGCCCGCACCGTAATAACATTAATGGCGCGATGATGACCGTGAGTCGAAGGTTCGTTCAAAAATGCGGGAATCACGACATCGGGTCTCAGTGTCCGGATACGACGGATGAGCTTTTCATACGCGACATCCTCGCCCCATTTTTGCAAGGTTTCATCCGGGCTTTTGGAAAAGCCGAAGTCAAAAATAGGGTCATCGATTTTTTCACTGAGGTTCTCCAGATGGATGTTCGTGATTTTGGAAGCTTCCTGCAATTCGCGGGTACGAATAATCCCCAGCGCATTACCCAGCTCGCTGCCTATCTCGTTCTGTCCTCCCTCGCCTCGGTTCGCAATGACACTGGATGTGTCCACCCCTTTGCCAAGCGACAAGTACGCGAGCATTGAACTGTGCTCATCGTCCGGATGTGCTCCAGTGTTCATCGCACTGGCAATCGTGGTGAGCGGCTTGATGGCTTTCCACAGGTCGACAACCCCGCGGTCTGCATGGGCGGTCTCGGGTGCTATCGGCATAATCAGACTCGTGGCCAGCACCGCAGCAGTCGTAATCGTGTACAGCTTGGCAAGTTTCCCCTTACTCAATGAACGTTCCTCCATTCCATTTTCAGATTGATGTCTATATCAATCATGGCGGTCTGTACGTTTGCATTTCATTGATGTAGCCATGGATCGACCCACGTTGGCCCGGAGTGGATGGGGCATTACTGCTTCTGACTGATCATGTTGACGAACAAACGAAAAGCGCCAGGGACTAGCTGTGGAATCTCGCGGAACCAGGCAAGTGAGCTGTAGGTGTACGTCCCTTTTCCATAGTGCGCCGTGAGGAAAATGCCGCGGAACTCCGGTTCGCCTGGATCACTTGTCGCAATCAGCTCGGTATACTCGCTCCCCCAGCGAGAAGGATTGTAGATGGAGCGCTCCTGCACCCATCCATCCCAGTCCGCTTGGGTAATCACGTTTGGCTCCTGGAACATCGGATGGTCAGGGGCCAGCATACGGACGTCTGATTGCTCATTGGTCACCCGCCAATCGATCAGCGACTCGCCGATAAAAATGGGGTATGGCGCCAAGTGCGGCTTCCATTTGTCCTCCGGCTTATGATATTGAACGACGAGATTTCCGCCGTTTTCTACATAGTGCAAAAGACGCTGGTTGCTTTCGATTAATTCGCGACGGAATCCATATGCACGAATACCGAGAACAATCGTGTCGTAGCGGGACAAATCGCCCGATTGTATTTCGTTTGCGTCCAGATTGAGGCAATTCACCCCAACCGCGGGCAAGTATTTATCCATATTGTCAAAGCCGCTGGATACGTAGCCGATCCGCTGGTTTTTCGGGATGGCCAGATCAAAGGCTTGAACAGTCAGCGTAGCGGGCCGGATGAAATACGTGCGACCGACATGCGGGTATTCAATGACCTGCACATCCTGTGCTATCTCTGTCACACCATCTGTCCCCACGACCGTAGCGCTAATCTGATATTTGCCATTCGTCACCTGCGGTGTGGTATGAACAGTAAAAGCGATTGTTTTCGTCTCGCTGCGAAAAGAAAACGGAACATCGACAAAGGCTGGCTCCGCTGTCCACCCTGCTGGGACAATGAGAGCGACCTTGGCTGTAGAGCTTCCCGGACGGTACTGTTTCAGTGTTACCTTAACCGGGATCGTCTCATCCGTATGCAGCGTGTTTCGCACGACATCTGACGGGGTCAGCGTCACCGCATACGGTGGAAGCACAGCCACACGGCTTTCCGGCTCCACACGAATTGTACTGGCTGTCTCGAAGGCGAAATAGAGCACCTCGACATCGAGCACGGGCGGCTTGTAAGGATGGAACAGCTCCGTCTGTGCAGGAATCGATACCTCAAATACGGTGCACACCGTCTGATTGTAAGCAAGTCGTGGAAACGCAGTTGGGGTCAGCGGTTTCGCCGTCCATCCAGCAGGGACACGCATACGCAGTTGCACATGCTCAACCTCCAGCGAGCCGCCGTTGTACGCCGTTACGGTAACCGTTGTCGTCTGGCCTGCCACCCACTCGCCCGTCTCCGGCTTGATTTTCACGACCAAAGACAGAGCCTCCGCACTCGCACGGTTGAGCTGCGCTTCCTTGAGTCCTAGCCGATACATCAAATCCATCTTTGTTTCTTCATCAAGTGGAGCCTTGCGCACTTCTTGTTGTGCAGTCGCAAGCAAAGCCTTCATGCGGTGAACCCTTTGTGCTACTTCAGCAAAACGCGGGTAGGCATTCAATACATCTGTTGCCGCATCGTGCATACGGTGCAGCACTTCCGCGAGTTCTTTCCCGCCTTTTGCAGCAATACCCTGCGCCAGATCAGCAAAACTGACGGGCAATCCGGAAAAAAAGTCGCGCTCTTTTTCCGGTGCCGGAAAAACCGATGCATCCAAGCGGTAGTAATTGTAGGTCGGGCCTTCATCGTAATGAACACCCATCCCCTGTGTCTTATGCATAAACCTCGATCGCTCACCAAGCTGCACATAGGATGAGCCGTAGATTTGGTCGTATTCCCCGACGGGTACCGCGACGTGATAATCATCATTGTCCATGATAGGCAAATACAGCTTTTTCATTTGCCACGGCAAAAGTCCAGCCTGCCTATGCGCAGGAAAGATCTGTGGATCGGCTGCTTCGTGGAAAGCTCGCTGTGTCAGTAACGTAATCGCCCGGTGATGTCCGTGTGTCGTCGGTTCATTTTCAAAGCAGGCGATGACGACATCGGGGCGCAGCTCCCTGATTTTTCGAATCAATCGCTCATACACAACCTCTTCGCCCCATTTGCGGAAGGTTTCTTCGGCGCATTTGGAGAACCCGAAATCATGAATGGGATCATCCAGCTCTTCGCTTAAGATACCCAGCGTCACGTTGCTAAGAGAGGAGGCTTCTTCCAGCTCACGCGTCCGGATAATCCCCAGCGCGGTACCTTGCTCGCAGCCGATTTCGTTTTGGCCGCCTTCCCCTCTCGTCGCGATCACACTCGTGGTATACACGCCTCTCCCCAGCGCCAAATAAGCAAGCATGGCACTGTGCTCATCGTCTGGATGGGCCCCTGTATTCATGGCACTGGCAATAGTAGCGAGCGGCTTGATCGCTTTCCACAGATCGAGCAGTCCGTGTTCCCCCTGCATGGTGCGAACAGATGCGGGAATAGGCGGGCAGGGCAGTTTGGTCGGCTGTACGATCGGTGATTTCTTGTCCATCGATTCACTGACATCCACGTGAAGCTCCCCCTTTTTGACGAAGGCATCCAGCTTTACACGGCAGTTCCCGCTTTATCTCCGGTCAGTTTTCTGGAGATGAACAGCACGATGATGATGACCACGATTTGCAAGACACCATAGGCGCAAGCGGTGCCGAATTCATTACTGTACATGCGTTGGAATACCGCGACAGACAATGGCGTTGTCTTCGATGTGAAGATCAGAATCGAAGCCACGAACTCCCCGATACACTGGACGAATGCCAAGAGCGTACCTGCGAGAATTCCCCCCCATGCCATCGGGAACACGACACGTCTGAAGCTGTACCACCAGGAAGCACCGAGATTTCGCGCAGCCTCCTCGACAGATGGGTCCATCTGCATCAAGGTCGCATTGGTAGAGCGAAACACAAGTGGCAGATGTCGGACAAAATACGCCAATGGGATAATCCAGAATGTTCCGATCAACACCTGTCCAAAGCTAAATGCATTCGGCTCGCTGAACGCAGCAATCAGGTTGATCGCTACAACTGTCCCTGGCAATGCCCATGGCAGCATGATCAATACATCAAGAAGCGTTTTCCCGCGAAACTTGAGGCGAACCATGGCATATGCCGCAGCTACACCGAAAATGACGATCCCGACTACCGCGATAGCAGACAACTGCAAGCTGTTGAGAATCGGACGCCATGTCTTGCTATCCGTGAACAAATCCATGTAATGCGACAAGGTATACTCAGGAGGTAATATTTGCACCGTCCAGGTACCATCCACTGAGAAGGAAATGAGTACCAATACGAGAATTGGCAGCATCAGAATGATTGTACCGATAAAAGACAGCACAATCGTGGTGTAGCGTCCCGCTTTACTCTTGATCTCAGTACGGTGCACGCTGACCCCTTTGCTCAAGTTCTGGTAGTTGCGCGCGCCTTGATACCAACGCATGATCAAAAGAAAAGCCACAGAAACAATCGAAAGAATCGTAGACTGTGTCGCAGCCATGTCCAAATCTCCATTGGTGCGAGACAGATAGATTTGCATCGTCATCGTCCGGTCAATGCCGAAAATGAGCGGTGCCGTATAAGAAGCCATCGAAATCATGAAAACCAACAGAGAAGACGCGACCATGGCTGGCGTGAGCATCGGCAAAATAATGCGCCGCCAAACGGTAAAGCGATTCGCTCCAAGACTGGCTGCTGCTTCTTCCAAGGACGGGTCGAGTCCCTTGATTGCTGCTGTAGCGGTCATGAAGAAGTAGGTGTACATCGTAAACGTATGAACGACGACCACACCCCACATTCCTTTTAACGAGAAAGGAACCTGGGCAAGCCCGAACAGCTCTTTGATTGCCCGTGGAACGATTCCGCTTTCTCCGTACAAAAAGGTAAACGAGAGAACACCAATGAGTGGAGGCAACGCCATCGGAACCAAAGCCAGCACAGAAAGAATTTTTCGTCCGGGAAACTCATAGCGCTCCAATAAAAACGCCATCGTAACGCCGACGATTCCGCACGTAATGACACTCAGAACCGATATGTAGATACTGTTCCACAACGCTTCCAGGTTGGCGGTATGCTCCAGACTGAAGAAGCGAATGTAGTTTTTCCACGTAATTTCCTCATCGATTTTGATACTCGCAACGAACGTTTCGAACAATGGATAAACGACATAAGCCAACAATATTAAAAAGAGTGGCGATACCAGCACGTAGACGAAGGCGGGTGAAGCGGTGATGGACTTTCGTCTGGCTGCTGTCGGCGCTTGTTGCAACTCTGCTCTCAAAAGCTTCTTCCCCCTTATCCGGCAAAATAAATGCTCTCTTTCGGTATATGTAGGCCGATAGCATCACCGCGCTGTTTAATCGGTCGTCCCAGGTTGATCGACATGCTGCGCAGGCTCTCCGTTCCTACCTCCGTGACGTAATTGACACACGCCCCTGTAAATTCAGACATGACAACAGAGCCTGTTACTACATTTTGTCCCTCGTTGCCTGTACTCTCCAGAACGGATTCAGGACGAATGGACATGGTTACTTTCTCCCCAACTGACAGCTGTGCACGTGGAGAAGCATTTCCCTTCAATCCACTGAGCATTTGTCCAGAAGCCGTGCGAACCAGCACTTCATCGCCGTCAAACCCTGCAACTGTCCCTTCCCACAGATTCGTCTCGCCGATAAAAGAAGCGACAAAACGGTTTACAGGACGATGGTAAATCTCATGCGGTGTTCCGATCTGTTGCACTTCTCCGCTCTGCATGACCATGATTCGATCTGACATCGACATCGCTTCTGCCTGATCGTGCGTGACGTAAATCGTCGTGATCCCCAGCTCCAGCTGGAGTCTCTTGATCTCGAAGCGCGTCTCTTCACGAAGCTTCGCATCCAGATTGGACAGCGGCTCATCCAACAGCAGAATCTGCGGCTCGATGACCAGCGCCCGTGCCAGTGCTACCCGTTGTTGTTGTCCCCCAGAAAGCTGATCAATGCGGCGTTCGCCATAGCCTTCCAGACGGACCAGCTTCATGATTCGTTCTACACGCTCTTTTGCATCTGTTTTGTTCACTTTCCGAACCTGCAAGCCAAACGCGATATTTTCAAAAACAGTCATGTGCGGGAACAACGCGTAGTTTTGGAATACCATCCCGGTATTGCGCTTATGGGGAGGAAGAGATGTGACTTCCTGTGATCCAAAGCGGATATGGCCTTCCGTTGGATAATAAAAGCCGGCAATCATGCGCAGAGTAGTCGTTTTGCCGCAGCCACTCGGACCGAGAAAAGTAAAAAACTCTCCAGATTCGATATGAATGTGAACATCTTCGACCCCTTTTGCCTGACCAAACCTTTTGTAAACGTGATCAAGTGTTACGCTGCTCATCGGGTTGTGTTTCCTCCTTCATCGCAAGTCATTTCAAGCTGACGACCGTTTTCAAACAACTTCTATAAGTGACTAGACGGAAAGGACAACGCCTTCCCGCCTAGCTGCTTGGAAAAAATCTTTCTTACTTCTTGCCTTTCCCCTTGATGTTTTCATCCCAATGCTGCATCCACTCTTTTTCTTTTGCAGCCATGACAGCCCAATCGATTTCCATTGGCTTCAGCTCGAGATTTTTCATGAAGTCTGGCAACTGGTCCTTGCTGATGTCTGTACGAGATGGGAACTGGAAGCGTTCCTTCGCCAATTGGGCAGCTATTTCAGGACTCATCAAGAATTCCATGAACTTTTTCGCTCCATCCAGGTTCTTCGCGCCTTTTACGAGAGCCACGCCGTCTACGAGAATCGGTGCCCCGCTCTTCGGATAAATGAAGTCATACGGATGGTTGTTCTTTTTGCTTTGGATCAGAACGTCCTGAAGGTTCCACAAGGAGATGACGCCCTCTTGACGATCCAGCTTCAGATACAGATTTGTCGGGTCTTGCGTGTATTCTTTTGTATTGGCATCGAGCTTGGTCAGCCATTCAAAACCTTTTTCAGGAGTATCCGCCCCTTGACGGAAGATCATTGCGGAATAAATGGTACGCATTGTGCCGGACGGCAGTACGTTTCGGATCACGATCTTGTCTTTGAATTTCGGATCGATCAATTCGTCCCAATCTTGCGGCGCTTCTTCTGGCTTCATCACCTGCGAGTTGTACATGATGACCTCTGGCAAAAGCATTTCGCCGTACCAGCGATCTTGCGAATCTTTGTACAAATCTGGAACCTTGTCTGCAAAAGTCGGCTTGTATGGCTCCAGCAGATCTTCATTGGCCGCTGTTGCTAGAGCAGATTGGGTACCGCCCCACCAGAAGTCAGCCTGCGGGTTCGCCTTCTCTGCACGAACGCGCTCCAAAATTTGTTGTGCACCCATTTCGAGTGTCTCCACTTCAATGTTCGGGTACTTTTCTTTGAATTTTGGCAACACGATTTCAAAAATGTTTTTGTCCCGTCCTGTGTAAATCACCAGTCTTTGTGGGTCACCCGATGAATCAGCAGGTTGAGCAGCCGTGCCAGATTGGCCGCCAGCGCTGTTATCGGCAGGCTTTGCTTCCTGTCCTCCAGTGCCGCACGCAGCTACAGTCAGAGCCAAGGAGCTGACAAAAACGCCCTTCATCCATGTTTTCAGCTTGCTAGTTGTCTTCTTCAAAACGAACTCCCCCTTTTGTTCTTCTCACTCTTTGTCAAGCAGTCGCGTGAAAGGAAACGCTTCCAAAACACTGTGGACAGCACCAATTAAACCAGCTCGTTCCCCCAGACTTGCTTTTTCAAGATTAGGCACCTCGGGCACCCATTCTCTCAGCCATTCGTGAATTTGCTTCACCCCTTCACCATCGACGTGGACCATCTCCCCGCTCAGGATCAATATTTCCGGGTTCAAAATACTGATGATGTTCGCCATTCCGTACGCCCAATGTCGATACACATCTGCAAGAAGCTTCTCTGCTTCTGGATTATGTTTGGCGTGCCGGATCA
This sequence comes from Brevibacillus brevis NBRC 100599, assembly GCF_000010165.1. Lineage (NCBI taxonomy): Bacteria > Bacillati > Bacillota > Bacilli > Caryophanales > Paenibacillaceae > Brevibacillus > Brevibacillus brevis. The sequence continues at coordinate 4,789,388 of NC_012491.1, forward strand.
GCTCTTCTATGACACTCGACCCTTCCTGAAGGTCAGAGAGAAATCCCTTAGCCTGCTCTTGGATGCCCGGAATCGAATAATGCGTCTCAAACACGCCTGACGCGCCATTCGGTCGATTATGTACCGGGCCGATCATCATGAAGCCGATTTCTCCTGCTGCCTCACGACTCCCCCGATAAAACTGTCCATCCAAAATGATCCCGGCCCCAATCCCCGTTCCTACGTACATGTAGACGACGTTGGTATGGCCGACTCCTGCTCCACGGACGTACTCGCCCAGTGTCATCATATTCACGTCATTGTCGATAATGACGGGCAGTCCGAGCCGCGCTTCGATGGTCTGCTGAATCGGTGAACCCATCCAGCCTGTGCTGGGTGAAAAGCTGACGGTTCCACTGCCACGCTGTGTGACCCCTTGCAAACCGACGCCCATTCCGAGCAGGCGCTCTCGCGGGATGCCGCTTTCACGTAGCAAACGATCCAGTCCAGCTGCCAAATCTTCGATGACGGTTTCGCCATTCGCTGGTTGTGCCAGCCGTTTTCGATAGCGAGCCAAGAATTCACCTTTCATATCTGCGATGGCCATATCCAAGGTAGAGCCTTCAAAAATCGCGCCAGCAATGGCGTACGCCTGGTAGTTGTACTCCAACAAAATCGGCTTGCGGCCGCCTTTGGAATCACCCATTCCTACTTCTTGCAGGAGTCCTTCCTGGATCATTTCATCTACGAGGGCAGAAACACATGGACGGCTGAGCTGTGTCTGTTTGGAAATATCCGCGCGGGAAATCTGCCCGTGCAAGACGACCTGCTGCAATACTTCTTCTTTATTCAGTTTTTTCACGAGTTTGCTGTTACCTGTTTTTTTGGGAACTTGCACGCGTCATCGATCACCGCCACACAGTTAGTTAACATTACTAACAAAGATAACCAAATTATAGACACGGCGACCATCAATAGTCAAACAATTTACATTTGTCTTTCAGATATTTTTTGGATTTTTCAGTGTATATATCCATTGTTAAGAGATACTAAAAATTCGGTCGTCTAGCTGTTGTGGTGGGGAGGAAACAGGAGAAAACGCTCAGATTCTAGGTCCACCCGCTGTGGGATTCACTGCCCGGCTCCATAAAAAAAGCGAAACCCGCGTCCAAAGTCGTCCATTCAAGGGGGATCTCAGAGGTGGACGCTAAGGGCTTGTTTCTCTTTTTTCATTGCGCCTCGGGCGGTGTCCCTAAGATCTTCGCTTTTTTCTCCTGTTTCCTCTACGAGCTTTCCTTGTTTACCGATCTTTTAACGACTTAAAACCATTGAAGAATGCGAGAAGTTACGCCAGAGAAGAATATTTCCAGACGTAGCGACTTGTGAAGTCCTACCGAGCGGAGAAGGGATTAGCGGGCAAAAGAAATGCAACCGTGCCCATGCGACGTAGCGGCTACCACTTTTGCATTTCCCCGCTAATTCCTTCGGAGCGGGCAGTCCCAACCCTCAGCGGGACGGAGCACTGAGCCTAGTCTGGAAATATTCTTCTCCTCACCGCAGATGCATATTTAGAGACCTTGAATTGTTGCAGTAGTGTTGGCGAGGAAACAGGAGAAAACGCTCAGCTTCTTGTCCCACCCGCTGAGGGATTCACTGCCCGCCTCCATGCAAAAAGCGAAACCGCGTCCAAAGTGGTTCTTTCAGGATGTATTTCAGAGGTGGACGCTTAAGAGCGTGTTTCGCTTTTTACATTCCGTCTCGGTCGGTGTACCAAAGATCTTCGCTGTTTTCTCCTGTTTCCTCTACGAGCTTTCTATGCTTAAACGGGGTTTAAAGGACTTCAAAGAATGAAGAATCTCATTAGTTACGCCAGAGAAGAATATTTCCAGACGTTGCGACTTGTGGAGTCCTACCGAGCGGAGAAGGGATTCGCGGGTAAAAGAAATGCAACCGTGCCCATGCGTCGAAGCGGCTACCACTTTTGCATTTCCCCGCGAATTCCTTCGGAGCGGGCTGTCCATGCTTCCCTGAGGGACGGAGCACTGAGCCTAGTCTGGAAATATTCTTCTCCTCACCGTAGCTGCATATTTAGAGACCTTGAGTTATTGCTGTAGTGCTGGGGAGGAAACAGGAGAAAACGCTCAGATTCTTGTCCCACCCGCTGAGGGATTCACTGCCCGACTCCATGCAAAAAGCGAAACCGCGTCCAAAGTGGTTCTTTCAGGATGTATTTCAGAGGTGGACGCTTAAGAGCGTGTTTCGCTTTTTGCATTCCGTCTCGGTCGGTGTACCAAAGATCTTCGCTGTTTTCTCCTGTTTCCTCTACGAGCTATCCATGCTTAAACGGGGTTTAAAGGACTTAAAAGATTGAAGAATGTCATTAGTTACGCCAGAGAAGAATATTTCCAGACGTTGCGACTTGTGGAGTCCTACCGAGCGGAGAAGGGATTAGCGGGCAAAAGAAATGCAACCGTGCCCGCGCGACGAAGCGGCTACCACTTTTGCATTTCCCCGCTAATTCCTTCGGAGCGGGCAGTCCCAACCCTCAGCGGGACGGAGCACTGAGCTTAGTCTGGAAATATTCTTCTCCCCACCGCAACCACCGTCTTTCAGACTTACCATGATTACCCTTTTGCGTTGTGAGAATAAAAAAGCACATCACCCTCTACAGGGGAATGTGCTTGGAACACTACTCTTCTTTTCCTGATAACCAGACGTCCTCTATTAGTCTATGTATCCAGCGACTCCTTTTTTAATCAAGTATTCCATTTCTACATCCAGGATCTTCTCGACAGTGATCTCATCCAGCTTCACATCTGACTTACCCATGACGTAATCTACGAGATCATCAAAATCAACGTCGACATCACCTTTTGCATCTGCCTTCGCACTGTTCATGTACGCTTGCTCATGCTTGAGTACGATCATGATTTTTTGCGGGTCTACTTTTGTTTTCGCAGCTACATGCGCTACGAGTTCGGTTTCGTTTACTTGCTTACTCATTTATAGTCATCTCCTATTTCTCTTACCTTCTGTCATTTTACACTATCATTGCCGTTCCACACAGAAATGAAAGAAATCAAAATTATATCAGCCAAACACTCCTCGCTCTAGAGGTGCAAGAAGAGAAATTATTGTTTCCAAGAGACAATTTGCCCCACATTCAATTTTTATAAACGTCAGACTCAGGTCATCTTCGATATCGAAGAGCTAATTTTTGAATAAAAAGCATCGGCTCCTATATTTTCCAACCTAACTATTGGGAATATCATGCTTATGCTATGTAAATAATTATCCTGACTTTATGCTACGCGTATAAAACAGTTACATGTTGGATCTACACCTATATAAAGGAGATGCTTTTCTTGGAGAATAATAACAACAGTAATAACAACGGCTCGGGGAAACCGGTGCCAAAGTCAGAGACTTCGACAGGATCTACGACATCTACGACATCTACAACCCCCACAACATCTACGACTCCTACGACTCCCACAACACATACGAGACCGGAGCCTGGGGGAGGTTTAATACCGACGGAACCCCAAGGGGGAGGTACAATACCGTCACCGCATCGATAATAGTCCACAGATGGACAAAACCATTTGTAACCATTCCAAGCATGAAAGGAGCCTCCATGGGCTCCTTTCTTCTTTACTTTTAAGGGACTTCTTAGACCAGTCCCTTGTCATGACTACTCTTCTCTTACCGATAACCAGATGTCTTTGACTAGTTCCATGAAGGTCTGGATTGCAGGTTCTTCTCTTCGGCGACCCAGACAGACCAGCGATGTTTCTGCTTTCTTGGAAAAGCGGTACAGCTCGAATAGTTCTCCTGATCGAAGCTCTTTTTCCACGAGAACCTTACTGAGCAGGGCTATGCCTGTTTGGTTCAGGACTGACCGTTTGATCGTTTCTTCGCTGCTACATTTTATGACAGAGGGTGGGCTGTAGTTTAACTCCACCAGGCATTGGGTAATAAATTCGTCGAGATTGCACCCCTCCTGATAGGACAAAAAAGGAAAGGTCACGAGTGCGTCTGCTAGTGTTTTGTCCTTCATCAAATCAGGAGAGGCAATCAAGGTAAATTGTTCCAAGTCCACGACGCTGGAATGAATACCTGGTTGCGAGGTGGTGCCCGCAATGATCCCAATATCCGCCTCGTGGGCCTGAATTTTTCTCAAAGTCTCCTGACTGGTGCATGAAATCACCTGAAGATTGACCTGTGGATGTGTCTCGACATATGCTTTCAGAATTTGAGGCATGTATTGGATGCAATAAAACTCCGGGGCCGCTACGACCAGCGGTCCTACAGGCATGTCTAAGTGATTAAGTCCCTCCGCCATGTGCTGGAGAACGTAGAAAAGCTGATCCGTATGCTGTTTCACTATTTTTCCGGCCGGTGTCAAAAACGTGCGCTTGCCTACCCGATTGAGTAAAGGATGTCCCAGCTCCCGCTCCAATGCTTGAATCTGGAGTGTAATCGTAGGCTGGCTGTATCCGAGTTGCTCTGCCGCCTTCGTCAGGTTCAAATGCTCGGCAACGACCTGAAATGTCTTCAGATTGCGTAACTCCATGATTAATTTTCCACTCCCTCACCGAACGACACCCATTCTTCGTGTAAGTGCGTGTTCAAAAAGTCGGCTTTTTGAACAACCTCAGTTAGAAAAAGTGTAGCCGAGAGTGGCTCTATGTTCAACCGATACCCTATGCGTGCTTCCCTATAATCTCCGCCAGCTTGTGAGCCGTCTCCTACTCTATCCCTTATTTGCGTGACTCCAAAAACTCCGATACTTTTGATAGACCCACTTGAAGTACTTCCGTCGAGCAGGCGTACCCGATTCGTAACCACCCTTCCATGTCAAAGCAACTGCCTGGTGTCAAAAAAGCCCCTGTCGTTTTAAACAGGTCAATACAAAACGCTTCCGAAGGGATATCCAGCTCGTACTTGAGCATTGCAGTTGTTCCTGCCTGCGGCTTGACGTAAGAGACCAACGGCTCCTTTGCTACCCATTCGTCAAGTATTTGCAGATTGTCACGCACGATCTTCAGGTTGCGCTCCATGATCTTGTCGCGGTTTTTCAGTGCATGGACAGCCAGCATATCATCCAGCATCCCGCAGCTGATGGTGGTGTAATCGCGGTGCGTAAAGCAGCTCTTGATCACGTCCTGAGGTGCTGCAATCCATCCCAGACGCAAACCCGCCAATGAAAACACTTTGGACATGCTGCTTGTCGCAATCCCTTTTTCGTACAAGTCGACGATCGATGGCACCACAACCTCCGGGTCTTGGTGCAAATTACGATACACCTCGTCACACAGCAGATAAGCATCAACGGAGCGGGCAATCCCTACGATTTCTCGCAGCAACCCTTCACCCATCAAAGCGCCAGATGGATTGTTCGGATTGTTGATACAAATCAGCTTTGTCTTGTCTGTAACGAGCGAGCGCAGCTCATTCAGATCAGGCAGAAAATCATTTTCCGGCAAAAGTCTGAGCAGCTTGACCTGTGCTCCGAACGACTCCGGTACCGAATAAATTTGCTGATAGGTCGGATGAACGGTAATGACTTCGTCACCAGGCGCAACGAGCGAGAACAAGGTGAGAAAATTCGCTCCAATCGCCCCGTTCATCGCCAAAATGTTCTCTGGCTTCATCGTTTGATACATACTCGCGACGAGGCTGCGGAATTCCGGCGAACCCTCGATATGACCGTACGTAAGCTTCTTCTGGGCCATCTCGCGGAAAAAATCTTCCGGCTCATCGGAAAGACGGATCAACTCTTCTACCGTCAGCGAATCGACGCAAGTTTCGGCAATATTGTAAACAGCCTCCATCTCGTAGGCGTTCATCCATTCTTCTACTTTAAAAGGTGCAATTCTCATCGTCGTTCCTCTCCTTATCCTATCCTTTCACTTTTACAGATCCACTATCGTACCTACACCGCGCTTATCCGCCACTTTCAAAATGTGTGCAGCTGTCAGTAAATCTTGAAACGCGATCCCAGTGCTGTCAAAAATCGTGATTTCTTCTGCATCTTGTCGTCCTTGGACATGACCGGGGATGACATTGCCGATCTCTGCTGCGATATTGCCTTCTGTTATCAGGCCCTTTTTTACAGCTACCTTTGTCTCTCCCACGCGTACAGCCTGTCCAACATCATCAACGAAGACGCGCGCTTTTGCAAAAAGCCGTTCATCGATTTCCTGTTTTCCTTCCATGTCTGCCCCGATGCAGGTAATATGCGTCCCCGGCTTTACCCACTCCTCTTGGATCATCGGTTCACGTGAAGGGGTTGCGGTGATGATAATATCTGCTTTTCTAGTCGCTTCTTCGAGGTTGTCCACTGCAATAAACTGCACGTCACAACGGCTGGCATAACACTCGTACTCTTCTCCTGCATATTTGGAGACGAATCTGGTCAAAAGGTTTTCTTTGATATTGGCGGCAAAGCTTTGCGCCTTTTCTGGTGATCGCGGATTGCAGATGTACACCCGCTTGATCTCTGTCATCGTCATCAGTGTCGCCATGATTTGAAAAGGTGCCTGGTGTCCTGTCCCGACAATTAGCAGGTTCTCCGATTCGCGACGTGCCAAATACTTTGCCCCGATTCCACCGGCAGCTCCTGTACGCATACAAGTAATGTGCTCTCCACTCAAAATCCCCTGTGGTACACCCGTTTGGCTGTCCAATACCATCACCGTACCAACTAATTGTGGCAGACCTTTCTTGTCATTTTCACCGAACCACGAGACAAGTTTGAGTCCAAATATATCCGCTTGGGGCAAATGACCGGATTTGATATCCATGTCCGCTCTACCCTCGACGAACTCATGAAAAATGAGCGGAAACAACGTCGCCTGCTGACTCGATTTCATTTGATAGGCTTGCTCGACCACTCTAATCACGCTGGCCATATCCAGCACATCTTCGGTAGTTTCCTGATTTATGACGCGAAATGGAAACATGTCTATCTTCCCTCCCTGCTGTTTCTTTCACACTAACACAGTTTTTCAGGGCGAAAAAATTGAAAGATCCAATGGTTCCTATTAAAAAAAGCAAACCCTCCACCAACAGATGCTGGAATGGAGAGTTTGCTTATGCTCCACCGATTCTTGTCGAAATCGTTGTAGCTTGACGCTTCACTTTTTCGATGAGTAGGGGCAATCGATCTTCTGTCACCCGAAAGCAGGGGGCGTTGATCGAGAGCGCTCCGACGAGTTGATTTCCGTAGCCAATGATCGGAGCGGCAACTGCCATGGTGCCTTCCGTCTTCTCCTCGTAGCTGATCGCATAGCCACTTTTCTTGGCTTCACTCAGCTGCTCCAAAAATGACGGCTGCTTGTCTCGTGCAAGCTGGGCGGAAACGACTTTTGTAATCGCATCCTGCTTCAAATACGCGAGAATGATTTTACTGGGGGCGCCAATTGTGAGAGGTATTCGCTCCCCCAGGTTCTCATCTATGCGTATTTTCAGTGGACTTTCTACTTTTTCGATCGGCATCGAATCCGTTCCAGCCAATACGTTGAGGAAAATACTCTCCTCGACTTCATTCGCCAGCTCCTCCATGAAAGGTCTCGCTACAGCTCGCAGGTTTAGCTTTTCATGCAGGATAAAACCGATTTCCATCCACGTATATCCCGGCTTGTAATGCTTGGTGACTGGGTCCTGCTCAACCAATCCGAACTGGATCATGGATTCGAGAAAACGGTGGAGCGTACTGATTGGTAGACCTGTTGCGCTCGCTAGCTCCGAAATCGGCCAAGCATGTTTTTCGTCTGAAATCAGTACCCGAATAATTTTCATCGCCCGTTCGACTGATTGAACCATCCTTCTTTCGTCCTCCATGACAAAAAGTTACGCTGCAACACTCGTGTTATCTTTCGTTTGTTTAGTGGGGGCTTTTCCTTTGGCAAGCCTTGCTTCCAGCTTATTTACAAAATACGAGAAGATCATGATCAGTACGAGATAGTACAACCCGACGACCATATACGTCTCCAACTGCTTGTAGTTGGAGGCTGCCTCACCGAGACCCGTTCCCCATAAATCCTGCATCCCAACGTATGCGACCAACGATGAATCCTTCAACCCGATAATAAACTGATTGCCAAGCGACGGGATCGCCCGACGGAACGCTTGCGGCAAAATGATTCTTCGCATCGCCAACGGGTACGACATTCCGAGTGATCTGGACGCTTCCATTTGCCCGCGGTCGATGGACTGGATGGAGCCACGGAAGATTTCCGCAATATACGCACCGTTATGAACTGCCAGGGCGATGGCCCCTGCCCAAAACTGCGACAGCGTGACCATATTCGCCAAGCCGAAGTACAGAATACAAATTTGTACGATCAATGGCGTTCCGCGAATGACGGTAATGTAGGTGTGCGCGATGTAGTTCAATGCTTTGGAATCGGATATCCGGAAAAAGGCAATGACAAGACCTACCACACAACCGAGGATCAGGGCAACCGCCGTCAACTGAACCGTGAGCCATGTCGCTTTTAGAAAAAGGGGATAACTGGATAGAAAAATATCAATAATCACGTTTAATCCTCCTCACATGAAGCGTTAAAAGGAGGGCGTCCATCACGGACACCCCGTTGCCCACTTACTGTTTTTGCAAGATGTTGCGGCCAAACCATTTTTGGCTGATTTTCTCATAAGTGCCGTCTTTGACGATCTCATCCAACGCCTTGTTGATCCGCTCCACTGCCTCTTGGTCGCCCAAGCGCACAGCGATTGCTTGCTCGTCAAAGCTGAGTGGTTCGCCTACATCAATCACTTTTCCGCCGCCTTCTTTAATGAATCGCAAGCCTACTACCTGGTCGGTAATCACTGCATCGAGACGCCCTGTCGGCAGGTCGAGCAAAGCGGTGATATCGCTATCATATTGAGTGATTTTGTCTTCATCCGTCAGCTTTTTCGCCCAATCCAAGTAGTTGGATGCTTTCACGACACCGATCTTTTTGCCTTTCAAATCCTCTTTGGTCTTGATTGTTGTATTGCCCTCTTGTACGAAAATTTGCGAACCGGAACGGTAGTATGGATTGGTGAACAAAACAGCTTTTTGGCGTTCAGGTGTGACGGTCAAGCTCCCGATGACAGCGTCGTATTTTTTCGCGTCCAGGCCAGGGATGATCGTTTCGAATGGATTGGTGATCGGTACTGCGTTCATGCCCATTTTTTCTGCCAGCGCTTGTCCAATCTCCACGTCAAAGCCAGTCAGTTGCCCGTTTTCCTTGAAGCTAAACGGCTTGTACACGCCACTCATGGCGTACGTAAAATCCTTCTTTCCACCGTCTCCAGCAGCTTGTCCACCTGCTGCCGGTGCACTTCCCTGTGATCCACAAGCAGAGAGCAACAACGAGCCTACTAGGACAGTGGACAACAAAATTCCGGACCATTTTGCACGCTTTTTCATTGGTGATTCCCCCTGTATTCATCTCTACTATTCGTGTTCAAAAAGTCGGCTTTTCAGCACCGAGAAAGTGGTGAGAACCTGAAGAAGGAGGAGCGGAATGTAGCGGACCTACATGAGCACCGGACTTCGAAGGTGAACACCTCTTTCGATGTCGAATTAGCTTTCAGGACTACTTCGTGATCAAAAGATGACTTTTTGAACTACCTTTTTAATGGATTTTAGCGGATGCTGCCTAAAAACTGCTTGGTACGATCATGCTGTGGGTTTTCAAAGAATTCTTTCGGCGGTCCTTGCTCCAGAATTTGCCCATCGTGCATGAACACCGCCCGATCTGCTACTTCACGAGCGAACCCCATCTCGTGTGTCACGACGATCATCGTCATTCCTTCTTTGGCGAGCTGCTTCATGACCTGTAGCACTTCACCGACGAGCTCGGGATCGAGTGCAGAGGTTGGCTCATCAAACAGCATGATCTTCGGCTTCATCGCAAGAGCCCGGGCGATGGCAACCCGCTGCTTTTGTCCACCAGAGAGCATGTCCGGGTAGACATCGGCTTTGTCCTGCATATTTACTTTTTTCAGGAGCTCGTACGCTAATTGTTTGGCTTCTGCTGCACTCATCCCTTTGACGTGAATAGGTGCCTCGATCACGTTTTCCAAAACGGTCTTGTGCGGAAACAGATTGAAGTGCTGAAAAACCATGCCGACCTCGGCGCGAAACTGATTCAGATTCGTCTTGTGTGGATCAATTTGCTGGCCGCCGATTCGAATCTCTCCGCTGTCATAAAATTCCAGAAAATTCAAACATCGGAGTAAAGTACTTTTGCCTGATCCACTGGCTCCAAGCAAGACAACAACTTCCTTTTCTTCCACCGTGAGCGTAACGCCCTTCAACACGGTTAACGGGCCAAAAGATTTGACAAGCTGCTTAACCTCAATCATCCTGCTATCCCCCATTTATCTCCCGGATGAATTGCGTATTCCTTTTTCCGAATACCGGAAACGTTTTCTGATTTAAATTATAATTATATATTTTCTGATATTCAAGAAAAATATGTTTTATTGAATAAATATTCATGATAAGAATATGGAATAGTTTTCCTCCCCGCTTGGAATGAATAAATGAGAGTGTTTTATACATCAAGGAGGATCGGGATGAAAGTAGCAACGTGCTTCTCTGTAGGACTCATCATCATTTTTCAGCTCTCCGCCTGTTCGCTGCCAGGTCCACAAGCAGCACCACCCCCACAGCAAGCGGCTCCATCTGACCCTGAGCCGGAAGTCAAAAGACCGGCAACCGATGAGATCAAAGGTCGAATCATAAACAATCAGTTCACGGTGCCGATCCCGATCACCGAGACATTTACGTTTACCCTTCCTCCCACTTGGAAAGGAAATTACATCGTGGAGGAGTTCTCATCGACGACGAAGCGTCCCCCTCGCCAACAGCCACAGGAGGGCAAGCTGGATGTGCCGACGAAATACGAAGTGCATTTTATGTTCGCGCCTAATCAGCGAAAGGAAGGGCACTCCTCACTCCTCACCATTTTTGTCATGACGGTACCCCATTGGAATCACTTGTCCAAAATGGAAGGGCCTCCTCTAGGTGATGTACTGGCACAAACACATGGGCTTGTCTACGCTGTCTCCTTGCCCCAGTCCAATCCATATGACCCCGCAACTCCAGACGGGAAGCTATACGGGCAGATGGTCATGTCTTTGGAGCAGGTCAAAACTGCGTTTTCCGTGCAATAAAGAAAAACAAATAGTTTCCCATCTGTGTTTAACGCTTGAGTACCTTGGCCTAACTCCATCAAGGACTGTTCCAGGTCAGGACAAATGCTTCTTGCACCCTATTTTAGAAGCTATTTTAAACATAAGTAATTTGTAAGGAATGCGAAAGAAAAATAGAGATTTTCATTTTGTATGATAAAAAAATCACGAGGCGTATTGCTGGAGAGGATGATGATAGCTGTTTGGTTAGTAGGAAGCAACAAGCAATCACCTATACAATATGAATAGAGGAGAGAAATGCCTGATGAAAAGACGTAGTCAAATTACATTTGCAAGTCTGGCCCTTTTAATCGCTGGAAGTTCCCTGTTGTACACAACGCCAACCTCAATTGTAAAAGCAGAGCCCACTCAAAATGTACCGAGTTCGTTACATACAAGCATTCAACGAGATCGTAATTCAGTCAAGGAAGCAATCAGAGATACATTGCAACTTGGGATCCCGGGGATACTCGCTAAAACTTATGAGGATGGAAAAACATGGGGTTATGCCGCTGGGGTATCGAATCTGAGCACGAAGAAACCAATGGAAACAGATTTGCGCTTTCGCATTGGCAGCGTGACGAAGACGTTCATCGCAACAGTTGTCCTTCAGTTAGCTGGAGAGAACCGCCTGAATCTTGACGACCCCATCGAAAAATGGTTGCCTGGTGTCATTCAAGGAAACGGATATGATGGTAACCAGATAACTATCCGGCAAATATTGAACCATACAAGTGGTATCGCTGAATACTTACTGTCAAAAGACGTTGATTTGATGAATGCAAAAAAATCATATACCGCTGAGGAATTGGTAAAGATTGGGCTTTCTCTACCTCCAGACTTTGCGCCAGGAAAGGGCTGGTCATATTCAGACACAGGATACGTATTACTGGGTATCCTTATTGAAAAAATAACTGGTAACAGCTATGCGGAAGAGATTGAAAATCGGATTATTGAACCACTTGAATTATCGAATACATTCCTACCTGGCAATTCGAGCGTTATTCCAGGCACCAACCATGCCCGTGGCTATTTCCAACCAGACAGAGCAAGTGAGCTAAAAGACATTACTTATTATAATCCAAGTATAGCTAGCTCTGCTGGAGATATGATTTCTACTGCTGACGACTTAAATAAATTCTTCTCTTACTTACTCAGTGGCAAATTACTAAAGGAACAGCAATTAATAGAAATGCTTACTACAGTTCCTACAGGAAGTTCTGAAATCAGCGGATATGGTCTTGGAATCTATGAAACGAAGCTTCCAAACGGTGTTTCGATATGGGGACATACAGGTAGCATTCCAGGGTTTATTACTCTTGTTGGGGGTACACTTGGAGGCAAGCATATGTTGACCGTCAATTTGAACAGTTTGGGCAAAGCTAACTTTAAAAATATTTTACTTGCAGAATTTAGTAAGTAGGCAAACAGGAAAAAATACGCCATTCTTTCTGAAGAATCATAGGAAAGAATGGCGTATTTGTACGTCACGAACGCAGCTGCTCCCTGACTGCCATCAATGCAAAACCGAGCAAATTTTCTCCCCGCCACTTTTCGGGCTGTTCCGCATGCGGATGATCTTGGGCCATCCCGATTCCCCATATCCGATCATAAGGACTCGCTTCGACAATAATGCGGTCACCGGTGTCCAAGAGGTATGCTTTCAAATCGGCATGCTGGCTGAATTTTAATAGGTTTGCCTGGCGAACAATCGCCGTCTTGTTCGCATTCCACACAGCCTCGTCAAAGGAATGTACCTTTCGTCCCAAATCCTTCGCTTGTTTCGGATGATTTTTTCTCAGTATTTCATCACGGATGGCCAGATCGCCGAACAGCTCAGCCTTTTTCGCCATCATGTAATGCTCCGCGGTTAGGTACGTGATACCGTCCTCTACAAAAGCGGCCGGATACCATTGGCTGAAACAAGATTTATCGGTCGTGCCTGAATCCTTCTGTGTATGTCCCCAAAAGAACAAGTACTTCACTCTGGTCTTCTGCGATTCTTTGAGTAAGCTTTGGACGTCATGTATGTGCGCCATCGTTGTATCCCCATCTTTCTTTTATAGACAATCCCATGTATACGAAACCTTTGAAAAATCCAGACGAAGCAGGTCCTCCCTGCGAATGAAGAAGTTGCCCACTCCGCTATCTCCCCACGAGACATAGTAATCGTAATTGTCGCCTTCCATATCCAGTTGAAGAAGCATCTCCCATCCATCCTGATTCACATACTCCTGGGTAAAGTAGGGATATCCTCCGATCCGTGACCCGCTAGCATCGGCGAGGTCCCAATACTTGGAGTAGGCCACTTGATTCTCGTCGGTAGGTAGCTGATAATTCACCGCCTGTGGATCTCGATGAGGGACGTACTGGGACTCTAGTTTTCCTGTCACTTTGTATGGCCCACCTAGTACCGGACTGTACACGTCAGGGTCCTCTGGTTGAAACGGGTCAATTTCCTGTGTATCGATGAACTCCTCAAAATGGAGCACTTGAAAGGATTGATCCATCAGTCCGAAGGTATCATCCTCCTTGACAAAAAAACTGGTCAATCCACTAGCGGGGTAGCCATCGAGCTGCGGCATTTGCGCCCAGTTGATTTGTGCGAGAAACAAGTAGTCATTTCCGTCTTCATCCTGTGGATATGGCATTTGTGGCGGCAGCCAAGGCTTTCCGCCCACCTTGCTATCTGTTAAGGCGGCCGCTTCTTTCGTCAGCGTGAGCTTAATGGATGGCTTCGCGGATTTTTGGATGTGTTCCAAAAACTCTGGGGTCCATTGGTTATTTGCATCTAAGAAGTTCAAGGAAGATCACCTCGGATATTGAAACATATGGAAAATGGTTACCTTATTTTATCTGAACCATCTACCTATCCGCAAATTTCTTACATCACTTGCGAAGCAGGATGCCAGCCTGTGGTAATCCGAGCCAGAATCCGGAGGCAGGCATGGCAATCACTCCGACCACGCAAATCCCGAGTATCGTCCACCCAAAGGCAGCTGGCGTCTCCATTCCCTTCTTTTTCATCAGCCAATCCGCCATATATCCGAGCAACATCAGCAAAAATCCAAACATCAGAAACCAGAAAGCAGCAACTTCTTCTTTACCTACCGCATTCCAAAAGCCATTAGCAACAATCTGCTGAAGCGGCTTTGCGTATAAAAACAGACCGACAACCGTATGCAGTAGTCCTGTCAGGATGAGAGTGAAGCCCATTTGGCGCTTGATCCCACTTACCATGTCCATTCTCCTCTCAATGCTGGGCAGCCCCTTCCCTTGCGCTAAAACGAATAATCAGCCGATCTTCCGCATATTTCGCTCCCGTCACCTGTCGTCCCATTAACACTCGTGGCAAGATGACTTTTCGCTTGTAGGCGCCAGCATTTACGGTCAATTCATCCCCTGTTTGCGTTAAATCCAGCGCTGCCTTATCCACAAAAGGAATCATCAGCTCCAAATGCAGCTCGCCATCCACTTCTCGAATCAGTTCCGTTCTGCCCTGATAAAGCTTGGCGGATGGGTCTTCTGTTCCAAAAACGATATCAGCCAATTCTTCTAACACGGGAAGCCCAATCACTTCTTTTGGCATCATCGGGGCTTTTAAAATTGGCAGCGGCTGAAAGTTTTCCACGATTTCGTTCTCATACTTGCGTTGCAGCTCCCGCCAGTGGGCAAAAAATCCTTCTCCCGCTTCATCCGGAAGCACCCGATTCACGATGATGGCATCCGTATTGAACCCGAACAGATTCAAGTACGTAAACGAGCGCTTTGCTTCCGCAAGTACCATTTTTTCTGGATTTACTACGATCCTCACTGATGTGATCTCCGGGTCCAAAACAATGCGTTGCATTTCCTCCAGCCCCCGGGCGAGCTGCTCGACGCTGTTTAGCACATCATCAGAAGGAAGCTCTACTTTGTTGACGATCTTGGCCACTGGGCGAACCAGTTTGATCAGCTTGCGTTCCGTCGGAAAAATTTTCTCCAACCACCAATTCAATACGTTGGGATAACTGAGCAGACGCAGGGTTTCTCCGGTTGGGGCACAATCTACTACCAGGACGTCGAACTGCCCGCTTACGGCGTGTTCCTTGATCTGTAGCAAACTGAACATTTCCTCCATGCCAGGAAAAACAAGCATCTCCTCCGTCGTAATATCAGTCAGCTGTGCTTTGTCGAGCAGTGTTGTCAGCCATCCCTGAACGGCTCCCCAATTGCGCTCGGTTTCCCGCAAGCTGTTTACTTCCTGGCCCCATAAATTTTCGCTAATGAGTACGGGGTCTGGTCCGATCACAGTCCCCAATGAATCTGCCAAACTGTGTGCCGCATCCGTACTGAGTACGAGCGTCCTCTTTCCCTGCTTTGCCAGCTTAACAGCCGTTGCTGCTGCAACACTTGTCTTGCCAACTCCACCTTTGCCAGTGTAGATGATGATTCTCATCTCGACTCTCTCCTTCACGGTCCATTTAGTACGATTTCGTAGTAATTAAACAAAAAAAGAAGCAGATTCGATCAAACTATTCCTCTATGTTGATCTTGATGGAACGAACCTTTGTTTCACGAGGCTTGACAGGTCCTCCGTCCTGAAATACCTTGGCGGCTTTGAGTAAAAGGGCAGTGAATTGCTCCATTTCCTCCGGTGTAAATGCCTCCTGAAGCCTCCCCAACATCGCTAGCATCATTTGCTCTGATTCTTTTGCGAGCTGTTTGCCTGGTTGTGTCAGTGTGACGAGCTTCACCCGTTGATCCTCTGCAGAGGTAGCCCTCGCGATGTAGCCTTTGCGTTCAAGCCGTTTCGCGATGCTGGTCATCGAACTAAGCGGCGCCCCCATCTCTTGCGCCAACTCTGACATAGTCAAATCTCCGCGGAACAACAATAGGAGGAGGGTCGTCAAATCAGAGCGAGTCAGTTTTTCTTCAAGCTGCATCGTATCGGACATAAAGGCGAACGGACGCAAACCGGTTTTCAGAAAGAGGTCATATAGTTGCTGCATACCGGTGACTCCTTTTAGTACGATTTCGTAGTAATTTCCCCTCCAATTTATTACATATTTTAGGGAATGTCAACAGCGGTAAAAAGTATACTGCGCTGGGCTGACGTACATATTAAAGCTGTTACAACTGACAGGAGGAATCAAAATGAATAAACAGCGCGCGAAAGAAATCGCCGCTTCGCCCGTTATGGCGAATGTGACCTGCGATGGAATGCCCGTATACATCCAGCACATCGATGATGACAACGACATGGCGAGAATTTACCCGCTCAACCAGCCGGATCAGGAGATGAGCGTTCCTGTAGCCAGCTTGCGGGAGCACGATGAGTACTGATTTTTGTCACGACAACGCTTGAGGGGACCTGTAGCGAATCCACAGGTCCCCTCATCTTTTACTTTTTTTATCGTACAAATGGTCTTACAACAAGCCCTGAATGAACGGCAGCTCCAAATTCTCGATCATTTTTTTCTGACTCGCCGCCAATTTTGCTGTGATCTGGTCCTTGCGTGCGATGGCCTCCCAGGTGCAGGAAAGAATTCGTTCACCTAGTCGCGGCTCGTCTGTTGTCACGATGAGCTCCGGGAGATCCAGTGAATAAGCGAAGTCAATGCCCTTGATGCGATACGCCAAGCAAACGAACGGAACACCCGCAGCGGCACTCAGCACATTGGCATGCAACTTAAAGTTGATCGTCGCTTGAAAGCCTTTCATCAACTGCAGCATTTGCGTATGATCGTGCAGCTCAAGGTCGAGAATCGTATGCGCTGGATCGTTGATTTTTTTGTACAGTCTTTTAATGGCTTCCCGATCCGGTCCCCACATGGTGAGCAAGTGGATATCGTAGCCTGCCTGGATTAGCTTCTTGGCTGCATGCGCTAGCGCATCCTCTACTGCAGTCTCGTTTTTCCCATAAATCCGGTTATAGGAGGTGCCCCAATTGATGCCAATCGTGGGTCGCTTGCTTTTATCTACTACTATTGGCAATGATGCAGGGAGAAGCAGCATCCCCGGGTCTCCGCTAATCGCTGCCTTTTCTCCTACTCCCGCTTGCTGGAGGTATTGGAGTGTAAGTGGTCCGCGTACACCAAAAAACGTGGCGTGCTCGGTGATTTTTTGCAGCATGTGGCTCATTTTATCTTGGCCATTTATCAGCTTGCTCGTCATTCTGCCGGAAGAATCCAGCTCTACTCGATCTTGTGAGTCAAATCCGCTTCCCCAGACCCAAAGATTTTTTTTCTGTTCAACAGCACGATAAGCTACATCCACATACCCAGGGATGAGAAGCGATCCTCCCCCCAAAACGACGGTGTCATACTCGCTTACATCCTTCAGATCAACCCCGGGCAAGGAAGGTATTACCTTGTATTGTGTAGGGTCGAGGTATTTGCACGACAAATTGTAAAAGGCATGCCACATCAGCTCGTCGCCCAAATTGTTGAACCCCAGCCATCCAACGTACAAGACTTTTTTCATATTTGTTGTCCCCCCTCCATTCTTTATTTGTGCATAAATAGTAAGCAAGGAGGCACATTTTTGCGTGATAGGAAAATGGTTTTGAACCCACACCCTTCCTTGACCTCCTATTTCCTTCAATTGACTCCGGTCGCTACATGCTTGACGCAAAGCACTATCAATCAACGAAGGAGACGGCTTCTGCACAGAGGAGTGGTCACCGAAGTAACAATCCCAAGCCAACTCGTAAGACGAAGGTTCCACCAAACCGACGTAGCCGTGATTCCCGATCGCAAGCACAGGCTTTCCACACGCCATCGCTTCGAGTGCGACCCTCCCTGTTCCAATCACCAAATCACTAATGGCGTAATACGGCCGGACATCCGTTTGCTCTCCCACAATGTGAATATAGGGCTGCCCTGCGGCTTTATTCAGCACTTTTGCCAGCTCATGAACATGAATGGCCTGGGCACCCGAACCCACCACCACGATATGCAGGTTGGGGATTTCATTCCGCAGTGTTTTGGTTGCCCGCAACACCATGTTGCACACCGTCGCTTTTTGCCAAGCCAACCTGCTCACATACGTAACCACTGTGGCATCAGGCGGCAAAGACGGCACATCAGCCCTACTTGCTGAGCCTGACTGAAACTCTTCCATATCAATCCCGTTGGAAATGAGTGTGGTTTTTACCCCGCGCTTTTGCCAGAATATTTGGACAGGTTTGCTCACACTGATAACGCCGGAGCAGAGCTGGGCTACTTTTATCGCCTCATCCTTTGGGTAGTACGTTCCATGCAAGGTGAACACGACAGGAATGCCGAGCTCATTGGCTGCCGTAGCGGCAAGAAAGCCTGAAGGCGTTTGATGCACATGGACGATGGTAATACGATGCTTCTTCATACATGCACGGTAACATTCGATCAGATGCTGTCTGCGTGCCGAAAGCGGCTCACGAGCGGATTCTATCGGTTCAACCAAAAAGCCTGCATCAACAAATTCTTGGTAGAAGGGGCCATTACCACCTGCATAAAACAATTGGACTCCTTTTTTCCTCAATGCTTTCCCCATGCTAAGAACGTATGTCTCCGTTCCGCCTGTCCTCAAACTGTCCAGCACCATCAATATCCGATCATTACTGCTAGTCAACTTTTTACCCTCCCTTCTTCCGATAATAGTGGGCCGAACGCTGCTCAGCGTGGGTCCGGTAATAATACAATGCTTCTGCTATATTGTTCACGCCTGCTCTCGCATTCAAAGCTTTGGCGATAAATTCGTAGTCTTCTGCACCCTCAATCCGGCGTGTCGGGCCACCAATCTGGTCAAACAATCGCCCTCGAAACATGCAGGTTCCGTGACAGACGCAGTGTCCCCCGTTTCCGTATACTTTGCGAATGTCATCGCCGTACTTGATCCATCCAGCGAGCTGCTTTTTTTCCGGATTATCGGCCGAAAACGCATAGTAGTTTGTACCGACCAAATCGATCTGAGGATGGTTTTTCAAATATTCAACCTGCCGCGAAAAACGCAGGATATGGGAGAAATCATCCGAGTCCTGAATCGCGATGAACTCACCTCTGCTTAGGTAATGTCCGACATTGATGGCACCCGAAAAGCCAATATTGCGCGGGAGCTCATGAATCAGCACCTGATTCTCTCTTGGAAAAAACCTTTTACTCTCTTCCAGCCATTCTCTGGCCACTGCTACGGAATGATCTGTCGATGCATCATCGATCAGGATAATCTCCCAATTCTCATAGGTTTGCTGGAGGATGCTATCCAAGCATTCACGTATATAAGCAGCCCTGTTGAAATTGGTAATGACGACACTTACCAGACCTTCTATTCTCTCTTTTGCCAAATTCTTTTCCTCCTTCCAGTCTTCTTGTTTTCACATCTCATCTCGCTGCCGTCCTTTCGCCAGAAACTGCAAAGCTTCCACGTGGTCACCCGCAATCTGTTCGACGGCGGGGGGCATTCCGGAGCTGGCGAAGTGTTTTTCTGGCCGGAGTCGGTTGGAGGTGAAGCTGTTCACCTGATGAACCAATTCCATCTTTACACCTGCCTGGGCATATGCTGCTTGTGCTTTTGGCGGGCAAAGCAGTATGTGCCACCCGAGCGGAGCAACTGCTTCCCTGCGTAAGGCAAAGGGGACGGTCACCATAGACCCGATCCCCAAATCCTTACGATTCAAAGCCAAGTTGAGCGCTTGGCGACAAGCCACGAAGACATTGTCTGGGCAAGGTTGATTCAAAAATACAGAAACATCATTCAGGGCCACATCCACGCCGCACTCACACGCGAGAACAAATGGGTACAGATCATGGACGGTCATAATCATATCCGCATCGACAAACAACAGGATGTCGCCTTTCGACAGACTTGCTCCGATTGCCCGTCCAGTATCGACGCCCAATGCAAATGGGAACTCTACGGTCGTCACGCCGCATTCACGGGCAAGCTGTGCGGTTTGATCAACGGAACCATTGACGACCACGATGATCTCAGCAGGGTCCAGTCGAAGAACTTCACGGATCACTTGCTGGATCGTCGCTGCCTCGTTTCGGGCTGGAATGATCACGGATACCGTTTTCCCACCGTAAAGAGTTGTTCGTCGCAAAGGCCATTTCCCTACCTGTGTAACAGGCATACCACTGTTTTTACTACTCACATTCTCGGCTATATCTCTTCGCCTGCCTCCATCGGACAGTCCGCCGCGAAAAGGAAGACGCGAGACGAGATCAAGCTGTTCGGCAATCACCAGCTTTTCATACAAAGAGAGCTCTTTGAGCAACGAACCGTGAAGCTGGGGCAAAAATATCCGTTCTTCCGTCCCCGTTCCAAAGGTTTGCGCGGTAATGGACAGCCCGCTCATAACCGCCCGCTTGTGCGCTTGGGCAGGCTGTGTCAACTGCTCCACTCCGATTTTGGAAAGTGCCTCTCTGGTCATCGCGTGAGGGGTGTCTAGTAAGGAAGCTTCTCGCAGATCAGTGCGGCCGAAGAGATTATTTAGCAGCAGGGAAAAACTGTGGATAGGCCTTGGTTTTGTCAGCCTCCTGTGTCGCATATCCTGCTGGGGCAAAACGACCTGTGCCTTTCCATATAAAATCGGGAACAAGAAGCGCTGCAATCCAGACAGTGAATCGATTTGTTCTTCACCGAGAAAGAGCAGGACACTCCCTCTTGCATGCTTGGCAGCCTCTCTCCGCCATGAGAATAGATTCTCAGCAGCCTCTGCAAGAACGACGCGGACACCTGAGTCAAGTTCCAGGGCCCTTGTCGATATCACGATGATCTCCAGAGGTGCAAGCTGTTTGCATGCGGCAATCAGCTTTGGCAGATGAGCTGTCCCATGCATGGCAGAAATTAGAATGGATAGGGGCACTAGGCCCCTTATCCCTTGCCTCTCTTTCATTAGAGAACGCGCACGTACGTGATGCGATCGAGTTGAAATACTACTGTTTGGCCACCGCCATAGCCGGGATCACTTGCTGCAAGCACGGTTAATGTCGAATTGGTCACGCCAAGCAACTCACCGTTAATTACGTCTAATCCGATTACGACTTGTACACTATCGCCTATAAACGTTCTCAATTTCTGTACATAGTTCATTTGTCTTCTCCTCCTTACACCTCATGAACATAATTAATTTGTGTGAAACGAATCAGCACACGTGAACCGCCTGACTCTATGATTTCAGCATAGTCCCGACCAACCTCATTCAGGACCCCTGTGACACTTCCTGCATCTGTTCCCAGCTCAACGTTTTCATGCAAATAGCGCAGCAGCACTTTCCGAAAAGAATCTTGTCGCAGCAAAGTAATGTGGTTTTCTTGCAGAAACGCGGCGAATTCTTCTGCATACAGCTCTTTGCGAAGCGAACAGCGAATAGCTTCTTCCTTGTCATTTTCGACTTCTTCGTCTCTTCGGTCTTTTCCCCAAACGAGACGTCGCAGCCCTTGAAAATACTCTTTCAACTCTTTTTCATTCACAATTAATTTCATCTGGTCACTCTCATCTCCTTGATCCTACTCTTTTGATTTATTTTCGCCGCTTGTACACGGTATACAAGTAAGTTCAAAAACGTACTAGGACAACTGTGTAATTTTTTGGTTTTAATGAAAAGTTCACAGGGTTTTTACCGAAAAACAAAAAAGACTGCGAAAAGTATTCGCAGCCCTTCCTTCGGTGTTCTACAACTCTTTCATTGTTACGTACTGTTTTGGCTAACTCTTTGCCACCTGTGCCTTTTCGTCCCTGTTCTTGCCTAGCTCATGCTTGATGAACAAATAGCTCTCAATTTCCCCCAGAAGGTAGAAAAGCGAGGCACGCGTCTCAAATTCCTCTCGCGTTCGCGGCAAATCTGCTGCCTTGATCTCCTCTTGCATCACACGTAGTTGGTCGATGAAGCGGTAGGCGGTATTGCCCGGATGTACCGAGGCACTGATTCGCTCAAGAAAATCTGCGATCCGATGGCTCTCTGCCACCTGATTGTCCAAGGAAGAGACGATTGGCATCATGCGTTCCAGTAACTCGAACTGCTTTTGCCGCATCACAAAATACTCGTAGTACGAATCATGACGACGTCCCAATCGATTGCCAACATCTCGTGAAGCCAAACGAATCGCCGTTTCCAATACACCAGTTGTTTCAATCAATTCTTTCCCGTCCCAATCGCTTTCCCCGTGACGCAAGTAGTAGCAGAACTCCCGCAAAATTTTGCTGAACAGCTTCTCCACCTTTACTTGCATCCCTTTCAGCTCTTTATCGAGACTCGGCATGTACAGATTGACCAGTAGGGCTACACCCACACCGATGACGAGCAAAGCTACCTCATTTAGCAATAGTATCCCATCGATTCTCTTTGAAGAATACAGATGCATAAGCACAACCATGCTGTTGACGAAGCCTTCCTGAATGCCAAAACGCACGGCGAGCGGCAAGAAAAGTAAAATGAAAAGGAGAATGGCAATCGGCGTATAGCCCATAAGGGAAAACAGACAAACACCGATTCCCAGACCCAATAAACTGGCCAGAATCCGATTCCACGCTGTCTGAAACGATTGCTTGACTGTTACCTGAATACACAAGATCGTAATGATCCCCGCAGAAGAAGCAAACATCAAGCCTAGCTGCTGGGCGATTAGAATCGAGATAGCCGTTCCAATGGCTGTTTTTAACGTACGATAACCAATTTTAAACTTGAGAAAGCCCAGTCTTGTTCCCCTCCGCTGTCAAAAATGCTTTCCTGTTTACTTTAACAAAAAGTGTCCGGGAACCAAAGACAAGGTTTCATAAATTTTTGCAGGAATGTCGGCAAGGGTATTCATGCGGTCTGGCTTGAGCCACCCACTCGGCTACTGCTTTCGTTCCTTGGTAAAGCTGTGCCACTTGCCATCTGCTATGACGAGCCCTTTTTCTCCCACATAACGATAGACGAGGAGTGGCTGTTCGAGCATTTTCATTAGTCCATTACTCCCCCTTACTTTTGGCTGAAAGTAAGTAAGCATGAGCTTCTTGTTCTCTTTCACGACTTTTTTCGCCGTATTCAGATCGATACCATCTTCATTTTTGGGAAGAGATGAATCACCCGAAGGTCCAAGGCTATAATGATGGTTATACAGATCCACTACTTCCCCTGACTCAGCGTCAACATTGACTTGAAAGATGGTATCAACTACCGGTATGCCGTTTATCAGATAGCCAAATTCGATCTCATATGGTTCATCATTTTCCCAGATTTCTTTGATCCTTTCCTCACTTGGAGCGTAATCGACCGCATATATTATTCCTGACTGATCGGAATAGAATGTTTGTACGAGCTTTCGCGCACTCTCTTGTGCTTGTTCCCAGGTAATACCCTTTTCTATTTTCTTGCTCTCTTCGTTGAACCTGGTTTTTTGATTCACGTTGTATTGGACGAAATAGCCACTGGCGTCAATCCCTATTTTCACAGTATCTGACTTTTTGCCCTCCCCTGGTTGGGAGGTAAACTCGAAAAACCAGACCTTTCGATCAGATTCTGAGCCTGATTCAATAACCCTGCCATTCGAAAGATATGTACCAGGGAGCTTTTTGAGTTGTTGCTCTGCTATTTTTTGCGCTTCGTCTTTCGTAATGAGCTTTCTTTCTGCGGTGGATGGAGGAACGGTTTTCCCTAACGGCTGTATCTTCCTTTCTTGGGCAACCTGTCCGTACGAATCGAGCATCTTTCCTGTGAGCGCATCGACATACTGCGGGTCAATTCTCTGGAATTCATACACGAGCTGGTATGGTTCAGATTCCTTACGAGAGACGGACGCCATATCTTTGTACAAAAATGTTGGAAACGCCCCTTCATCCCATTTCTTCTCAGCTTCCGCTATCTTGATGACTTTCGAAGCATCTGGAAGTTTCCCCTCGGACCAGCGCCGCTCAAAATAGATCACTTCCCCATCATTGCCCACTATCAGTCGAAACCCATTCTCCAGAAAAGGAACCCCGTTTTCGATACGAGTAAAATTTACATCTATTCCCTGTTTATCACGCGTATAGAAAATGTCCGAATCAGGAAATTCATTCGGCTTGGATAAACGACTCCGTTCTTCTTCTGTCGCTACTTGCTTAAGAAATTGAGTCGCCACTTGAAACGCCTGATCTTCCGTTAGCTTCTTTTGATTTGCATCCAAGTCCTGTTCTTCCCCAAGATACTCATATTTCCATATTTTTCCTGATGTTGCATCCTGTTGCACACCTAAACTTCCACCATTTTCTTTATCCCACCTGGTATACCATATGGATTTTCCCCATAACATTTCAATGCCGTCTACGAATTGGGCATCTCTTAACTTATACTTGCTCAGCATCGTCAACTGCTTCTGGGCAAGTGCGATTGCCTCTTTCTCCGAAAGTGTCTTCTCGGCAGCATGTACGACTGGCGTCAATATTCCTCCCCCTGCTGATGCAAATACAGTTGTCATCAAAAGGGTAGATGACACTCCTAGTGAAAGTCCATACGCTTTAGTACGTTTTAACACAAATCAACCTCTCCTCTCCAACTACAAACAACCTTATTTTACCATTTATGAATAACAAAGGCTCAAATAAAAAAATCCGCCAATGCGACGATCTCGCACAGCGGATTTTTGAACATGTTGATTATACTTCCAGCTTTTTCACCAGTGTTTCTTCATTCAATATGTTTCCTACGAGGAAGTTGCCGAATTCACCGAAGCGCGCACTCACTTCGTCAAAGCGCATTTCGTAGACGATATGCTTGAATTCCAGCGGATCGTTGGCAAAGAGGGTAACGCCCCACTCCCAATCGTCGAAACCAACGGAGCCACCGATGATTTGCTTCACGCGGCCAGCGTAGGAGCGACCGATCAAGCCGTGGGAGCGCATCATTTCTTGGCGCTCCTGCATAGAGAGCATGTACCAGTTGTCTTGCAGATCGCGCTTTTTGTTCATTGGATAGAAGCAAATGTGCTCCCATTTTGGCAGGATTGGATAGAGGCGGTCGCGCACATGCGGATTCGCTTTTGGATCTTCACCTGGGCTATTTACATAATTGCTCAGCTCTACTACGGATACATACGAATAAGGAGCTTCTGTATAAGCAGCAAAGCGAGTTTTATTGAACACTGTTTTGATCTCATCGAGTTCTTGCATAGTTGGACGCAGGAACATGAACACGAGGTCTGCTTTGTGTCCGAGGATGGAGTACACAGCCGTGCTTCCTTGGTTCTCTCCCTCATTCGCTTCCCATGTGCGAATCAAAGCATTCAGCTCGTCCAACGCTTCTTTACGTTCTGCTGCGGACGCTGCTTTCCACTTTTCCCAATTGATAGTGCGGAAATTATGATACGTATACCAACCTTCTAATGTAAGCAACGCTTCGTTTGCGCTCATTAAAATCAGCTCCTTAGAAAAATCTGGTGACCTTCTTGCAACATTCCCAGTATAGCATAAGGAACAAGTGCGTATTCGGAACAGATTGGTGAACAAGCAAAAGAAAAACCAAGCGGTACATTAGCTGCCGCTTGGTTTGGTTCCTGCAAGTATGGAGGTGGTCAGCTTGCTCGCTGCTTCCTGATCGACAATAACGGTTACGTCTCTATGCAATTGCAATAAGGAGGCTGGGACATCTGCCGTAGGCTCTTCCTCTAGCATCAATCGCACTGCTTCTGCTTTTGCCTCTCCACTTGCGAGAAGTACAACTTTTTTAGCGCCAAGAATCGTCTTGATCCCCATGGAAACCGCCTGTGTCGGCACCTGTTCTACACTATCAAAATAGCGGGCATTTGCTTCAATCGTACTGTCAGTGAGCTGGACCACGCGCGTCAATGAGTCAGCAGGAGAGCCAGGCTCGTTGAAACCAATATGACCGTTATTGCCGATCCCCAGCACCTGGATATCAATCCCGCCCGCCAATCGGATCGCTTCCTCATAGCGTGCACACTCTGCCAAATGATCGGTCGTATTCCCAACTGGCACATGTGTTTTCTCCGCAGGAATGTTGATGTGATTGAACAAGTTTTCTTCCATATACGAGCGATAGCTTTGCGGATGAGTCGAAGAAAGTCCGACGTATTCATCCAGATTAAAGCTGCTCGCTTGCGAATAATCGATGCTCTGTGCTTGCGACAGCTTGATCAGCTCACGGTACATCCCTACTGGCGTGCCTCCGGTTGCAAGGCCAAGGACGGTCTTCGGATTTGCTTTTACTTCGCTTACGAGCATTTCAGCAGCTTTTCTGCTGAGCTCGGCGTAATCTTTCACGATGACGAGCTTCATTTCCAACCACTCCTATTTCATATAAAAATAAGTTCAAAAAGTCGTCTTTTCAGCATCGAGAAAGTGGCGAGAACCTGAAGAAGGAGGAGCGGAGTGTAGGTAAACTACATGAGCACCGGACTTCGAAGGTGAACGCCAATTTCGAAGTCGAATTCGCTCCCTGTACTACTCCATGATCAAAAGACGACTTTTTGAACTACCACTTAGTATTTTCTCTCTAGGACAGCCTTCGCTGTTCTCTCTTTATATAAAAGGGCCTTTTCCTTGTTGCGCATCGTGATTGTCGTACTGATAACATCCAGTACATGCAGCTGTGCAATTTTCGCTGCGAGAGAGCCCCCCTGCAACGGACCTTCTTGCGCTGCGGTTAAAAGCGTAATGTCCGCTACATTCGTAATCGGCGAGCGTCGATAGTGCGTCAGACAAATGCAAGCTGCGCCTGCCTGTTTGGCCACTTTCAACGAATCGATCGTGTCTTTCGTACTGCCTGATACAGACAAACCGATCGCGACATCCCCCGGTCCCAGAGTCGCTGCAGCCATCGCTTGCAGATGCGATTCATTAAAAGCGTCCACGCGAAGCCCAATCCGCAAGAACGTGTACTTGGCATCCTGGGCTGTTACCGCAGACGTGCCTACCCCGTAAAAATGGATCGTGTTTGCTTTTTGCAAAAGGTCTACACAGCGCTCCAGCTGTTCGAGCTGAAACAGCGCCGAGGTATCCCCAATCGCCTGTTGATTGGTTGCGGTTACTTTGTGCGTGATGATGTCTAGCGAATCGTCTTCTCCTACTTCGCCATGCAAGTTTTTGACCGGATTGACCAATTCCTGCGCCAATGCCAGCTTGAATTCCTGATAGCCATGGAAGCCTATTTTCCTACAAAATCGCAAAACAGTCGTCTCACCCACTCCGGCCTTTTCAGCAAGGTCAATCACCGATGAATAAATCACGCTGTCTGTCTGCTGTAAGACAATATGGGCAACCTTTTGCTCCGATTTCGTAAAGGAGGGAAGGAGACTCTGAATATGCAAAAGCGTATTTGTCTTCGTGATGGTAGCTGTCAATGGATGGGACAGCTCCTCCTGCTGTTTCATCATATGGCCCGCTCCCCCTTGTTTTTACCCAAAACAAAATAGCCGTATTTCTACAGCTATTATACCAAAAAAGGAGTTATCCGCCATATTTATATTTTTAAGTGGAGTAATTCTCCAAAACATCAAAATGGGGTAAACAAAATGGTCGGACATGTTGCGACTCGAAAAGATCCGCTCATGGCTGCTGGAACTAGAACTAGATCGAGCGTCACGATATCCCCTGTGCCTAGCGTTACTGTCCCTCTCGCTTCTCCACTCCCCATCGCATTGGCTATAACCAAGTAGGTGCCAGGAGCAAGACCAGTCACCTTGTACCTGCCAAAGCTGTCTGTTTGGACGACCACAGTGGTTCTGTTCGATTGATTTACCGTTTGCACATATACGGTCGCTCCAGCAATTTTCAAGCCTGTTAAACCAGATCGAACCGTTCCTTGTATCGTACCCGTTTGAGAAAGGCGGATGCTGATAAAGGTTGTTTGGTTCGGCAAAACGACTGCTTCTGCCTGACCGGTACCAATGCCCAGGATGGTCCCGATAACGGTATACGTCCCCGGAGCGACATTGACAAAATGGAATGTGCCATTCGGCTCAGCCAGGATATTTTGCAGCCGAATCTGCTTTGAATGGAATAGCGACAATTGAATATTGTTACCACTGGCTTGATTTCCGTCTGGCAAGAGGACAATCCCTGATACCGTTCCGACGAATGGCAATAGCTCAACTGTCGCCACAGTCGTCTGCCCGCTTGCTACCGTAACTGTACGGTAATGTGTACCGAAGCCATCTGCGCTTGCGATGACATTGTACTCTCCGGCCGTCAAGCCTTTCACCTGGAATTGCCCACTCTGGTTCGTAACGGTGTTGGCAACAAACAAGCCGTTTGCAAACAGCTGAATCGCAACGGCCGCCCCTGTGATCGGGAGTCCCGTCAACTGATTGGTCACCTGTCCGAAAATGTTGCCTGAAAGAGGAGACATCGTGAGAATAACTCCGCTTATTGTCTGTCCAGCCGGCACTGTTATGCTTTGTATTGCTGTTGCGTAGCTATTTTCACTTGCGCTAATCAAATACGTCCCAGGTGGCAGATTACCAACTGAGAAATGGCCTACGTCATCTGTAATTGCACTGCCGAACAATGTTCCATGTGAATCCTTCACCTGTACCAATGCATTGGGAACGACAGCTCCACCAGCAGCCTGTACCTGACCTGTTACAGTAGCTGGAAAGGGAGGGAGCCCCACATCAATTGCAGTCGTCTGTCCAGAAAAAATCGTCGCACCAACAGGCTGGGTGATGTAATTTTGAGCGCTAATCGCAAGCGTATAAGTTAATGGCGCCAAGCCGTCGATTTTAAACTGACCGAGACCGTCCGTAATCGTCCGAGATAACAAATTGTTTGTGCCCGGAAAATAGATCAATACTTCCGCCCCTACCATTGGCGTGCCATCAAGCGCATCTCTGACGGTGCCCTGCAAATCACCAGGATTCGGGTCCAGTGGGATATTGACTGTAGCTGTTCCTCCAGCGGCTACATCAAAGGAAACACTCTCCCTCTGATAGCTTTCGTTCCTTGCCAAAATGGTGTAATTTCCAGCCACAAATCCATCCATGAAGTATATCCCCTGGGTGTCTGTCTGCGTTGCAAAGAGAATCGTGTTATTGTTGCCCAGCAAACGGATGAGCGTATTCGGCAAGGGTGTGGCGAGAATGGCGTCACTAATTTTTCCTGTGACATTTGCTGGTAGACTCGACAAAGAAAAATCAAGTCCGGTAGTCGCTCCCAATCCGACCATAGCTGTTGAAGCCTCAGCAGCGAAACCCGTCGCACTCGCGATCAGTGTATAGCTCCCAGGAGACAGTCCACTCACCATATACTGGCCCTGTGCATTCGTCAGGACAATAGCCAGTATCGTTCCAGACGGACTTCCTTGTCGAACCGTAATGACCGCACCGGCAATCGGTGAAGCTGTACCTTCGTCTCGCACTGTACCAGCAATCCCACCGAGCAACTCGTTTAACGCAAAGCTTAATACGGACGCCGCCCCTGCTTGTATTTGTGCGCCAGCTACATCGCTTGCATATCCAGTTGCATTGACATTGACGGTGTACCCTCCAGGAGCCAGCCTATCAAACGAAAAGCTTCCCGTTGCATCGGTCAGAACGGAGCCCACAGCGGCACGAGTGCTGTCGAAGACGATTACCGTTGCTCCAATGATCGGCAAGCCCGTCTCCTGATCAGTCACAACGCCGGATAAACTCCCGGGATTGGGAACTAATGCCTGCTGAAAGGTGGTGGTAATGCCCCCTTGCAAAATAACCGCCTGCGAGACGGATACAAAGTTCGGCGCAGAAACAGTTACATTTACAACACTCGGCGGAAGCTTCTCAACCAAAAAATTGCCTTGATTATCTGTCAACAATTGAGCAAGCACAACGCCATGGCCTTCTGTAATGAGCACGGTGCTTCCCGGAATGCCGAATCCCGTCATCTGATTGGTCACTACACCCGAAATAGCCGCTGGCAAGTCAGGTAACGTGATAGTCGTCGGAGTTGCGGTGCTGACTGCAACGATCACGCCAATAGTTCCTACGGCATATCCAGACGCTGATGCGATCACGGTGTAAACGCCAGGAGAAACACTCCCAATGAAAAATACGCCCGATTCATTCGCGAGCAAGCTCTGTTTGACGGCTTGATTGCTATCCAACAGCTTGACGCTGATTTCGCTTCCCGTAACTGGTACACCCAAGCTATTTATGACACTGCCCACGATGGACCCAGGCAAAGGCAAGAGCGCCACACTAGCCCCAGTCGTTTCTCCACTGACTACATTGGCCCCTACTGATTGATCTGCATAGCTAGGCGCACTGACCGTGACGGTATAAGCCCCCGGCAACAAATGTTGAATTAAATAGCTGCCCGTCTGGTCGGTACTTGCTGTAGCCACTACATTTCCGTTACTTATGGAACGAATCAGTACAACGCCGCCTGCAATAAATACCGCAGGATTCGTTGCGTCCGTCACCTGCCCACTAATCCCGCCTGCATTCGCCTCAAGATCAAAGTCTACTCCGGTCTTATTTTCACCAGGTCCAAGAGTAACACCAACCGAGCCCGTAACATATTCGGGGGCGCTTGCCACTACGACAAATGATCCGGCAGGCAGGTTGCCAATTGTATAGGCCCCGTTTGAATCCGTATACCCAAAGCCTATCGTCGTCTCATTCAAATCCAGAATACGAACAACAGCATTGACAATCGGCTGCATACCCGTGTCTTGCACCGTTCCAGAAATACTGCCCGGATTCGGGATAAGCGAAAAGGAAACGATGGTCGTCTGCCCTGGCTGTACGATCGCTCCAACAGATTGAACAGCGTAGCTTGGAGCGGTAGCGATAAGGATATAAGAGCCTGGTGCGACCCCTGAAAATGAAAATGCCCCATTTCCATCTGCGACGAATGTATCTTTCAACAGGTTATTGTTATCGAACAATTGAATGGTCGTTCCCGGTACGACAGGAGCTACTGTACCGTTAATAGTGCCGAAATCCTGATTGAGCTGAACCTGGACAGGAGTAGTTGTATTCGCGAATACAATGGCTCCGACATGATTGGACTGAAAACCATCCGCCGAAGCACTGATAACGTATTGACCTTGCGCCAAGCCCGTGATCACAAAGCTTCCTTGACTATCGCTATATACCGAATGCACGACGGAGCCATTGAAATCGAGTGCATTTATTTGTGCACCAGCAATCGGCTGTAACGTCCCAGCAGCAAGCACCTGCCCTTGGATCTCACCCGGACTCGCAAACAATGCCAAGCTGACAGGCGTATTTGTGTTGACAAGTACAGTAGCGGAAGCACTGTTTGTTTCATAATTGGTTGCACGGGCCGTAATGGTATAAACTCCGGGTGCAAGCCCTGTGATCTGGTAATTGCCCGACAGATCGCTATTTGCATGGGCGACGATTGCCCCTGCTTGGTTCAACACGCTAACCGCTATCGAAGCACCAGTGATCGGCAGACCAGAGGTAGCATCAAAAACCGAACCTGAAATGCTTCCCGGCAAGTCTGCCAGCTGCACAT
This sequence comes from Brevibacillus brevis NBRC 100599, assembly GCF_000010165.1. Classification (NCBI taxonomy): domain Bacteria; kingdom Bacillati; phylum Bacillota; class Bacilli; order Caryophanales; family Paenibacillaceae; genus Brevibacillus; species Brevibacillus brevis. Next base: position 4,820,966 of record NC_012491.1, read on the forward strand.
TCACCATTGTTGTCGTCAATGAGGGGACGATTGCCCCTGTGATTACTGTCGTTTTATTCGGAGCAGATACGACGACAACGTACGCCTGCGGCAGCAAATTAGGTACCACAAACTGTCCGTTCCCATCAGTCAATACAGTAGCGACAACAGCACTTGCTGCCGTATTATCCCTTACGACCACAGCCGCACCCTGAATCGGCTGATTGCCGCTGTCGACCACCTGTCCTGCGATTGATCCCGGAGAAGCCTGTAAGACGAAAGCAAGGGACGATATTTCCTGAGGCTGCACCGTTCCCCCCAACACAATAGTGGAATAACCAGAAGCCGAAGCGGTTACGGTATACATGCCTGGGGCCAAGTGCGGAAAGGAAAAGGTGCCAGCGCTGTCGGTAATGGTCTGCGCCACAGGAACAATTCCCTTCATAACAATGACAGTAGCATTACCAAGCGGATTGCTCCCTGTGTCCGAGACAGTCCCATTCAATATCCCTGCCAGTTTTTCCAATTGGAGGTCAACCGCTGTAGTCGCTCCAGCATTGATCCCTATCCCAACTGTTTTGCCCGCATACCCCTCTGCAGCAGCCGTAAGGACATAGTTTTCCGGACCAAGCAAGGATAAAGCGTAGTCTCCATTCGCGTCGGTTACTGTCTCTCCTACTGCAATCCCTGAGCGAGATACCACCTTGATGCTTGCATTTGGGATTCCTTCACCCGTTTGCGCATCGGAAATGGTTCCACTTACCGTTCCAAATGCAGTCGTAAGAGAAAAATGAAGTACCTTGGCATCGCCCGCTTGCAGACTGATTCCAGCTAATTGTGTAGAGAAGCCCGCGGAACTGACGCGGATTTGATAAATACCTCCTGCTAGCTTGGTCAGCAGATACGTGCCAGCTCCATCTGTTGTTGTTTCCGTTAGCTTAATCCCTGTCTGACTCAGCACTTCTACTAATGCCCCGGCAATTGGTATGCCACCAGGACCTGTAACCAGTCCGGAGAGCTTTGCAACCGATGTTTGAAGCCCTACATTTTGTGTTGTCGTCTGGGCTCGAATGACATTGATTGCAACAGTTGCTGGCTGGAATGTATCCGCACTGACTGCAAGGGTGTAGGCACCCGGCACGACATTGGTAAACTGGTAAGTCCCCCCGCCACCAGTCACTACCTGACTTACAGTCACGCCTGTCGTATTAATGAGCTTTACCACTGCCCCAGAGATGGGAGCCAATCCGGTATCTGTTATCGTCCCATTCACCTGGCCCGGACTCGGAGGAAGCAAAATGTCTGCTCTTGTGGTCTGCCCTGCCAAAACGCTCACGAATTGGATTTTGGCGTTATAAGTCGGCGCGGTCACCGACACAGAATACAGACCAGGAGCCAATCCAGTAAACGAATAGGCACCATCTGTGTCTGTTGTCGTCGTTCCGATTAATACGGGAATCGAATCATACAGCGCGACCTGCGCACCTGCTACAGGCAAGTTCGTAGACTGGTCAAGCACCACGCCAGCCACACTACCAGCCAAGTTAACCGTGATGACAATATTGTCCTGAACAGGAGAAAGCGTTCCGCCAGAAAAGCTGTCTACGCCAGTAACTGTCGCTGTGTTTAAGCTCCGTGTTCCGCCGGGAGAGACCGCGAAAACCCCACTGACCGTAAATGACAAGCTGGCAGTAGAACCAGCGGCCAAATTGCCAATCGTCCAGCTGAGCACCTTCGTGAGGGGATTGTAGATGACAGAGCCGATATTTGCTGCGTTCACCGTAAAAGCCGTTACCTGATCCAGCTCGATCAAATCGTTGACTACAACAGTCGTTGCCTGGCTCTTCCCGGTATTGGTGACAGTGATCGATCCCGTCCATTGCGATAGTTGTCCTGTAGTAACAACGGTTGGTCCTGCTGTTACTTGCTTATCGATGGCAAGGCTAGCCCGAACGTCTCCTGTCGCCACCGTAGTCGTATTGCTCAAGGAATTTTCAAAGCTAAAGCCTTCACTGATTCGCAGAGAGTCTTTGTTGTAATTATTGTCATTTGCAGAGGTAAAAGGGAGGAAGCGAATGGAAGTAAGGGAGGTAACACCGATCGTTGAAAAAAAAGTAGCAGCCGGCATGACGAGATCGATGAAGTAATCAGGAGTGCCACTAAAATTAGAGCCGTCATTCGTCAGCCGCACACGAGCCGTGTCAAAATTGATAATCGGCGCTTGCCAGTTGGGAGCTCCACTGCCGTTTGTGCCCTCTGCCGGATCGTTCCAGGAGTTAAATTCAACAATGGTGTTTTGAATCAAAGCAACTCGGTTGCGCAAGCCTTGCACGCCCAACATCCATTGGTATGTGCCAGCCACTCCGGTTGTATTGATCAAATATCCCCAAGCAAAGTTTTGAAACCCTGTTTTTTGCGAATTTCTTGGATCTTCATTGACTCTCAACCGAAAGTAGAGATACGTTCCATCATAAGCCAAAAAGGCAACGGGAAACGTAGCGTTTCCTACCATGTCGACAGAGCCGGGACTTTCATCGTTCGGGACGTCTACGAATGGACTTCCCCCGAGCATAAACGGGATGAATTGACTGTCAGAAGGATAGGCCATTTTTCTTCCTCACCTCTCCCCTCTAACATATGTACATAGAGTGATATGGCCCCAGCCCTTCCTTTGCTAATTGGCTTGTCCGTGCCCGTCCAAACAAAACGGTCATGACCGTTTTGTTGACCGCAAGCGGTCGCATCCACTTTTATGAAAAACGTCGAGACGTTATTCACAAAAAAAGGGCTTTCACCCGCAAATATTTCTCGCGAGGAAACCCTCTTCCTTCCTGTATTGCCTATCTTACATTAATACGCGATAGCCAAGCAGAATAACCAGCACCAAAACGACAATACAGCCGATGAAGAAGCCGATGCTGCCTTCTTGTCTCTTTGCTTTACCCAGGGACATTTCCATCAACCCAAAGGCGATAACCGCAATAATGCCCTTCACGTAGTAATAGAAATCTGTTGCGTGACCCACGAAAAGCATCCAAGCTCCGGATACAAGAATGATGACCATCATGAGTCTGAGCAGCATATGTACGATCTTGCCTGCTTTTGCTTTGCCCACGCGATACAGAATGTAGGCAACGATCAAGAGCACGAATGCAACTTCCCAGCTACCCACATGCGCTTCAATTAACGCTTTGTACGGCAAAAAATCCAACCCCTTTACTCCTAAATTCAATCTTGTCCATTATACCAGAAGAAGGGAAAAAATGCTGATGCCCCAATGCGTGGCAGTATTGTGACTAGGCTTTTTGGGGATGAACAAGAGGCTGCCTGTGATCGGCAACCTCCTTTTTCTAGCAAACGATCCTATCGCAGTAAAAATCCGTCTTTCAGCGGGTCCGTAGGGTCAACGACAAATTGATACAGACCTGTGATGAACGCCTTGCCTTCTATGCTCGGAATGACAGCCGGATAACTGCCCACCTGGGTTGTTGCTACCACCTTGCCGATAAACTGGCTTCCGACAATTCCTTCATGGACAAACGATTCTCCAAGAGCCAGCTTTCCTCGCGCATGCAAGGTGGCTACGCGAGCCGCAGTACCTGTACCGCATGGGGACCGATCGACCTGCTTATCGGCGAAAATCGTCACGTTGCGCAGATCCGATCCTTCCACTCTCGGCTTATCCGAGATAATCACCCCATAAATACCTTTGAGCTCAGGCTCCAGCGGATGAACGACCTCCATTTTCGCCTCGATTTGTTCCTTGATTCGTCTGCCCCATTCTTGCAGCTCGACCAATTGCTCCATTTCCACCTGAACCCCGATATCTTCTGCCTGTACAACTGCATAGAATGCGCCGCCAAAAGAAATGTCCACAGAAAAAGTACGTCCTCCCCATTCAATGGGAACGTCATGTGCCAAAACAAAGGAAGGGACATTTTCAAACGAGACGGAATGGACCAGCGATTCTTTCACAGTGGCGTGTGCAATGATTCTTCCTGCCGGACTGTCAATCACAATACGCTCGTTTGGACCTTCCATCCAAAGTATTCCAGTCTCAATCGCAGCGGTCACAACTGCAATGATTCCATGCCCGCACATAGTACTGTAGCCCTCATTATGCATGAATAGCACTCCAAATGCCGCATCTGGGCTGACGGGCTCTGTCATGACACATCCGTACATCCCATGATGGCCGCGCGGTTCATACATGAGTACCCGCCGGATATGGTCCAGCTCCTCCCGAAAGTATCGTCTCTTCTCCAAAATCGTCTCGCCCGCGAGCGGCGGGATGCCGCCTGTTATGATGCGGAGCGGCTCCCCACCGGTATGGGCCTCGATCGTCGTAAACAACTGATTGATGTGCATGACATCCTCACCTTTTTATGTTTATGCGATTGGCGAAAAGCTTGCTGGATCACCACGCGTATTTGATCGCGCATGTTTTCGTCGTACTGTAGAAATCGAGCGCCGCCTGACCCTGCTCTCGTGTATGCGAGCTGGACAGCTTCATGCCGCCAAATGGAGCCTGGTATTCCACACCTGCCGTCTCCTGATTGACCCGAACCATTCCCGCCTGCGCCACATCCAAGAAGCGATGGGCACTCGCCAAATCTCGGGTGAACAGCGAAGCACTCAGTCCGTATACAGACTGATTGCACAGCTCCACCGCCTCTTCAAAACCGTCTGCTGTCAAAAGCACAGCCAATGGTCCGAACACTTCCTCCTGAACAAGGCGATGATTAGCAGCGACACCCTCAACAATTTGGGGACGGATGTAATAGCCTTGCTCCTCTTTTGCATAGGAGGGGCTCTGGGCAATGACTGTCGCTTCATCATTCGCCAAGGCGATGTATTGCCCAACCGTCTCATACTGTGCAGCCGAGGCAACTGGCCCCAAATACGCTTCTAGATCGCTGGCATCTCCTACCCGGCATGTCTCCATTGCCGTTTGCAATCGCTCAACAAGTGGCTGATAGATCGCTTTTTCGACAATGATCCTGCTGGTAGCCGTACATTTTTGACCAGCCGATCGAAACGCGCCACTGAGCAAAATCGGAACGGTTTTGTCCAGATCAGCATCAGCCAAAACGACTGCTGCATTTTTCCCGCCCATTTCAGTTTGATATTTGATGTTCCGACCCGCGCACGCGATCGCAATCTGTCTGCCTGTTTCCGATGAACCCGTAAAGCTGACTGCATCGACTTCGGCTTCATTCGTGAGTGTGTTGCCGATCTCCCGGCCCTTGCCAATCACCAGATTCAGCACACCCGCAGGCAGCTTTGTTTCCGCAAATATTTCAGCTAGTCGTGTCGCTGTGAGCGAACCATTTTCCGCTGGCTTCCAGATAACCGTGTTCCCGCAAATGAGTGCAGGGGCGATCTTCCAGATGGGGATCGCGACAGGGAAGTTCCATGGTGTGATGACCGCCACAACTCCGAGCGGGACACGACGGCTGTATTGCAGCACGTTCGTATCTGAAGAAGGAATCAGGTTGCCGTTGGAACGCATCCCTTCTCCGGCATAATAGCGCAACAGACTGACCCCGCGAGCCAATTCTCCGCGCATCTCACCAAGCTGCTTGCCCATTTCCCGACTTGCCAGCTGTGCCAAGCTGTCTGCATTTGTCTCTAATGCAGCAGCCATTTGAAAAAGGATTTCGCCACGAGCCGCACCCGTTTGTTTTGCCCAACCGATCTGTGCGGCACGGGCTGCCTGTTCAGCGGCAAAAACATGTGACCGATCAGATAGATGCAGAACGCCGACTTCTTCTGTGGTACGCGACGGGTTTTTGACGGTTAGTTCTTTCCCTGACGGCGTCATCCATTCGCCGCCAATCCAGTTTTTGCTGTGCATTCTGCCCATCCCCCTTATCGTCCACTTGCAGCGCCGACAGCGTAGTCAAACGCCTTTTTAATACCTGCGTAGTATTCTTCAGTCAGTGGTAGACGCGGCGGACGAGTCGGTCCTACAGGGAAATTCGCCAGCTCCATCATGTATTTGATCGACTGTACCAGCTGTGGACTTGCATCATAGTGGAACAGTGGCAACAAACGACGATAAAGCGCTTGTGCTTCACCGAGCTTACCCGCCCGTGCCAGACGGAACAGCTCCACTCCTTCTTTTGGCAGTGCATTTGGCACACCCGAAATCCAACCTGTCGCCCCGATCAAGCCGCCCTCCATGACGAGATCGTCTACACCGACCATAACTTCCAGGTCCGTCTGCGCGAGAATGTCCTGCATACGGCGTACGTCACCCGAGAATTCTTTTACAGCAACGATATTTTCGAACTTCGCCAATCTTGCCAAAATGTCCGGTGTCAGGTCGATTTTATAGTCATGAGGATTGTTATAGGCAATAATCGGCAGCCCGACGGTGTTCAGTGCCTCATAGTGGGCAAATACTTCATTTTCCAATGGCTTGTAGTTAATCGGAGGCAAGGCCATCACACCTGCTGCTCCCGCATCCTTGGAGAATTGCACCCATTCCACTGCTTGACGGGTAGACGGAGCAGCAGAGCCAACGACCACCGGGACTCGACCTTTTGCAGCAGCGATTACGGTTTGAATGACTTTGGCCCGCTCTTCTCCTGTCATCGTCGCGTATTCCCCCAGTGAACCGGACGGAACCAGTCCATCTACGCCCTCCTGAATCAACCAGTCACACAATTCCGCCAAACGCTTGTAATCCACCTCATAATCGTTTGTAAACGGCGTGACAATCGCCACGTACACTCCTTCAAATCTTGCCATTATTCATTCTCCTCTCCCATTTTGGGCTTTGTTTTAGTGATCAGTTGCGGCTGGGATGAGCAAAAAGCCATTAGCCAGCTCGTCTTCCGGATTGTAAAAAATCGTATGCTTGCCCATCAGCCAGGCTGAGCCTGCAATTCGGGTGATGACAGCAGGCAGCCCGCCTTCCTTCGTCACCTGCAATACTCTTCCTGTAAACAGAGAACCGACGATGCTCTCATGTACAAACGGTTCGTCTATCCCGATCTCCCCTTTGGCAAACAAGGTCGCCAGCTTGGCGGACGTGCCTGTTCCACATGGCGATCGGTCTATTCCACCCGGCGGTACGACGACAGTATTTTTCACATCCGCTCCCGGATTGTCAGGGGCCGTATAGAATTCCACATGGGTCAATCCGCGTATAAACGGCTTCTCTGGATGAACGATCTCCATCGCCTGATTCAACGCTTTTCGAATCGCAACGGCCGTATCAACAATGGTGGATGCATGGGCTGGGGTCAGTTCGAGATGGAGCTTGCGTGCATCTGTGATGGCATAAAAGTTTCCACCGTATGCAATATCGCAAGTCACCGCTCCAATCCCTTCTACTTCTACAGTCACATCTTTTTGATAGAGGAAGGCTGGAATGTTCACAAACGATACTTCCTTGGCTTTCCCTCCCTCTACCTGTATGTCTACCTCGACCAATCCTGCCGGCGTATCGAGCGTAAGCTTTGTCACCGGCTCGGTCACAGGGATCATACCTGTCTCCACCAGCGCGGTACATAGACCGATCGTATCGTGGCCACACATCGGCAAGTATCCGCCCGTCTCGATATAGATCACTCCTACATCTGCATCTGGATGGCATGGATCGACGATCAAGGCCCCGGACATCACATCATGCCCGCGCGGCTCATACATCAAAAACGTGCGAATCCAGTCGTATTCAGCCTTCATCTGGAGCATTTTTTCTCCCATCGTGGCTCCGGTAAGCTTTGGCAGACCACTGATTACCGTGCGGGTAGGGTTTCCCCCGGTATGCGTGTCAATGGTGGTAAACACTCTCGTTGCTTTCATGGATGCAACACTCCTTTTTTCGTAAAACGATCCAAGCGCAACGGCTCTGTCGGAATGATGGTGTCTGTCTGATCGACTAGCATCTCGGACACCAGCTTGCCTGTGACGGCAGCCAGACTGATTCCATCTCCTTCATGACCAGCCGCGATAAAGTAACCGGGTACTTCCTCTACGCGAGAAATAATCGGCAAGTGATCCTCAGTCCACGGGCGCAAACCACAATAGGTGCGGATGATGGCGAAGTCGGCGATCTTCGGATAAAAGCGCAGTGCTCTTCTCGCCATGCACCTGACGACATTCAGGTCAATCTGTGTATCAAAGCCTGCGAACTGACGACTGGAGCCAATCAAGAAGTTTTGGCTTTCTGTCGGTTCAAATACGAGCGCGACTCCGTACTTCTCTGTCTCCTCGTCTACTTGTCGCACGCCGCCAAACTTCGAGATGAGATAGCCGAATTCCATCACCTTTCGCACACCGACAGGCATCTGTCTCGAGGCGACGATCAAATGCCCTTTGCGCGGAACGATCGGAATATCCACCCCGATCATTTTGCCAATGACTGGCGCCCACACCCCCGCGGCATTGACGACCTGCTTGGCTGTCATGCTGCCTGTACCAAGCCCGATGTGAAACGTTCCCGTCGCCTGATCGCATCTGAGCGACTTGACCTCAGTACGGCGCATGATCCTCGCTCCATGCTTTTTCGCTCCTTCAAACAGGGCAAAGGTCAGCATGTACGGATTGACGGTAGAATCGGTGGCGCACTCCAAGCCTCCCAGTAAGTCGTCGGCAAAGTAAGGCGACTCCTGCCGAATATCCGCCCTATCCAGCATCCGAAACGGCAAGCCTGCTTCTTTTTGCCGTCGCACCCATTCATGAGCGGCTTCCATCTCAGCCTCTGATTCGCAGACGAGAATACTCCCCGGTGCCCGATATTCAAACGTATGGTCCAGCTCCAGGCTTAGCTGATCAACGAGCATCTGGCTTTTCAGGGACATCTGACTGTCAAAGCCGGGGTCCTTGTCGATCGCCAAAATATTCCCGTCACAGCGTGAGGACGTCCCTGATGCCAGCTCGCCTTTTTCCAGGACAACGACATCCAATCCAGCCTTCGCAGCGTAATATGCAATCGCCGCGCCGATGATACCACCGCCGATTACTGCAATCTGCGCATGGGTTTGTACTGTCATGCTGATTCTCCTCAAATGCGTATTCTGCTACTTGCTTACTCTCTTTTTGCAAAAGCCATGCCAATCGTTCCAAGCAAGATCTCCAAAATATTTCGTCTAAATTCTTTGACAACTGAAAAGACAAATGTATAATAAATGAGAAAATGTTCAAAATTTTATACACTTGAACTACCTCTTTAAAAAGGGATGATCGAGTTGAATCACAAACTTCCTGCCTTAACTGAATTGATCCAGACAAACATGCGGATTCTCAACGATCAAGAGCTTCTCCCTCCTCAATTGAACGAAACCGTTCCTGTATTTACCCAGCGTCAAACCAGCTGGTATGTCGCCGATTCCTCTCATTTCACTACCAATTTGACGATCGATTGCACACATGCCCCTTGGGAACCAGCTGCTGTGACGACACGGGATTCAACATTGGCCGATGCCATCCGTCTGCTAGCTACTCACAACTATCTCCTAATCGAAAAACAACCTGGAATCCCTGTCGGCTACCTTCATCGAGGTGCCGTCATACAAGCCATTTTTTCCTCGTATGAGATTTTGGAAGCGTATTTCGAGACGATGATTAAGACCATGGATGCATCCATATCCGTCATCGATGAAAAAGCGCGTGTGATGGTTTGGACAGAAGGCGCTGAACGAATCTTTTCCTTGAAAGCAAAAGAAACGATTGGTCACCCGATCACCGAATTTTTCCCACTCGAAATGCTCGAAACACTCAAATCTCTGCAAAGCGGACAATCTCTCTACCGCCATCAGCATCAGCCTCGGGAGGATCTCGTCGTTCTCATCAATACGAATCCGATCTATTTGCATGACAAAATCATCGGTGCTGTTGCGGCGGAAACCGATATCACGAGCCAAGTCCGACTGAACCAGGAGCTGTTAAACGCCAATAAAAAAGTGAATCATTTGCAGCAGGAAATGGCAAAGCTCAGTCCGACGCCCGATCCATTTGCACAGATCAAGGGAACGAGTCTCCCCATTCGCCATATCAAGTCCATGATCCAAAAGCTCAGCGCTACGCAAGCAACCGTCTTGATCACAGGGGAAAGCGGCGTCGGCAAGGAGCTTTTCGCCAAAGCCGTGCATGATGTGCGGGAAGGCTCCAATGCGCCCTTTATCGCCATCAACTGCGGTGCGATTTCGCCTACTTTGTTTGAAAGCGAGCTGTTTGGTTACGAAAAAGGTGCCTTTTCTGGCGCGGATCATAAAGGGAAAAAAGGAATGATTGAACTGGCTCGCGGAGGAACGCTGTTTCTCGACGAAATAGGAGAAATGCCGCTCGATATGCAAGTGAAGCTGCTTCGCGTGCTTCAGGAGAAAAAGTATTATTCGGTCGGAGGGACCAAGCAGATTGAGGCGGACTTCCGCGTGCTTGCTGCCACGAATAAAAATCTGGAGGAGTTAGTGAAGGAAGGGAAGTTTCGCCAAGACCTGTTCTATCGGCTCAATGTCGTGACGCTGAAAATTCCTCCGCTACGAGAACGCATTGAAGATACGATTGAGCTCGCCCACTTTTTTCTCTATGAATTGTCTTTACGTTACAACCGTCCCATTCATGCCATCTCGCAAAATGTGATGCAAAACCTGCTTCAATACGACTGGCCAGGCAACATTCGCGAGCTACGAAATGCCATTGAACGATTGGTGGTATTCGCGACAGACGGTATTATCAAAGAAGAGGATTTGCCTTATTCCATGCAAGGTCAGACGAAACAGGTACCGATTGAGCTTCCGCCTGATCTGTTTTCTTTGCAAGAGGAAATCGAAGCGCATGAGCGCCGTGTCATTTTGCGAGCCATCGAGCTGGAAAACGGCAACAAGCAAGCGGCTGCGAAAAGACTTGGCATATCGCGGGCCACGCTCTATAACAAATTGGGGAAGTAAAAATGTTGTCTCATAGCGGTTGTGTTGGGGAAGCCCTGCCACATGTTTTCCAGTCGCCTGTATCCTCTCTACGTTCGGGCGGTCTCCTTCCAAACATGTGACAGGGCTTTCGAGCTGTTAACGTTCATCGAGCTTTTCAAATCGTTTTTGGGATTGGTCATGGTAGATTTCTTGTGCTTACTGATCATCTTGAGTTATCGAATCATGATCGTGAAGCATTTTGGGTTCGTTTTGACGACTCAATGATCGCGAGTTGTTCATCTTCCTTCTTGGATCGACTTGCAATCATGTTTTACAAAAGCTACGAAGAAGAAGCGGATTTCCAGTCCAAGCGCCTCCGGAGCGGGCAGTCAATCCCCCCTTGCGGGGCGTAGGCCGAAGCGTAGACTGGAAATCCGCTTCTTCCCTCCACTACAGTCGCTTTTTACACCCAAATAACGCACGCCAATGCAAACAAAAATCTGGAAACCTTCGCCCCTCTTTTGGCGGCAACACCTCAGACAAAATACGGATCAATTCCATAGTTGATTGCTCCATACGCAATGACGGCACCGCCGGATTTTTCAACGGAAGGTTTGGCAAAATCAGCCAAGTCTTTGGCGTAGGCAGAATTGTCATGGATGAGCACGACTTTTTCCGCTTGGTTCGCTGCCATGTAATCTGCTGCGGTTTGTGCTTGATCTGGGGTTAGGCCATTGATCAAAAAGAGGGTGTCATAGCCTTGGGCGGGTAATTTGGCTGAGTTGGTTGCTGTCGTCGCCATTTGTGGATCACAGCCAGCATCAATCACTTCAATCCTCAATTTTTTCCCAATCACTCCACCGCTGTCATTTATTTTTTTGACAGCCATTTCAATAGCGTTTTGCATGTCTTTTCCATCCGTTGCTCCGTTACCAATTACTGGTAAATCTACTGTCTCACTTCCCCATTTTTTCATTGCCCATCCCCCATTCGAATATTATTCGATAGATGTCCATTTCCAGTCGATTGCCCCTAGACCATCCTGGAAGATTCCTTTTACCTTGTCATTCTTCACCCATGTATGTGTATAGAAGTAGATCGGCATAATCGGCATTTCATCCATCATGATTTGTTCAGCTTCACGTAGAATCGCCTTACGTTTTTCCGGATCACTCTCAGTGGCAGATTGATTCAACAGCTCTTTGAATCTCGGATTCTCCCAACGCGTGTCATTGTTTCCTCCGTCCTTTTCCTTGAACAGCTCCAGGAAGTTGATCGGATCGTTGAAGTCACCTGACCAGCCGAGACGCCCGACCTGATAGTTGCCCTCGTGCATGGTCTCGAGGTACACCTTCCATTCCTGATTTTCCAGCTTCACATCTGCTCCAAGGTTTTGGCGCCATTGGTCCTGAATCGCTTCTGCGATTTTTTTATGCCCTTCGGACGTGTTGTAGCTGAGCTTAATCGGCGGCAGTTTAGAAATGCCCAGCTCTTTCATTCCTTCCACTAACAGCTTTTTGGCTGTCTCTTGATCATTGTCTTTGAAATAACCACCCGTATTGAGTCCCATTGTCGGAGGAACTGCTGCCATCGCTGGCTGCTGATTCGCTTGGAGTACGTTGTCGATCAAGATTTGACGGTTAATGGCGTAGGCAAAGGCTTTCCGAATCTTCACGTTATTGAAAGGAGGTTTCTCTGTATTGAACTTGTACCAGTAGGTAGCACCGACAGGCTTCACTTGCAGCTTACCGCTATCTTTAAGCGCTGGCATCGCATCTGTTGGCAGCGAGCTTAACGGACTGCCTGCCCAATCAATCTCGCCGTTTTCGAACATGGACAGCTCTGTGTTTTCATCCTCCACCATCGAGAACTCGATCTTGTCCAGCTTGACACGCTCTTTGTCCCAGTAGTTGTCGTTTTTCACGAGTATCATTTTGCTTTTGTGTTCCCATGACTCCATTTTGAATGGACCATTTCCTACATGTGTTTTAGCATCTCCGGCCCATTTTTCACCGGTCTCGATTACCTTTTTATTTACCGGGAAATAAGTTTGGAAGGCGGTTAGCTCCAGAAAAAACGGAGTTGGATTCGTCAACTCTACTTGGAGGGTCTTGTCGTCCAATGCTTTTACGCCGACATAATTCAAGCTGCCAGTCCCTTTGTTGGCCTTCTCCGCATTCTTGATGTAATAGAGCTGATAGGCGTAATTCGACGCTGTCTTCGGATCGAGAGCTCGCTTCCACGCGTATTCGAAATCGTGAGCTGTTACTGGTTCTCCGTTGCTCCAGTTGGAGTCTCTCAGCTTGAAGGTGTATGTTTTCATATCACTCGATACTTCAATCTTCTCGGCTACTGCTTCCTCTGGCTTGCCCGAAGGCCCGATGCGTGTCAGTCCATCAAAAACTGCTTTAACGATGGCAGCAGAAGTCGTGTCTTCCGCAAGTCCAGGATCACCTGTAGGTGGTTCGGAGTGAAGATTCCAGCGGAGGACTTGTGCTTTTTCTGGTTCTTTAGCCGTGGTGGCAGGTACTGGCTGCGTGCTCGACTGTCCACTCTGTACTGCTTGCTCGGCTGACTGTCCTCCTCCACATCCTGCCAACGCTAATCCCATGACTGCTACGCTACTCATTACCGCGAACACACTTTTTTTCATTGGATCAACCCCCATTATTCAGTCGTTATGTGTTTGTTTTCAGAATTATCAGAATGCAAAAGATGTGCCAAAAATGAAAGCGGCAGTGGCTTCGTTCTAGCGTTGGTTGTTGTAAACTTTTTTGTACACGGTATTACTTGTCGTGTTTCAAATCTTAGACACTGCTGTTAGACAAAAAAAGCCTTAGCCCACTTACTCGGCCAAGACTTTGTCTCTCGATTTATAAAATGATCAATTCGCGCGGTGAATGTGTAAGCATCTCATTGCCGCTCTCTGTGACAACCAGATCGTCTTCGATACGGACTCCACCAAGCTCTGGGATATAAATCCCCGGCTCTACGGTCAAAATCATGCCTTCTTGGAGAACAGCGGTGCAACGTGTGGACATAAATGGCTCCTCATGAATATCGAGGCCCACTCCATGCCCCATTCCATGTCCAAAACGCTCGCCATAACCGTGCTCCGTGATGTAGTCCCGTGCGAAGGCGTCTGCCTCTTTCCCGGTAATACCAGGACGAATGCCTGCAACAGCCCGATTGCGTGCTTCCAAAACGATCTCGTAGATGGCTTTGAGCTGTTCATCAGGAGTGCCAACCGCAACCGTACGGGTAATATCTGAGCGATATCCTTGGTACAATGCACCAAAGTCCATCGTGACCATATCGCCCGCTTCAATCGTTTTTTCACTCGCTACGCCATGAGGAAGTGCGGAACGATAGCCAGAAGCAATAATGATGTCAAAAGCAGAGCCCGACGCCCCTTCCTTTCGCATGAACATTTCCAATTCATTAGACACCGCGAGCTCTGTAATACCAGGACGCAGGAATGAAATTATATGGGAAAATGCCGCATCAGCGATTTGCGCAGCCGTTCGGATGATCGCCAGTTCTTCCTTTGTCTTTATCATCCGCAATCCCTCAATGACACCTGATGTCGGAATGAATGCTGTTTGGACGGCCTCGCTGTATTTACGATGTAAGGCAAACGAGACATTCTCCTCCTCAAAGCCGAGATGATTAATTCCCATCGTTGCCGCCTGACGCGCTATTTCGCTGTAAACGGATTCTTTTGTCGGCAAATAAACAATCTCAAACCCCGTTGCTTGTGCTTGCGCTTGGGCAGTGTAACGGAAATCTGTGAAGAGCTTGGCCTGGTTCCTGGAAATGAGGACAACTCCGTATGTACCTGTAAAGTTTGTGAGGTATCGGCGGTTTTGTCCATTGGTAATCAACATCCCGTCAATCCCCATTGAATCGAATTGCTCACGCAGTCTTGTTACTTTTTCCATCTCTGTCATCCCTCTTTTGTTTTGTCGTGATTGGGCTATCTCTTTGAGAATATTCAGCAAGTATTGTGCCAGCCAGGACGAACTCAGTCTCTTTCCCATGGCACGACACTTGCATTTTTTTCATCAAACAAGAATGAAAGGAGGCTTCATCATGGAATCGCATCCATTGATTATCTGCCGTTGTGAAGAAGTAACTCTCGCTGAATTGGTAGAGACCGCTCAAACCTACCAATGTACCGCACGCGAGCTGAAGCTACGGACCAGAGCCGGCATGGGCTGCTGCGGTGGGAGAACCTGCCGTACATTGATCGATCAGGTCATTCAGCAAGTAACTGGCCAAGTGCCTTCTCATACTGTACCTCTTGGATACCAACCGCCTATCCGTCCTGTCTCATTTCAAACGCTTGGGGGGCAACGGGCATGAATCAACGAATTGATCACCATCCGGTCCTCGGTTCACTCGGGGACAGAAAGCAGCTTCCTTTTTATTATAACGGCTCTGTCTATACGGCTTACGAAGGCGAAACGATTGCGGGAGCCCTATTGGCCGCAGGGGTCCGTACGCTTCGGGTGCACGAGGAAAAAGGAACACCGCGAGGCATTTACTGCAATATCGGTCACTGCTATGAATGTCGCGTCCATGTAGATGGTGTCCCTACCGTGCGTGCTTGTATGACGCTTGTGCAGGAAGGCATGCAAGTAAATGCGGGTTCTCTCCTTCCTACGCCGTTGAAAAAAGGAGGGCATGGTGCATGATCGACCTTCTGATCATCGGGGCTGGACCCGCGGGCTTATCCGCAGCAATTGCTAGTGCAAGGCAGGGATTGGCTGTTCGTGTAGTCGATGAGTTTTATCGCCCTGGTGGCCGCTTGCTTGGACAGCTTCACGAAGAACCGGACGGTGTGTGGTGGAATGGACTGGATGAGGCTGCTCGTCTCACGCAAGAAGCGATTGGGCTTGGCGTAGAGATCCGTTGCGGCGTTTCCGTGTTCCATTTGACCCAATCTCAAAATGGCTGGATTGTTTCTACCACAGTGGGGGAAATGGTAGCCCCGTTGCTCCTGATCGCAACGGGGGCTTCTGAGGCAGCCGTACCCGTGCCAGGGTGGACGTTACCTGGCGTGATGTCCATCGGAGCGGCTCAGGTCATGACGAATGTGCAGCGCGTGCGAGTAGGACAGCGCGGAGTTGTCATTGGAATCAATATCTTATCGGTGGCGATATCCCGGGAATTGCAGTTGGCTGGAATTACGGTAGATCGAATGATTCTCCCACCCAGTACGGCTGTCAGTGGCACTGCAGGGCAACCACAAGCCGTGATGCAATCCTTATTGCGCGTCGCCCATCTTGCCCCTTCTTTGATGATTCGGCTGGGGAGCAAACTGATGGGAAGTCCATGGATGCAAAAACTGGCAGTGTCCCTCTACCCCTCCAACGGGTTTTCTATGTGGGACATCCCGATTCAACTGCGAACAGCAGCAGTGGAAATCGTCGGAACCTTTCAAGTCGAGGGTGTCCGTATCGCCCGAGTTGCAGCCGATGGTTCACTCATAGCTGGAACCGAACAAATCATTCCAGCTGATTTCGTCTGTATCGCAGGCGGATTAAGTCCTCTCGCCGAATTAGCAGCGATTGCCGGGTGCCCTTTTGCCTACGTTCCCTCCTTGGGCGGGCATGTCCCCTTGCACAATGAAAGCATGCGAACACCACTCCCCGGACTCTATGTTGCCGGCAATATCACGGGAATTGAAAG
>NC_012491.1:5145000-5315000 GCF_000010165.1 Brevibacillus brevis NBRC 100599
ATCCCGAAAAACGACATCCAGCAACCGAAACCAGTCCGGGTGAGCCAGCAGCTTTTTCCCGAACACAAGCACCTGGATTTTGCCTGCTTGGGTCAAGCCTGTTACTCGCTCGTCAAAGCCCATTCTCGACTCTCTAATCGTAGATGACCGGATACCGTATTCCTCAGATTTTTCCTTTGCCTCCCGACTAAACACAGGGCTTGAGATATAGTAGAGAAGCTCGTTTTTTTCGCTCAAATCAATTCCGACCATGAGCGATAAAGTGGCATCCTCCAAATTAATTTGATCCCTGCAACCTGCCAACACAGTTACCAGCAAGCTCAATAACAGAATCTGAGCAAATGCCCTCATGCTTTTTTCCCCCCTTCTGCTCGTTTCGATAGCCTAATCGGCCCCCAAGCTAGTAAAGGAAGCGCATAAGCAAAGCACAAGCCTGCATAGCTCCAAATTTGTATCGATTTCTTCAGATCGATAAAGGATGGCGTATAAAACCATAGCGCCACTGGAACCAGAAGAAGGAACAGGCGCAAATGCTTGCGGTGATCCTTCATGCCGAATAACTGACTGGATGAAAAGACACAGAAATAAATGTACGGTATTGCAGTCGTTGACAATATAAACATATACGTAGAGAGAAAAAGAATATCGACACGTTCCAAAAAGCGGAACTCAATGGCTTTCCATAAATTGAGCGTAGGCCACGTATACTCCGTGATTTCATCGGGGCTAAAGTAAGCAAAGCAAACGATGATGACAGACATATACACGAGCATCGTCAATGTATTCGCAATGATAATGCCAAGAGGCGCATATTGCTTTTTTTGAAGAAAAGGGTAGGCGAAATAACCAAACTCAAATCCAAGAAAGGAGAGTACCGTGGATTTACTCGCCTCCCAGATCGGATGCCAGCCCTCCTTGATTACTGGCAGTAAGTTTAACCAATGAACCTCTCGATAAGCCGTCGTGATAACAAAAGGTATCCAAAGTGTAAGATAGAATACAAGCTCGGCATACCTTCCTATGGCGCGAACCCCTCCCTGGAGAACAAAATAAGTCGGCAGCGTAAAAAGGAACACAACGACATAGGCGGGTGTTTGAGACAGGAGCCACACATTAATGATTCCCGTCGCATTTATCAACAAAACGAACGCTGCAACCGCGCAATAAATGGACATCAAAACAATAGCGACACGACCGAGCCACTTGCCCAGGATCAATGGAAATATATCGATGATCGTCTTCTCCGGGTACTGCTTCATCATGTTCGTGATGACGAGACTGACTAGCGTTGCTGCAAGCCATCCGATCAAAAGCGATATCCACCCGTCGGTGCTCGCCTTCTCCGCCAATTCTCTGGGAATCGTCAATACTCCGATCCCTACTTGTGCCCCATGAATGAGGAGAATGTACTGAAGGACGCTCAATTGGTTGTATGTATACTTTTTCATCACCCGTCCTCCTTTGGCCGATTATCCCCTTGTCGTTCCTCTTCAATCGTATGGGCTGACAGGGGACGATCTTTCATTTTCCACAGTGGCAGGCGGATAAACAAATCTTTCCAGTCCCCGAAGCGCACAGGGGCAAGAGGACTTCCATAAGGAACACCTAATGATTCCAGCGTAATCAAATGGCCGATCAATGCCATCAGCCCGACAATAATGCCGACAAAACCAAACATCGCAGCGAGAATCATCATGAGAAATCGAATAAGCCTGACGGCCGAGGCCATATCGTAGTTCGGAATAATAAAAGATGAGATCGCTGTAAATGCAACGACGATCACCATAATATTGCTCACAATCCCCGCTTGTACGACCGCTTGACCAATCACGATACCTCCCACGATACCAACTGTTTGTCCAATAGGGGCCGGCAAGCGAATCCCCGATTCCCGGAGCATTTCCAGTGTGAGCTCCATAATGAATGCTTCTAGCAAGGGAGGGAATGGGACCCTTTCGCGGGACTCTCCGACTGACAAAATCAAATCAAGTGGGATAACTTCATAATTGAATGAAATCAGCGCAATATAAATCGCGGGTAAAAAAGTAGCAATCAAGAAAGCCAAGTACCGAAGCAAGCGGATGAACGTAGCGACTGGCCAACGCGTACCGTAATCGTCAACGTTTTGAAAAAAGGAAGCGAAAGTAGCCGGTCCGATTAATACACTTGGGGAGCGATCGACAACGACAGCAATCTTCCCTTGCAAGATGTGAGAGGAGACTGAATCTGGACGTTCTGAAGTCAAAAACTGCGGAAACATAGAGAACGGATTATCCTCGATATACTCCTCCAGTTCAGACGCATTGAGAATCGCGTCAACCTTGATGCTCTTGAGCCGATCTTCCAGCTCCTGTAATACTTCCGGATTCGCCACATCAGCCAAGTACATGATCGAGAGCTTTGTAAGACCTCGTTCTCCCAACCATATTTCTTTTATTTTTAATTCACGGTTGGGAATATAACGGCGGATGAGGGCAATGTTATGCGCGTCCGTTTCGACAAACCCTTGGTGTCCTCCCTTAAGCGCAGCCTCCAACTGCGGGTCTTCTATTGACCGCTGTGGCCATCCATTCGTTTGCATCACAAGCACTTCTTTTCGACCCTCGATAAACAAAAGACTACTCCCAAGCAAGATCTCGGTTTCTACTTTCCGAAAGTCGTAGGCAACTGATATCTTTCCGACAGATAACAGGTCCAAAATACTCGATTTCTCACCCTCTGGGTGTGACAAAAGCGGACGAAGCACATTATTGTTAATCGAGTTTTTGTCAACCAAGCCATTCAGGTAGACGAGTGTAACCATGTCCTCTATATGCTTGCACGCAAACGTCCGAATGACCAAATCGGGTGTCAGCGTAAATATCGCATTCAGCTCCGCAAGGTTATCACTTAATCGCTCACTGATCTCACGGACACGGATAGGCTCACTTGAGTGGCTCATCCTGTCTTTGACAGATGTCTTTTTTCTTCTCAGCCACCCTCTCATCGCCATCTTCTACAGCTCCCGCCCTTTTCCGAAGTATCTTCCATTAGCGTTCGTGAGAGCTTCCCAAAATATGCATGGAACTTGGCACATTCTGCCGCTGAATCGAATAAATCCCAAAGCCGTCGCAAATCGCAAATATCCGCAAGAAAGGAAACGTGCGTTACATGCAAAAGGAGCAAAGCTCAATGCTTTGCTCCTTTTGCCATCTACTGTTTGGAACTACACCACATATGCTCCCGCTTCAATCACGCGATCTGCAATCGAACGTTTGAGTGCCACTGTGTTGATCGGCGTGCGGCGGGTCAGCTTTTTCAAGATCGACAGGCGCAGACGAAGCTCGTCGCCCTCTTCCATCGCCGCCAATGCTTCCTTCGCCCAGCCTTCGATACGATCGAATGCCTCATGTACATAGACAGCAGTCATTTCCAGCTTTTGCTGCTCAGCTTCGATGCCATTTGCCGCCATTGCTTTCTCTGTCCGCTTCACGATGCTATCCATTGCGTACAGCTCGATCAGCATGTCAGCTGCAAATGCCAAGAGTTCCTGTTCTTTGGACATTTCCTGTTGGTATTTCATCATCGCAGAACCAGCCACCATCAAAATGATTTTGCGCGTGATGTTGATCAGATGCTTCTCCATAGCCAGGGGTGCATCCTCAATCTCTTCTGGATAATAGCTCATCAGATCTGCTTGCAGACTGCTTGCTGCTTGCATGAGCGGCAATTCACCTTTCATCGCCTTTTTCACGAGCGTATCCGGGATGAGCATGCGATTGATTTCGTTCGTTCCTTCGAAAATGCGGTTAATCCGCGAGTCACGGTACATGTTCTCGATCTCGTACTCGGACATAAAGCCGTATCCACCGTGGATTTGCACGCCTTCGTCCACGCAGTAATCCAAAACCTCAGTGGCAAATACTTTATTGATCGAGCATTCGATCGCATAATCTGCAATCGCCTTCGCAACCTCCGCGCCATCATCCGCTTTTTCACCCAAGCGAGTCAGCGCTGTATCGAACAGACCCACTGTGCGATAGACGGAACTTTCAGCCGCATACGTTTTCACTGCCATGTTCGCCAGTTTGTTTTTGATTAAAGGAAAGTTGGCGATTGGCGTTTTGAACTGCTTGCGCTCTTTTGCGTAGTTGGTCGCGAGTTCCACTGCCTTTTTCGAGGAGCCGACTGCGCCCACCGCGAGCTTGTAACGACCTACGTTCAAGATGTTGAACGCGATCACGTGACCTCTTCCAGGCTCACCGAGCAGATTATTTACCGGCACAGGTACATCTTGCAAAATGACCGTGCGTGTTGAGGAGCATTTGATTCCCATCTTCTTCTCTTCCGGTCCAAACGAAACACCTGGGAATGTGCGCTCAACGATAAAGGCAGTAAATTTCTCGCCATCAATTTTCGCGTACACGATAAATACATCAGCAAAGCCAGCATTGGTGATCCATTGCTTCTCTCCGTTGAGAATATAGTGCGTGCCATCTGCGGAGAGAGTCGCTGTCGTTTTCGCACCCAGCGCATCTGAGCCAGAGCCTGGCTCTGTCAGGCAGTAAGCTGCGATTCGTTTTCCAGATGCCAGATCAGGCAGGTAGCGCTGTTTTTGCTCCTCGTTTCCAAAGTACACGATCGGCAGTGAACCGATACCGACATGAGCGCCGTAGCTGAGCGCAAAGCCGCGAGCCAGCGAGAACTTCTCTGTTACGAGTGCCGTGCTGACTTTATCCAGCCCCAGACCCTCGTACTTCTCCGGAACGTCTCCAGCCAACAGACCGAGCTCCCCTGCTTCCTTCAACAGACGAACCGAAATATCAAATTGATGGTTTTCAAGCTCTTCCAGATGAGGACGAACTTCATTGTTGACGAAATCCTCTGTCGTCTTGGCAATCATCTTTTGCTCTTCGGTGTACTCTTCTGGCACGAATACATCATCAGCTGAACCTGCATCGATCAAAAAGCTTCCACCGCGGATCAAATCTTTTGTTTCTGCCATTACTATCCCTCTCCTTATATTAAAATTAGATCATTTCAAAAACGCCAGCGGCTCCCATTCCACCACCGATACACATCGTAACGACTCCGTATTTGCCGCCTCTGCGCTTCATTTCATTCAAAAGCTGGACGGTCAGCTTGGCACCACTACAACCGAGTGGATGCCCTAATGCGATTGCCCCACCATTTACATTGACCTTTTCTGGATCGAGTCCCAGCTCGCGAATGACGGCAATCGATTGGGAGGCAAACGCTTCGTTTAACTCAAACAGATCGACATCCTCCAAGCTGATTCCTGCCAGCTTCAATGCTTTTGGAATCGCAACAACCGGACCAATCCCCATGACATCAGGGTCTACACCGCCAACCGTAAAGGAACGGAACTTGGCAATCGGCTCGACACCCAGCTCGGCTGCCTTTTCGGCAGACATCACGAGAACTGCCGCCGCGCCATCGCTCGTTTGCGAGGAGTTTCCTGCTGTCACGCTGCCTTGCACATGAAAGACCGGTCTGAGCTTGGCGAGTGCCTCCATCGTCGTGTCCGAGCGCGCTCCTTCATCCTTGTCGAAAACACGTTCCTGGACGTGAACCTTGCCAGCTTCATCGACAAAATGCTGCTTGACTGTCAAAGGTACGATTTCATCCTGGAATTTCCCTGAAGCAATGGCGGCCGTCGCACGCTGATGGCTTTGCAGAGCAAAATCATCCTGATCCTCACGAGAAATGTTGTACCTCTTCGCCACTTCCTCAGCCGTATGACCCATGCTCATATACGCTTCCGGCTTCGTTTCTACCAGAGTCGGATTGAGTGCGATTTTGTGACCGAGCATTGGCACCAGACTCATGCTCTCCACCCCGCCAGCGACTACTACTTCGGAGCTGCCGACCATGATTTGCTGAGCAGCGTAAGCAATCGTCTGCAAACCAGAGGAGCAAAAGCGATTGATCGTGATCCCCGATACATTTGTCGGCAATCCGGCGCGCAGGCCGATCAAGCGAGCCATATTCATGCCTTGCTCAGCTTCCGGTACAGCTGTCCCTATGATGATATCCTCGATATCAGCCGGATCGAGCTGTGGTACGCGGCGCAACAGGTCGCTTACAACTGCAGCTCCCATATCGACTGGGTGAAAATCCTTGAGACTTCCTTTTTTCGATTTACCGATAGCGGTGCGGGCGCCCGCGACAATAACTGCTTCTCTCATCGTTATCCCTCCCTCTCCCTAGTTACGCAAAGGCTTGTTCTTGGTCAGCATGTGCTGCATCCGTTGCTGGCTTTTCGGCGTCTTGATCAGTTCGAGGAACGCTTGCTTTTCCAGCTCCAGAATGTAGTTCTCTGTCACTTCTGTACCCGCTGGCACGTTACCGCCGGACATAACATAGGCAACTTTGCTTGCGATCAGCTCATCATGCTCGGAAATATATCCACTCTTCTTCATGGCATAAATATTTTGGCGAAGGTTCGCATAACCCGTTTCACCGATGACGCGAATTTTGCGTGGCGCTGGCGGCGTGTAGCCCTCTTTATCCATCGTAAGCACCAGCTGCTTCGCATCGTATAGCAGATGATCAGCATTCACGCTGATGCGGTCAGTCGGTCGCAGGTACCCCAGATTGATGGCTTCCTGACCACTCGTAGATACCTTTGCCATGGCAATGGCTTCAAACGCCTTCGCAACGAATGGGAACGGATCAACTGGCACGCTTCCTCCCTCTGGAACGTTTTCCATTGCTCGGAACAGCATCTCCTTCGTTCCTCCGCCACCTGGCAGAAGTCCTACTCCCACCTCTACCAGTCCGAGGTACGTCTCTGCCGATACCTGCACGCGATCCGCGAGATAGACCACCTCGACACCGCCACCCAGCGTCATGCCGAATGGTGCTGCTACCACTGGACGATGCATGTAGCGCAGTGCCCGTGCTGTTTTGTGGAAGTTCGTGACGAGCATGTCGAGCTCCAACCAGTTCTCATCCTGTGCTTCCATCAATGCCATTGCGAGATTCATCCCGACGCAGAAGTTTTTGCCTTGATTACCGATGACCAGACCTGCGAAGTTCTTCTGCACTTCCTCTGCGGCCTGACTTGCCATGTGCAAGACATCCATCCCGAGTGCATTGTGCGGAGAGGTGAATTCCAGACATGCGACTCCATCGCCCAAATCAATCAAGGCGGCACCCGCATTTTTCTTGATTAGCTTGCCTTGTTCCTTAAGGGCTGCCAGGTTGATGTTTTCCTTGCTCTCTTCGACGTCCTTGTATGTGCCTCCGATGGAAAACACGCTGCGCTTCCCTTGCTCTTTTTGATAAAAGGAGGTTTTCCCACTCGCGAGCAGCTCCTCGACGAGTGCCGGAATCTTCTCGTTTTCCTCACGCATTTTTGCCACTGACTTTTCGAGACCGATGGCATCCCACGTTTCGAATGGCCCCATCTCCCAGCCGAAGCCCCACTTCATGGCCTGGTCAACAGAGACGATATCGTCAGCGATCTCATATGCCTTTTCAGCAGAGTACAGCAGTACCTTTTTGAAGACACTCCAGACGAACTCACTGCCCTTGTCCTTGCCGTATGCGAGCGCTCTCAACTTCTCAGGCAGTGTCTTGGCTGTTTTGGCTGCTTCGAGGGAAGCAAACTTCGGCCTCACACTTGGACGGTATTCCAGCGTGTCAACCGACAGTGCCAAAATCTCTTTGCCTTTCTCCGTCTTCACCTGCTTGAAAAAGCCTTGCCCAGCTTTTTGCCCGATCCATTTTTTCTCCACCATTTGCAGAACGAACTCCGGCACTTCAAAAACAGAGCGCTCCTGCTCATCCGTGCTTTTATTCCTGACGTTACCCGCCACATGCACGTACGTATCCAGTCCCACGACATCGAGTGTGCGGAACGTCGCGCTCTTCGGACGGCCGATGACCGGACCTGTCAACGCATCTACCTCATCTACCCCAAGCCCCAGTCGCACCATTTCGTGGATCGACACCTGCAATCCATATGTACCGATCCGATTGGCGATGAAGTTCGGTGTATCCTTGCAAACGACCATTCCTTTTCCGAGCACATGCTCACCAAAATGCTTCATGAAAAAGATGACCTGCGGGTCTGTATCAAGACCTGGAATCAGCTCCAACAGCTTCAAGTAGCGCGGTGGGTTAAAAAAGTGCGTGCCGAGGAAATGCTTGCGGAAGTCATCCGAGCGTCCCTCTGCCATTTCATTGATAGAAACCCCAGACGTATTGGAAGACACGATGGTCCCTGGCTTGCGATGCGCTTCTACCATAGCGAAGACGCTTTTCTTCACTTCGATGTTCTCGACAACTACCTCAATAATCCAATCGACCTCGCTCAAGCAAGAGAGATGATCCTCGAAGTTACCAACTGTAATCAAGTCGATGTTCTTTTTATCGTAGAGCGGCGCCGGCTTCTCCTTCAAAAGTCGGTCTCGGCCCGCTTGTGCTATCCGGTTTTTCACCACGCTATCAGACAAAGAAAGTCCTTTATTACTCTCATCTGCTGTCAATTCACGCGGCACGATGTCCAGTAAATAAGTGGGAATACCGACGTTGGCTAAATGTGCTGCGATCCCGGCGCCCATGACGCCTGAACCGAGAACTGCCGCCTTGCGAATTTTGCGTTCCATCTCCAAATCCTCCTTTTTAAAAAACCTAGTCATGACTGATTCATGGTCAAAAAGAATGGCCTCGCAACAGTGAATACCTAATATTCAGACTAGCAGAGTATTTTTAAAACTTCTACTTTCTCCATAGATATTCCTGTGTGCGTCAGCACATGTCTCGTATTGAATGAATGCTCATTCAGTATGTGGGTTAAAAAATGACATCCCACGTTTTGGCTGTTTTACACGCCCGGAGATGCTACGCTCCCACCAACTGAATCACCGTTCAGTTTTTATTGTAATCGAAAATTCTGTCAGTTGCAATCGTCACTTCATGAAAGAAAAGAAAAGGGGCACACTGTTGTCCGGTCCCCCTTTTCTGAGCTATTTTTGTGTGTAAATCAGCGCAGTGATCTTGCGTCCGTATGCGTTGGACGCGTCTTCTTCCAATCGGTATTCAATCTGGAAGTCTCCGTTTTTCGGGTCTAGATAATGAGCAATCACCCAAAGGATTTTCGAATTGTTCTCGTCTGCCTTGACCGATACTTTTACCGGCCCGTTGTACGTAGGCACTTGCTCCAGCTTTGCCATGCTTTTTCGTGCATCGTCGGTAAAGAGCGCAGACAGCTGCTTCTGATTTTTTGTTTCGTACGCCAAATTCGCTGCTCGTAAATACACCTGCGCGATGTGCTTCTGATTCGCAGGTGAACCCCGGAACTGCGAAGCTACATCCATCCGGTAATAATCAATCAGTCGATCCATCACAACGATGTATTCTGCACGCGTCAGGATCTTGTTCGGAGAAAAGGTCTTCTCTGTGCGAAACAGATTGAATTCCCGGATCGCCAGTGGATATGGTGAATATGTATCTCGATAGAATCGGTCGCGCTTCCATTCGTAATAGCTGTTAAAGAAAGAGACTGTATCTTGTGGTTTAATATTGGCCGTACGGAATTTTTGTGGGGCCATCATATGAAACAATATCAAGCTGGCCTCTTCTCTCGTCAATGGCCACTGCATTCCGGCACTGGACATCCACCACTTCGGATTTTCCTTCTCTTGCTTTTTCATCAAGTGCCCGGTTTCAGCCAAATATAGATAGTACAGCATCCGGTCTCCTGGATCAAACTTGCCCAGATCGTCTGTTTCGATTTTCATCATGGTCTTTAGGTTGCTCAGCAGTTGATCTACTTCCCCCCGGAGTAGATAGCGCTGATCCAGGTTTGGCTTGCGTTCTGGCTTTTCTATCGGTCCGTATATTGCCTCAAATACGCGATTCAGCATAACCAGAGCTTCGCCTCGAGTAACTGGCTTGTTTGGGTAAAAAGGCTGATATCCCGTTCTTTTTACGATGCCGAGATCCGCCATTTTTTCGATCTGCTCACTTGCCCAATGTCCCTGTATGTCCGTATACATGCCAGGCGCAGACGCATTCGCACTCCCTGAAAAAACGCTTTGCACCACTAGCAGTGCCAAGAGAAAAACGATAGCAAAACGCTTTACCATGACTTACGATAACTCCTTTCTTTTCATGATCGTTTCCTTACTCCCTTTTTTTGGTAATTCTCCCCCAGTAGCATCCATTCCTGCCATATTGGTCTATTTTCCTGGGTCTGATCTCTCCCTTTCTTGTATCGGGATGAAAACGGAACTTTGTTATACTTTTTCAGAAGAAATGAAAAAGAGCCGCACTTTGTATGAGCGGCCCAATTATATTCTTTTACTCTACGCGCTGACTATCCTTCAATCTGCTCTGACCAGCCTGGTCCCTTGGTCACAAGGGGTCCATATAAGAAAATGTTGATGAGAGTAAACAGGACGATAATCCCAAGAGCAGTCCCTAACATGGATGTCTCCAGCGAAAAACTGGCGAGGACGACTAGACCTCCTGCCATAAGGCCTATAACCAACGGGAATAGAAAAAGAGCCATCGGTTATCCCAACGGCTCTCATGATTAGTTTTGTGGTACAAAGCTGCCATCACGCAGCATCGTCAACTCGCCCATCATGAATGCTAAATCTTCGTTTTCGTCAAACTTTCCACTTTCCTCCAAAGCTTCCAAACGACGCAGAAGCATGTTGGCAAAGTCTTGAATCTGTACCGGATGTCCCTCCGTATCGGCATCATCCAAAATGTCAAAACCAGTCAAGGCCTCCAAGTGGGTCACGATACGGAAACCGCCGATTTCCCCCAGTAACTCCGGCTTGTTCATTTTTGATTTCTCTAATTTTTGCAGCATGGACAAAATATCATTCGCTACCACGCTAGGGAAAGCAACCTGATAAAAGTTGCGATTTTTCGCTTCATCGGTTTTGATAATCAACACATCAATCCCGTCTGGTTTTTTTGCTTTTTTGCCAAACCCAAACATATATTCCACCTCAATCGTTCGATCTGTCCAACTCTCTCCATGATAGACATAATCCGAGAGTCAGACAACCCCTATCCATATATTAACTGGGCTATTTGTCTTTTTTGACACACACGCTAACGTTAAACGACTGCTCCCAAGTGAGGTGCGCCATGAAAGTTAACTGGAAAAACTGGATGTTTATTCTCGTTCTCTCTTTGCTCGTCACAGGATGCATGACGCAAGTAAAGCAGGAGCATGCAAAAAACAAGGCCAAAACACAGAGTAAGCCCGCCGCGCAGTCTGCCATCCAAAAGCTTGGGGATAACAAAATGGATGTCGTCCTCTTTTTGAAACAAGCCGAGCATCAACTGGAAAATGTATATTACGCTGCCGCGGACAATGCCAAAGGCAAATCTGTAGTTGAGGATGGTCTCGTCTTTCGAGAATTGCCTAAGCGCTTCGACAGTAAAGACAAGATAACGGGGTACTTCAGTCGTTTTTGGAGCCGTCCACTGGCAGAAGCCATGTACGACAACATGACAACCAAGTTGGTGAAGGAAAAGGTATACGTGGCAATCCCACGCGTCGACTATCCGACTTTGATCTCGGTTCGAAACACGACTGTTCAAAAAAACAATGGGGAACTCAATGTGACCGTAGAAGATGTAACCGATCCCTCCTTTGCTTCTGACCGCACGCTGCGCTACCGACTCGTGCGCGATCAAAAGACGAAACGGTTCGAAATCAAATCACGGATGGGCGCTTATGGGAATGAACAATTTCAATAAGCCTCTTGACATTTCTTGCGGATCCAGCGAATAATAGTGAATTAATAAGCACATAGTGAGCGGCAATGACGGGGAATAGTAAAACCGCCCTTCAGGTCCAGAGAGCGAAATCCACCGGCTGAGAGGTTTCGTCCTTGAATCGGTTTGAACCCACCCCAGAGCATCCAGGGAAGACCTGGACAGGTTTCTTTCACCTGTTATCAAAGAAAGAGAGCCGGGCGTTTCTTGGCTGAAGTATACCTTCAGTCCAAAACGTCAAATAAGGTGGTACCGCGTGAGGTTTTCAAGCCCTTTCGTCCTTATCAAAGAGACGAGAGGGCTTTTTTCTGTGAAAAACGTCTCGACGTTTTTCATAAAGGTGGATGCGACCGCTTGCGGTCAACAAAACGGTCATGACCGTTTTGTATGCAAGAAGGGGGTTTTGAGATGAAAAAAGGTAAATTGCGTTTGGTAGTAAAGGTGGGGAGCAGTTCGATTGCAGCAGCTACAGGCGGTGTTGATCCGGCAAAAATGTCGCTGCTTGTCTCCGCTATCAGCCAATTGCGCGAAGTGGGTCATCAGGTTGTCCTAGTCTCCTCAGGAGCTGTCGCCAGCGGTTATCAAAGTCTCGGCTATCAGCAGCGCCCCCGATCCTTGGCAGCCAAGCAAGCAGCGGCAGCCATCGGGCAAAGCCTGTTGATGCAAACCTATACGCAAATGTTCGGCGCTCATAACTTCAGCGTGGCGCAAATCTTGCTCACACGCGGAGACTTTTCTCACAAGGAACGATATCAACACGCATTCTCTACGCTGTCACTGCTTTTAGATAAAAACATTTTGCCAATCATCAATGAAAACGACACAGTATCCGTAGCGGAATTGACCTTCGGAGACAATGATATGCTGGGCGCACTCGTTGCTGGTCTCATCCATGCCGATTTGTACATGATCCTGACTGATACGAATGGCCTGTATGACAAGGACCCGCGTTATCATGCTGATGCCAAACACATGGGCTGGCTCGAATGTGTGACGGAAGAAATCGAGGCACTTGCAGGCGGAGCTTCCCAACTGGGAACAGGTGGTATGCGCTCCAAGCTGATCGCAGCAAAAACCGCCCAATCATTAGGAATTCCCGGCTTTATTGGAAAATTGACGAATCCCACAGATTTGCTCGATGTCCTTACTGGCAACGGGAATGGCACCTACGTCAACTATCATCCCGAAGCATCTGCAACAAACAGCGTTCCTACTCGCAAGCAATGGATTGCGCTTCACTCCCCTATCCGTGGAAAAATAATGGTTGATAGCGGTGCAGCGGAAGCGATTTTGGAAAACAGCAAAAGCTTGCTCCTAGCAGGTGTCCGCGATGTATCCGGCATGTTCGAGCAAGGTGAGGTTATTGAGGTTTACTGTGAGGGGACGTTGATCGGTCGTGGTATCAGCAGATTTACCGCAGCACAGTTAAGTGATTTTCTTTCCCCTGATAACGTAACGCGACACAGCGGTACTGTTATACATCGAGATGAATGGGCGCCTGTCATCTAAGCGAATCCGTGTAGATAGAAAAAGGAGTTGGAGAAACCATGAAAAGCTTGAAGGAAAAAGTGCATACACAATTGAGCCTGGCCAAACAGGCTTCACGAAAAATGGCTATACTCTCTCGCAAACAAAAAGACGAGGTGCTCGTCGCAATCGGCAACCAGCTGCTGGCAGATGAGGCTGTTATTCTCTCCGAAAACGCCAAAGACATCGCCATCGCGAGAACAGACGGTCAGCCTGCCTCCTATCTAGATCGTCTCTTGTTGACGCCGGAGCGAATAACACAACTCGTGGATAGTCTGGCGCAGCTGGTATCCCTCGATGATCCTGTCGGGGAACGGATCGACTCGTGGACACGGCCAAACGGACTTTTCATCGAACAAATCCGCGTCCCTCTCGGCGTCATTGGAATGGTGTATGAAGCCAGACCGAACGTCACCGTTGACGCAGCAGCAATCGCCATCAAAACAGGCAATGCGATCGTCTTGCGCGGCAGCCACAGCGCTGTTCATAGCAATCTCGCGCTGGTGACTAGTATTCGTCAAGCGCTCACTGCGACCGGACTTGACGCGGAAGCGGTGCAGTACTTGCCTTTTGCCGAACATGCTTCTGTCGATTACTTGTGCACCGCCAATGGTCTCGTCGATGTCATCATCCCACGGGGTGGCGCAGGACTGATCCAGCGCGTACTGCAAATCGCAAGCGTTCCTGTACTCGAAACAGGCGTTGGCAATTGCCACATTTATGTGGATGAAGCGGCTCACTATGACATGGCTGAAAGCATCGTGATCAATGCCAAAACAAGTCGTCCTGCCGTATGCAATGCTGCCGAAACCCTACTCGTGCACCGCAGTTGGCCACAGGAAAATCAACGTGCCTTGCTTCAAAAGCTCTTGGCGATGGGCGTTGAGCTCCGCACTTGTGAGCGTACGATCGAGCTGCATACTGACCTCGCCGCACAACTGCACCAAGCAACATCAGAAGATTGGGATACAGAATACTCTGCGCTGATTATGGCGGTTCGCACTGTCGATAGCCTGAGCGAGGCCATTGAACATATTACAGCGCATACTTCCGGTCATTCCGAGGCAATCGTAACGGAAGATGAAATCGCAGCCCGTCAGTTTTTGACTGCGATCGATGCCACAGCGGTTTATCACAACGCCTCTACCCGCTTTACCGATGGTGGAGAATTCGGCTTCGGTGCTGAGATCGGCATCAGCACGCAAAAATTACATGCTCGTGGGCCAATGGGCTTGCCAGCGCTCACTTCTTACAAGTATGTCGTACGCGGAAACGGCCAAATCCGATAGTCCAAGGGGAGGGAATCACCATGAGCAACCAAGCAACAGCGATTACAGAAGGGCGGATCGGTTTTCTCGGTGCAGGCTCGATCGTGGAGGCCATGCTTTCTGGTATCGGAAAGAAAGGGTTACTCCCTTCTGAGCGTATTTCCGTCACGAACCGCAACAATATGGAGCGTTTGGAGCAGTTGGCAAATGACTACGGAGTAACTGTTACTCAGGACAAATTTGACGTAGTCCGTTCTTCCGATATTTTAATTTTGGCTATCAAGCCGAAGGATGCCGCAGAGGCTTTGCTGGATTTGCGTGGGGTCGTTCGTTCCGACCAATTGATTATCTCGGTAATCGCTGGCGTCTCCACCAGCTTGATCGGAGAGTGGCTCGGTGCAGAGTGCCCGATTATCCGCACGATGCCTAATACATCGTCTGCGGTTGGTTTGTCCGCTACCGGACTGTGCGCAAATCCGTTTGTCCAGGAAGAGCACTGCGAGCTGGCTACCAAACTTTTCGAAGCAATTGGCACCGTATATGAAGTCGCCGAGGAAGAGCTGGACATCATTACTGGATTGTCTGGAAGCGGCCCTGCTTATATTTACTATTTGGTGGAGGCCATGATGGGGGCAGGTGCCAAAGCGGGACTAGATCGGGAAATGGCGCGCCAATTAACGCTGCAAACCGTGATTGGCGCGGCACATATGCTGCTCGATACACGCGAAGAGCCTTCGATTCTCCGCCAAAAAGTAACGAGTCCGGGCGGAACGACCCAGGCAGGGCTGGAAGTATTGGAAGCCTATCAGTTTCAGGAGGCTGTCACGGCAGCCATCCTGCGTGCTGCCGAAAGATCGCGGGAGATGGGGGCACAATACCAGTAAAGTCGTTTTGTCCCTCCTTCTTGTCATGTATAATAAAAAAGATCAAGCATAGTCGAGAAAAATGACGAAGGAGGTCCCATGGAAATTTACGCCTTGTACGGCACCAGTGGAACAGGAAAAAGCACCAGTGCATTAGAACTTGCTCACCGAATGAACATCGACGCCATTATTGATGATGGCATCCTGATTTACCAGGGACGCAAGGTGGCCGGAACCTCTGCCAAATATGAGAAGACAAAAATTCAGGCGGTAAAACGAGCTATTTTTCATTATAAGGAGCACGCTGAAGAAGTACGACGAAGTCTTGGCGAGATTCAACCAAGCCGACTACTCGTGTTAGGAACTTCGCAACGGATGATTGGTCGTATCGTCGAAGCGCTGCATTTGCCTTTTCAGGTGGACTTCATCCCGATTGAATCCATCAAGCCTCCGCAGGAAATCGAGGCTGCCCGCTACGTGCGGGAAACAATGGGCAAGCACACGATACCGATTCCGCGTGTGGAGGTAGAAAAAGATTTCCTCCAGCGTCTCATTTCTTCAGCCCAACAGATTTTCAGCTCGAAAAAAGAAGTCATTGGGGAAACAACCGTGGTTCATCCTCCATTTTCAGGTGGACGCATCATGATTCATCCCCAGGTGTTGCGAAAAATCGTTGAAGCGGCCTGCAACCAGTTTGACGAGGTCCAGCATGTGGTCAAGATCGTCTCCAGCTTTGAGGATTTACCTCGGTTCCAGGTTTCGATTGCTCTTCAACTGCCTTACATGACAAATATTCCAGCACTTATCTATGCCCTTCAATCTACATTGTACAAAGAAGCTCACTATTGTCTCAATATCGCTCCTGCCAGCATCGACATCGTCGTTTCATCTCTGGAGCTAACCTAATCCGGTCCTTTGCGACCGGATTTTTTTTGGCTGCAATCCTCAGGGGTTACATCCTGACTTGTTGCTCATCCTATACATGATTCCATCTGAAAGGAGCAACCTTATGCCATCCATCCTGTCTTCCAAGCCCTTTGCTCAAGCTCCGATTCCCGAACCGCCTAAGGTCATTTCTACAAAGGACTTGAGCTATCTCAAGGATGCTTTGTCATGGGAACTGATCGCTTTCAAAAAGCTGCATGCTTTTGCACAGCAAGCTACTGATCCCCAGGTCAAGCAATGTCTGGAACAACAAGGACAGATGCACCAGCGACACTACCAAAAGCTGCTGAGTCACCTGCAAAATAACAACACCGCCGTGATGGCGACCATTCCGCAGATGCAGTCCCAGCAACAGCAATCACAACAGCAACAACAAATGCAGTAAGGGAGGAATCGGGATGCCAAACCAAAACCAGATCGCCAATCCACAATCCGGTCAGCTGCCACAAGTAAAAGGTCCGCAAATGAACGATCGTGATTATCTCAACGATTGTTTAGCTACCTGCAAATACTTGACAGATAACTTTAACATCGCCGTTCGTGAAGCCAGCCACCAGCAGCTTTATGATGACATGCTGCAAATTTTGAATGAAACCCATCAATCAGCCCGCGATGCTTTCAATCTCATGTTCCAAAAGGGATGGTACAAGCTGGAGGCTGCCGAGCAGCAAAAACTCCAGCAAGCTTATCAGCAATTTAGCGGGTACTCCACGCAGTTCCCTTATCATTGATATAGCAGAAGACACCTGACCCAAGCAGGTGTCTTCTTTTCGTTACCCCTTACCACGCAGGAGCTGCGCTATTACATATAACGCCTTTTCCATGTCGGCTTCTTCTGCGTACACGTAGGACAAGCGAAGATGATGACTATCCGTCTGATCATAAACAAAGCCCGGATTTAACAGAACCCCTTTTGCCAGTGCTTCCGTAAAAAGCTTGCGCATCGAGACCGACTGATGCAAACGCAGCCAAATGTAAAAACCGCCATGCGGAATATGCCAATCTGCCAAATCGCCAAACCAGCGAGCAAGGCATTCGCACATCCTGTCCCTTCTATGTCGCAGAGCTGCTCTAAGCTGATCCAGATGCCAGGAATATCTATCGCTTGTGAGCCATTCTCTCGCCACCCATTGGGAAATCGCACTCGCTCCGTAGTCCGTCTGCATTTTTACATCCGCGAGGCGTTCTATGACAGGCTCAGGACCTACAATCCAGCCGATCCGCAGCCCTGGACTGAGCGTTTTGGACAAGCTGCCCAAATATAAGACTAACCCGCTCTGATCCCTCGCCTTTAACGGCAATGGCCCCGGTTCGTCTAACCACAATTCTCCATAAACATCGTCTTCCAATACAGGCAGCCTCTCCCGCTCGCATGCAGCCAGTACTTGCTCCCTTCGGTTCTCTGACATACTAATCCCAGTCGGATTGTGGTAAGCCGAAATTGTATAGAGGAGTGCTGCGTTATGCGCCTGCTTTTGTCTCGTTAACACTTGGGGAGAGATTCCTTCCGCATCCATTGGTACACCAACCAGACGCATTCCCGATGATGGAAACAAAGGTAGAGAGAATAAATACGAAGGCTGCTCGAGCAAGATGGCAGATCCACGGTGAAGGATGCCAATCGATATCAACTGCAAGGCTTGAAGGGCCCCCGAAACGACCAAAATAGACGCCGGTGAAGCCTCGATCCCCCTGCTCCGCAAATGATCGCTGATCGCTTGGCGCAAAGGCAACAGCCCTTTTGGCTCCGAATATCCGAGATGAGTCATTTTGCCCTGCAAGCTAGCCATGACCTCTTCCATCTCCGCAACAGGAATCAAGCTCGGCGACAGCTCACCAGTCCCTAAACGAATGTACCTCGGGTCTGGCTCATAACGATTGATATCCTGAATCGTCGGCGAATTGGGGAGATGCGCACCTGCTTGCACGTAGCCCAGCCAATTGGGTGGTGGCGCTGTCGTCAATAAGGACCACGTGTTGTTACTAACGACGGAACCACTGCCTACGGTTGCTTCAATGAAACCATCCGCTTTTAGCTCTTCCAACGCCGTCACCACCGTACTGCGGTTTACCTCAAAGGCTTGCGCCAACGCTCTTTGTGTTGGCAATTTACTATTGATCGGCCATTCTCCACCTGCAATTTTCCCCTTCATATAAGCTACGATCTGCGCGTAGATCGGTATGTCAGATGATTTGTCAGGCTTCCAGTCTATCGTTAGCACAGGCACATTCCTCCTCGTCTGATCATTGTACAAATTGGTTGGTTTGGATGTAAACCAATTGGCTGGAGACAACGGATTCACAACCGTGAATAATGACAGTAATGCAAATGGCCTTTGCATCGAGAGAGAAACGGGGAGGAAACGATCATGCTGGAAGCGATTTTGCACGGTTTTGTGCTTGCTTTTGGACTTATTTTACCGCTCGGCGCACAAAATGTTTTCGTTTTTAATCAGGGGGCTCTACAACCTACATTACTTCGCGCCATGCCCGTCGTACTGACTGCGGCACTCTGCGATACCCTGCTCATTTTATTGGCAGTATTGGGAGTCTCTTTGGTTGTATTGACAGTCACATGGCTGAAAACGGTGCTGTATGTCATCGGCTTCTTCTTTTTGGTGTATATGGGATATTTAACGTGGCGTAGCCGTCCAGATACTGAGGCTGGAGAGAAAGAGCGCTTTTCGGCCAAAAAGCAAATCATGTTTGCTGCCTCTGTCTCTTTGTTGAACCCGCATGCGATTCTCGACACGATCGGGGTCATCGGCACCAGCTCACTCAGCTATTCGGGAACAGAAAAGTGGGGCTTTACTGTTGCCTGCATCCTCGTATCCTGCTTCTGGTTTTTCGGCCTTTCTGTAGCTGGTCGTACAGCAGGACGATTGGACCGGTCCGGAAAATTGCAGCGTGGTCTGAATATGGTTTCTGCTGTGATTATGTGGGGAGTGGCCTTCTATATGGCAGCCCAATTACTCATCTCGTAAAGAGTTCATGAAAAAGTGAATAATCCCCATCCCCTCCACTCAAAATACTCCTATTCGGGTTTTCGAAGTGGAGGTTTGTTTAATGCTTTTTACCAAATCGGATGCACTCTTGGATGACTTGTATGAGATTGCGAAAAATGTGCATCAGACGGCGATCTATTTTAACGAATACAAAATCACTTCATTAGAGACAGTCAAAACCTTTGCTACAGAGATGAAGGAGTACGAAACAAAGGGCGACAAGCTCATCCATGAAATCATCGTGCAAATCAACAAGACATTTATTACCGCAATCGAGCGTGAGGACGTTCTGGACCTTGCCGTCAAGCTGGATGATGTGCTGGACGGATTGGAGTTTTGCGCTTCGCGACTCTATATGTACGATATCATGGAACCAGATCAAACGATGGTGCAATTCGGACAACTCATCGAAGAAGCTACCAAGCAAATTCTTCTCGCCATCGAACTGCTTCAAAAGCAAAAGTTGTCTGCTATGAAGGAGTACATCATCCGCATTAACGATTTGGAAAGCGAGGGGGATGAATTGGTGCGGAGCAGCATTCGGCAATTGTTCAAAAACTCAAGCGATCCCATTCACATTATGCAGCTCAAAGAGGTTTACGAAGTGCTCGAAGATGTCATGGATCATTGCGAGGATGTCGCGGATGCGATGGAATCCGTGATCATGGGCAACTCTTAAACAAGGAGACCTACTTTCATGTATACGAGCCTTCCTCTTGTGATTGCCGTTATCATTTTGGCTGTTTTCTTTGATTTCATCAACGGGTTTCACGACACTGCCAATGCCATCGCAACCACCGTATCCACCAAGGCTCTCCCGCCTAAGATTGCCATTTGCCTAGCGGCTATCATGAACTTTATCGGTGCCCTGACATTTACCGGGGTCGCCAAAACTATTGGTGGAGAGATCGCCGATCCAACCAAGCTGGAATTCGGTGTGCTTGTGGTCATGGCTGCTCTCTTGGCTGCGATTCTTTGGAATTTGATTACGTGGTGGTACGGTATCCCCAGCAGTTCGTCTCATGCTCTCATCGGCTCACTCGTAGGGGCAGTCCTCGCTTCCGCTGGGAGTGCGCAAATCAACTGGACTGGTTTTTCAAAAATATTCGAGGCACTTATTGTGTCACCGGTTATTGCGCTCGTAGCCGCTTACCTCATGATGAATTTGGTTTATTTCATTTTCAGTCGGATCATGGTTCCTCCTTCCAAGGTCAACCGGGGATTTCGCTTCTTTCAGATTTTCACGGCGGCCCTGCAATCCTTTACACATGGAACGAATGACGCACAAAAAGCGATGGGCATTATCGTATTCGCTCTCGTTGCCGCTGACCTGCATACAGATACCAGCACGATTCCTTTCTGGGTGCAGTTCATTTGTGCCCTCGCGATGGGCTTGGGAACCTCTATCGGAGGCTGGAAAATCATCAAGACGGTCGGAGGCAAAATCACCAAAATTGAACCGATTAATGGAGCCACTGCCGATCTCACCTCGTCTTCGATCATTTTTACCTTTACGCAGTTAGGCTTGCCTGTGAGCTCTACCCATGTCATCTCTTCCGGGATCATGGGGGTCGGTGCAGCCAAACGGCTAAAAAGCGTCAATTGGGGCGTTGCCAAACGTATCGTGATCACCTGGTTTATTACGCTGCCGATTTCTGCCTTGCTCGCAGCGGCCATTTATTTGTTGTTACATGTATTTATCTAAAAGCAAAAGGGACGAGTAACAGGCTCGCCCCTTTTTTCTGTTATCCGAATGAAAAAACCAAGTAAGACTAGCGCGATTATATTAAGGTTTACATCAAAATGAAAGGCCATTCTGGAAAGGATGGCCTTAAAACTTCCGTTACAGACAGCGTGGTGAAACGTTAGCTGCTTTGCATTGCTTTTGCCTTACTCTTTTATAAGCTGTTTCATACCCTCTTCAACAAATTGATCATCCCGTAACTTGTCCTGCACACTTTTCCGCCACTTTTCTTTCGTCAATAGCGATGCCAAATTTTCACCGAAGAGACCTTGCATAGCAACTCTTGTGGCAACAATCGTGGTGTCTGGAAAGCGATATTCGATTGTCTGCAAATTGTCGACCAGAGCAAAGGCTGACACGGTGTTGTACAGCATCGCTTGCTTGAATAATTTCGCCTCGATGTCGGTCGTCTTCTCCTCGTAATGAATCTCAATCGTAAACTTCTCCGGACGGAGCTGAAATGTACGCTTGCGATCACTTAACGGCAAATGATTGAACATAACCAGATTCGATGTAGCGCCCATGTACTTGTTTTTGTATGGCAAAATGGATTCCAAATCGTGAGTCAGCGGGCTTTGCTGAGCCAATT
The DNA here is from genome assembly GCF_000010165.1 of Brevibacillus brevis NBRC 100599. Classification (NCBI taxonomy): domain Bacteria; kingdom Bacillati; phylum Bacillota; class Bacilli; order Caryophanales; family Paenibacillaceae; genus Brevibacillus; species Brevibacillus brevis. The sequence goes on from NC_012491.1 coordinate 5,166,693, forward strand.
GATACTGCTCCGATTGCGCTTCGTTCTTCGGTATTATGATGATCTGAATAGCCATGAATAGGACAACCCCGATGAGAACCAAAGCAAGTATGATTTTATTTCGCAATGTCGTCACCTTCCCCTGCATCATATTTTAAAATTAGTCGCGGAAAGGAGTGGAGCCACAGCGGAATGAGGATCGAGAGAAAAGGCAGCGCATACCCTACAGCAATGTTAGCGAATTGATAGGGTCCAGTAAGATTCACTGGCGTTGAAAACCATAGATTGCTACCAAAATAGAGGGCTGTCGTAAACACAAGTGTCCCGACAATATAAAGCGCCCACAGCATCCAGCCCGTTTTTCGCAACAAAAAGGCAGATCGCACATTCAAGTGGGTCAATTGATGGGAAGAAGCAGGTCGGTTGATCCCTAACAAGACCAAATAAACGATACCGATGAGAATGCAAATCGCAAGCAGACCATAGTTCAAAAAGATACCCATTCTCCAGATTCGCAAGGGCATAGTCACAATCCAGGCAATGAGTCCGTACAGCAATCCGAGCTGCAACAACTCTTGCAGGAGTGGAAGTATGTATATCTTACGGCGTTCTCCGACAAACGAATCAATTGAAGGGAGATTGGCCTTTGCTTTTTTCACGGCTTCATCCAACGATAGCCCATCTGCGACCAAGTCGGCGACCTTTGCCTCCAAATTGCTCAATACTTCCCACTTGAGCTCTTCGATTTGTTTACTTCCCCTGTAATTTTGAAACAACTGATCGACATGGTGCTGTAAACTCTCCATCACACTTCATCCCGCCTTTCGATGAGCTGGTCAATCAATTCTTTGGCGACCTTCCAAGATGCCAAGGCTCTTTCGTACGCCTCTCTCCCCGCTTCTGTCACCTGATAATATTTGCGTCTCCCCCCCTGGCTCTCATTTCCCCAGTACGAAGCGATCAGCTTGTGTGACTCTAATCTTTTCAGACTGGTATACAAAGAGGGCTCTTTCAGTTCGTAGCGACCGTCGCTGTTTTTGAAAATGGCTTTGATGATTTCGTACCCATAGTTATCGCCGTCATACAGGACACGAAGAATAATCGTATCGATATGACCGCGGATAATTTCACTGCTAATACTGCTGTCACTCATCTCGTTCACCTCGCAGATATAGCATAACACATATTACTATGTATGACGAAGTAATATGTGTCGAATTGTTCTACTCACAAAAAAAAACAAGACCACTCAAAAAGTTGAGATAGTCTTGACATATAGGCAGCCCGATCGTTTTATTGTTTCATCTGGTACACCAGATAGGGTGCTGGCGTCCGTTTTCCGTTTAGTTCCGGCCATACATAAAGCAGTTCCAGTGAGGGACGATTCCCCTTGTTAGGCTCTGTAGATGCTTTCCCTATTTCTGAAAAATTCCCTTCCAGGCCTACTACCTGTCTGCTGGTGCTATCCACCCAAACCTTATACTTGTGACTCTCCGCTCTTGCTCCTTGTGTAATGGCAATGAAGTCTATCCTGATTGCTGAGTCTTCCACCGCCGCGCCCTCCATTGCAAGCTGCGTGATTTGTCTTGGCAAATAGGACGCCAGTTTTTTGACACCGATTTGGGCTGCTTCTGCTTGGGACAGCTCCGGGGAAGTATGTGACTCCGTATTTGTTTTCATCCGATACGCCAGCAGTTGACCAGATTTCTTGGCAAACCTCGCAGTGAGATAAGTAGCATCTGTCATTTTCCACGTATATTCCATGTACGATTCGTGTTCTTCTGTTGATAATGGACGGTTATCCCCTTCGATACGTACACCGAACTCTTTCTGGATCAGAGTGGCTATCTCCTCATCTGAGTTGGCCATGAGCAGCTTACCTTGTGCCTGAATCGGGATGAGGCTATAGCTTCCAGTTGCTGCCACGCTCTGAAAGCGATGATCGAGGACTTCCCCGTTCAATGCGTTGATATAGCCTGCAAAAGCCGCTACTTCTTCTTGCTTCAAACTGGCTGTCAGCCTTTGTACTGCTTCCTCTTTGGAAATTGCTTTTTCTGGATTGGGAAATAGCGAGAGATCTGCTTCTCCATCGAGATTCTCTTCCAAGACCATACCCGCTGGTGTTCCATCTGACTTCAAGTGAACCTTCACGACACTGTCGGCGAACGGTATACCGTTAATGACGCGTAGAAAAACAGCCGTATCTTTTTCCAGATGGTTAGAAGCAAGTTGATATTGCTTACTTTTATCGCCTAATTTCTGCTTCATATATTGCACGACAGACAGCGTTGTATTGCTTGCCGTGGCTGCCGTTTTTGGCAGTGCTTGGCTTTCAGGGAGCGATTGTGATTGCGTAATGACACTCTGTTCTTTCTGTTTGGGCTGTTCTTTCACCTGGCTTATTTTCCGCTGCTCGGCAACAGGAGGAATATTCCTTTGCTCCGGTATGTCCTTCTCTTTTGCCAGTGAAGGCGCATTCTCTGCAGGCTGCTCCGTACGTACACTGCTAGTCCCATTTGGCGCTTCTTTTCCGTCAGGCACAGCTACCAAGAGAGCCAGTACGACAGTTGCAGCTGCACCTCCTGTCATCGACAAGATACGGCCCACTTTTTTCCTCTGCTTCATCTGCCTTGCCTGTTTAACCAGCGTCTGATCCAAATAGGTGACAAATTCCTGACGTGGGGGTGGGTCCTGCCTTCTTAACCCTCGCAGCTGGACCGTCAGCTTCTCATCCTCTAGCCCACTCATTTAGAAAGCCCCCTTCCTCCGTATCATCCATCATTTCTTTGACCAGCTTTAATGCCCGATGGGTGTTTACTTTCACCTTGGATTCCGATACACCCAGGATTTCTGCCGTCTCCTTGACGCTGTATTCCTCGATGCAACGCAAAATCAGAACCAGACGATAATGGGGCGCTAGCTTTTGGATCGCTTGCTTCAGCTCACGAACGTTTTCCCGCTTGGTCAGGACATTTTCCGGACTCCCTTCCTTGGTCGCCAGCTTCATCAGCCAGTTTTCTGAGAAAAAGGACTTGACCTTCTGCTTGCGATGCTGGTCAATCGCCGCATGCTTGGCAATGGAGAAGAGCCATGTTTTCAGAGTGACTCTGCCATCAAATCCGGCGAGCCCTTTTAACACTCTCGTAAAAACCTCCTGTGTCAAGTCCTCGGCATCATTCTGGTTGCCGGTAAAATGGAGCAGAAAGTAGTAAACGTCCTGATAGTGAGCATGATAGATCGCGCTGATCCGCTGCTCGATATCCTCCTGCACGGGTTAGCCTCCTGTCTTAGTACGGATTAATGAAATTCACCTGTAGTAGTAAATTTGCCGGTTAGGGCATCAATTTCTCGGTGGTCTAGGGATATGGCTGTTCTGTACGCCAGAATGGGTTGATAACTTGGGTTATCCGACAAAATATCGGCATCCGGTGTCAAATATTGCAGCTCCAGTGGACGCACTTTCAAGTATTCCTTTACCGCCTGCTCATGTGATACAGCCTTTTTGGGGTCAGGCAGAATGAGCGGTTCCCAAGATACATCCTCCATACGCAGACTTATCACCTCTCCCGTGATACGGTCTATTCTGATAGAAATCTCATCATCCAGAACCGGAATCCCTTCGTGCACATTTACAAACTTGAAGCCCTGCTCAGCGCCTCTCTGCCGAAACTCTGCTGTCCCAATCGGCATCACTTCTTTTACATGCTTTGGTCCGTACTTTTCCAGCGCAGCAATAGCTAGTTTCATCGATTCTTCTGGCGTTAGCCATTTCTTTCCGTTTGGATCTTCTTCAGGGTGTTCTCTTTCTTTCTTTTTCTTGTCAACCATACCGTAGCTCATGAATCGTCCTGTTTCTTTCTCCGTTATAATGATAGCCTCCAAGTCTTTATTGATTTCATGTGTATATTCCTTACCTTTCGTATCTTCAGAAATGCCTTCTTTTATTTTTTCAGCTTTGCTCTCGATCCCAAAAGCAGCGAACAAAGCTGCTGCTTCCTCTGTCGTCTTTACGGTTACTTCCTTACCGACAGGATTCACTCTGACAATGGGGTTATATGCACTCCCCGAACCTTCATAAGCACTCCCCGAACCTTCATCATCAGGAACTTCCATGCCTGTTTTGGCATCGATAAATTCCGAGAATTCCGATTTGTATCGTAAGGTAGGAGAGCCATACAAGTATTCCTTCGTTTTCTCGTTCCATCCCTCTACTGGCTGTTTCAAATAAAAGAGCTTCAGGTGCTTGGCGAAGGCTTTTTCCGCCTGATCCTTGGATATGGCTTCCTTAGGATCAGCAAACTTCAAATCTTCGAGGGCTGGTGCATCATCGCCCCCGAGCCCGTATAAGCCTTCCCCTTTTGATATAACTTCCCCCTTGCTGTTTACGGTTAGATTAACATTCACATTCAAATATGGAAGACCGTTTACCTGTTTCGTAAACAAAGCTTCATTTTGATCCGAATAATTAGGGTTATATTTGAAGCCACCCATATCTGCTCCGTACCATTGCTTCATAAAATCTGTTGCTTTACTGACTACCTTGTCATGCTCAATCTTCGGCCTTCCTTCTTCGGGAAATTCCTCGTTGTATCTAAACCCCTTGGGATTCCCTTGTTTATCCAAACTGAATTCAAAAGACGGCTTCTTCTTCTCCTTGGACGTTTGCAAGATGATGGTTATACGATTCGTTCCATCCTTTTTTTCTAAAATTTCAAGCGAACTGTAAGAAAAATCGGCTAAATATGGCAACCTTTCCTTTACCTTTTGGATTGCAAGCTCTACCTTCACTTTCCATTCAGGTGCAAGCTCCTTTGCCTTGCTCTCCTCCGCCAGCACTTGACCATTATTCGTCAGATAGATTGGCGTAGTAGCAAGTAGAGTTGCAGTTGTTACCGAAAAAATCACTTTATTCAGCTTTTTCATCATTTACATCCTCCCGTATTTTTTTCAACATTAATGAATCGTAAGAAATAGCAAAAGTCTGGTTGCCGGTAAAATGGAGCAGAAAGTAGTAAACGTCCTGATAGTGAGCATGATAGATCGCGCTAATCCGCTGCTCGATATCCTCCTGCACGGGTTAGCCTCCTGTCTTAGTACGGACTTTTATGAAATTCAGCTGCAGTAGTAAATTTGCCGGTTAGGGCATCCATTTCTTGGTGGTCTAGAGATATGGCTGTTCTGTACACCAGAATGGGTTGATAGTTTCGGTTATCCGACTCAATATCGACATTTGATGTGAAATATTGCAACTCCAGTGGACGCACTTTCAAGTATTCCTTTAGCGCCTGCTCATGTGATACAGCCTTTTTCGGGTCAGGAAGAATGAGTGGTTCCCAAGATACATCCTCCATATGCAAACCTACCACCTCTCCCGTGATACGGTCTATTCTGATAAAAATCTCATCATCCAGAACGGGAATCCCTTCGTGCACATTTACAAACTTGAAGCCCAGCGCAGCGCCTCTCTGTTGAAACTCTGCTGTCCCAATCGGCATTACTTCTTTTACATGCTTTGGTCCGTACTTTTCCAGCGCAGCAATAGCTAGTTTCATCGATTCTTCTGGCGTTAGCCATTTCTTTCCATTCGGATCTTCTTTAGGGAATTTTATTTCTTTCTTTCTCTTGTCAACCACACGGTAGCTCATGAATCGTCCTGTTTCTTCCTCCGTTTCAATTTCAGCATCAAAGTCTTTATTGATTTCATGTGTATATTTCTTACCTTTCGTATCTTCAGAAATGCCTTCATTTATTTTTTCAGCTTTGCTCTCGATCCCAAAAGCAGCGAACAAAGCTGCTGCTGCCTCTGTCGTCTTTACGGTTACATCCTTACCGACAGGATTCACTTTGACAATGGGATTATATGCACTCCCCGAACCGTCATAAGCAGGAACTTCCTTGCCTGTTTTGGCATCGATAAATTCCGAGAATTCCGATTTGTAGCGTAAGGTAGGAGGGCCATACAAGTTTTTCTTCGTTTTCTCGTTCCATCCCTCTACTGGCTGTTTCAAATAAAAGAGCTTCAGGTGTTTGGCGAAGGCTTTTTCAGCCTGATCCTTGGATATGGCTTCCTTTGGATCAGCAAACTTCATATTTTCCAAGGCGGGTGCATCGTCTCCAAGATTATATTTATGTAAACCTGATCCTTTCGAAATAATTTCTCCTTTGCTGTTTACGGTTAGACGAACATTGATATTCAGATACGGAAGTCCGTTTACCAGTTTTGTAAAATGGGCCTCGTTGTCCTTTGAATAGTTAGGGTTATAGGCAAAGCCGCCCATATCTGGACCATACCATTGCTTCATAAAATCTGTTGCTTTGCTGACTACCTTCTCATGCTCAATCTTCGGCCTTCCTTCTTCGGGAAATTCCTCGTTGTAGCTAAACTTATCGGGATTCCCTTGTTTATCCAAACCAAATGTAAAAGACGGTTTCTTCTTCTCCTTGGACGTTTGCAAGATGATGGTTATATCATTTGTTCCATCATCTTTTTCTAAAATCTTAAGCGTACTGTAAGAAAAATCGGATAAATATGGCAACCTTTCCTTTACCTTTTGGATTGCAACCTCTACCTTCACTTTCCATTCAGGTGCGAGCTCCTTTGCCTTGCTCTCCTCCGCCAGCACTTGACCATTATTTGTCAGATAGATTGGCGTAGTAGCAAGTAGAGTTGCAGTTGTTAGCGAAAAAATCACTCTATTTAGCTTTTTCATCATTTACATCCTCCCGTATTTTTTCAATGTTAATTAATCGTAAGAAATAGCAAAAGGTTACAAAAAATACAAAATAAAAAAAGGCTGTTGAATCAATTATCAACAGTCTTTTTATTTTGCATGACAGGGAAAGATACGTTTTTCCACCCCTTCTCCAATCGAATAGGGAAAAAGTGTTTATCCCCCTCACTCCGAGGACAGGATAATAGTAACTTCCCATGCTATGGTCCTCAAAGGAGTTGAAAACAAAATGTCTCGTCACTGGTATCGGCAGCTTCGTTATCCAATCATCGCTCTGGCTGTGACATTAACGCTACTTTGGACGCATCATTCCCATCGCCTACCCGCTTCGTACGCGATCGCGACACGGACACATACCGTTACGATTTCTAGCGCTGGCTTTTTGCCCAATCAATTGACTGCACACGAAGGAGAGCGAGTCTCGTTGATGATCGTCAACACCGATACGCGCCCTCACAATCTATCCATTCGTGATCTGAACCTTGCATCCACAGAATTGAAGCCGACTCAATCGACACTCTTGCAGTTTTCAGCCGCCAAACGTGGTCGGTATCATTTCGTATCAGACGCGCCTGGCTATCCGGAAACAGGCTTCCAAGGCATGCTCGTCATTGACTAGCTTGCACTTCTTCGTCTGGTGAGATTTGCTTCCACCGTCCGAATTTTATCATGAGCAGAGGAATGATCCCGATCGCGGTGATGATTCCAAAAAACAAATAAATAGCGAGCACCGAAAACGAATCTTTGATCCACCCTGCTACCAAATTACAAAACATCGATCCAAGCCCGCCTCCCACTGAAAAGAAGATGGCCAGCGCCGTCACCTGAAGGGATGCGGGCGTATTTTCGCGCACAAATTGGGCTGCCGTTGCCAAATAAAAGCCTACTGAAATCCCCTGCACAAAGAACATGGCAATCACGGCAGTGGTACTTGGAGCGGAGCTATACCAAAACCAGCGCATCGTGCAAAAAATCGCCGATAGCAAGAGCGTCAACTCCAGTCCCCACCTGCGGACAATATAACCCGCCAGCTTCATAAAAGGAGCTTCACTGCCTGCAAACAACAAGAAGGCAAGACCAATCCCGGCAATGGTCCCTCCGATATCCTGATAAAACAGGGAAAACCAAATATTATTGGCGTTTACAGAACCCATCATGCAGAACGATGAAATCAAAAACAACGCAAATCGCGGAATTCGCGCCAAATTCCTTATCCCCGCAAGCATACTGACGCGAAACCGCGATGCCTCTGTCACTTCTTCCGGAACCTTCCGAAGAAACAGAATAGCAATCAGAAACGCCAAGCAAAACGAGTAAAAAAGAACATGTGGCCCCCACTGCTCAACGAGAAGACCCGTGATGAATGCCGCTAATGCAAAACCGATTGCTCCCCACAGGCGAATGTCGCCGAACTGAATGCCATGTCCATTGGCATAACCGAGAGCCAAGCTATCTGAGATGGGAACGACGGCACTTTGAAAAAACGACAACAATATGTAGAGCAAAAAGACGTAGACAAAGGAGGAGACGCCCGTAAAGAGGAGTCCCACCAACCCGGTGATGATCAATGTCAGAATCAGCACAGTTTTGCGAATTTGATAGCGATCACAGATCATACCCCACATCGGCTGTGCCACGATGGAAACGATCGGCGCGACTGCACTGATGAGACCAATTTGGGTCCCGGTTAGATGGATGGATTCGTAGTATTGCGTAATAAGCGGAGCAAAAGCGCCAAACCCGTAGTAAATAAAAAGATAAAGGGCGCAAAGACTTACGTATCTGCCTTTTGCGCCCCCCAGCCCGAAACCGGAAAGTGATTCTGGCATATAACTCTCCTATTTTGAGGTTAATTAACCGTGTAAGAAAACATAACACAGAGCATGCCTACATGATTTATTTTACCGTTGGCAATATTTTCGCCATGTTAACGGTTCGTTTTTTCTCCCATGTAGCCGGGTTGAACTCATCGAACTGCTCCAGGAAGGTGATGACTTCCTTCGTCAATGGAGTCGGCGTCGAAGCACCAGAAGTAACTGCCACATTTTTCTTTCCACGCAGCCATTCTATGTCGAGCTCAAACAAATCAGCGATCCGATACGACGGAACATCCGCGATTTCTTCTGAGACCTGTGCCAAACGATTGGAGTTGTTGCTGCGCGGATCGCCTACGACGATACACAAATCTGCCTCTCCTACTTGCTCCGCTACAGCTTCCTGACGAACCTGCGTAGCGAGACAAATCTCATTATGCACTTCCACGCCAGGAAAACGCTTAAGAATGGCGTCCATCAGATGTTTGACGTCCCATTGACTCATCGTCGTCTGGTTCGTAACGATCAGCTTGTCTGTTGGCAGATCGAGTGCCTCCAGCTCTTCCAGCTTTTGAACCAGATGTACGTGATCCGGCGCGATCCCCATTGCACCCTCTGGCTCAGGATGCCCTTTTTTCCCGATGTAGAGCACATGATAGCCTTCCGCTACTTTTTCACGGATCAAATCATGTGTCTTCGTTACATCTGGGCAAGTCGCGTCGACAACGGTCAAGCCTTTATCGCGCGCTTTCTTGCGCACCTCAGGAGACACGCCATGGGCAGTGAAGATGATCGTTCCCTCCTGAACCTGATCCAAGAGAGCGAGCCGATCCTCTCCATCCAATGTTTTTATCCCTTGTTTTTCAAACGCCTCGACGACGTGAGCATTGTGTACGATCATGCCCAAAATATGAATCGGGCGGGGCAAGTCAAAGTTTTGCGCTGTTCGCAGAGCCAATACCATGGCATCTACCACACCGTAGCAATATCCACGGGGGGAAATCTTGATGACTTCCATCTTTACCCCTCCTACTTTTTATAATGCGTAAGCGAAAGACATTCCACCCAATATTATACCTTATTTGTCTCCTGCACGCTTCTGTTCGTAAACCTTCAGATTATTGTAGACAACTTTTAAAAGCGGTGTGGACACGCCTTTTTGTTCTGCTCGCTCCAAGAGGTAGCCTTGAAGATGATCTGCTTCCACCGGAAGACCTTTTTCCATATCGCGCAGCATGGACGATTTCGTTTGAGGACGCTGATTTTGGAAAGTCTCCATTTGTTTATCGACGATATCTGGCTTGATTGGTGCCTCCAAAGCGTTCATGACAGAAGCGATTTCTTCTGCGAGCTGACGTGTCAGCTCTACTCCCCAAGCCGATTCCCGGATCGGTCCAACAGCGGAATTCATCAGTGTGGTAATACCGGAAAACGTCGCAATAAACAAGTATTTGTGCCAGGCTTCCCGTTGAATATTTGTACTAGCACGCATCGTTCCATTGATCTTGGAAAAGGCTTGCTCCATTCGCTCTACACGCTCACTTTTGCCACCTTCCCACTCACCGAAAACCGCATCATGAATAGGACTTGTCTGCACGACATCGCCATCAGCATTCAGCGTCGTTTCAATGAAACAAAGACCCCCGAGCACGCGCTCCCGCCCAAAACGATCCCACAACACTTCCATATGCGCAATTCCGTTCAGCAGCGGAATGACGACTGTGTCCTCGCCTACGTACGGAGCGATGGCATCCACGCTTTCTTCCAGCGTGTAGGCCTTGTTGGATAACAGCACAACATCAAATGGTCCTGCTTCCTCCCCTGCTTGAATCAGTTGTGGCTGCTCCAAAAGCAAATCTCCATGAATGCTCTGAATGCGCAAGCCTCGCTCCTGCAACTGTTTGTATCTACACTCACGCACAAGAAACGTTACATCTACTCCCGATTCAACCAGCCTGCCACCAAAATAACCGCCAATGCCCCCTGCTCCCAGTACGAGAACCTTCATCTATATCGCCTCCGCGTTTATAAGTCTTGGTTTGTCTACATTTTATTAGAAAGTAACCATTTTCTAAACCCCACAATATAATGTTAGAAAACCTAACAAACAAAGTAAGAAAACCTCTTGACGAACAATGATAATTGTCGATATAATTCAAAATATAAAAACTAAGTAAAAACCGAACGTTGATAGTGAAATCATAACTTTAATTCGTGAATGGAGTGAATTTTGTTGGATATGAAAACAGTCCTGTCCACAATTGACGAGGAAAAAGTGGAATATGTAGATTTTCGCATCGTTGACCTGCTCGGTCGCCAACACCATGTCACCGTTCCTGCCTACGCGGTAGATGAAGGAACATTCTGCAATGGCGTCGCATTTGACGGCTCTAGTTTAATCGGGTACAAGTCCATTGAAGAAAGCGACATGGTAGCAATGCCCGATCCGGCAACCGCCTTCATCGATCCTTTCGTAGAAGCCAAAACCATGAATATCATCTGCAACATCGTCAACCCAGACAACACCGTCTACACACGCGATCCTCGCGGCATTGCCCTCAAGGCTGAAGCCTATCTGCAACAATCCGGCCTCGCTACCGCTGCTTACTTTGGCCCTGAATCCGAATTCTTCCTCTTTGACAACGTACGCTATGCCTCTGGTCCGTCCGGTTCCTTCTTCCACATCGATTCAGAAGAAGCTTTCTGGAACACAGGTAAAGAAGGACAAAACCTCGGCTACAAGGTACGCAATAAGGGCGGATACTTCCCTGTTCAACCGACCGACTCCCAAATGGATATCCGAAATGAAATGTGCACGCTGATGACAAAATGCGGCTTGCATGTCGAGCGCCATCACCATGAGGTGGCAACAGCCGGTCAAGGTGAGATCAATTTCCGCTTTGATACACTGACTCGTACAGCAGACAATTTATTGCTGTTCAAATACATCGTGCGCAATGTAGCTGCCAAACACGGCAAAACTGCTACCTTCATGCCAAAACCAATCGTTGGAGACAACGGATCTGGCATGCACGTTCACCAAAGCTTGTTTAACGGCGATACCCCGTTGTTCTATGAGCAAGGCGGTTACGCAAACCTGAGCGAGACTGCGCTGCACTACATTGGTGGTATTTTGCACCACGCCCCTGCGTTGATCGCCCTGACTAACCCAAGCACCAACTCGTTCAAGCGACTGGTTCCCGGCTACGAAGCACCAGTGAATCTGGTCTTCTCCAAAGGAAATCGCTCTGCTGCCGTTCGGATTCCGATTGCTGCCGTTACCCCAAAAGCGTCCCGCATTGAGTTCCGCACTCCGGACTCTACTGCTAACCCGTACTTGGCTTTTGCCGCCATGCTGATGGCTGGCCTCGATGGCATCAAGCGCAAGCTCAACCCGCGTGAACTGGGCTTTGGACCAATGGATAAAAACATCTACGACTTGTCCGATGCGGAAAAGCACGAGATCAAGAGCGCTCCCGCCTCTCTCGCTGAAGCACTGGTCGCATTGGAACAAGACCATGATTTCTTGCTCGAAGGGAATGTTTTCACAAAAGAAGTAATAGAAGGCTGGATTGCACAAAAACGTGGTGAGATTGAACAAGTCGAGCGGACAGTGAATCCAAAAGAGTATGAGCTGTATTACGACCTATAAACAAAGAAACAGCCCTTCTCTGATGAGGAGGGCTTTCACTTTGTCCCGAATAAAATGCTGTTTCCATTCACAAATTAAAGTTGTACTGTGAAAAAAACAGATGATCGGATGAACATAGACAATGGTGAATCGAACGATAACCCACTTGCTCATTTGTTTTGCTGCCATTCTTCTCTTAACTGTTAGCTTTCCAGTAGAAATTGAAATCGGTCAAAAAATTGTTTACGCCGAGCATTCGTTACCAATCATTAGCGACCAAGGTATTTTTACGATTGAGGTTTATCCCAGGAAACACAAGTTAATTGTCAAAAAGCATGGGAAAACAATAAAAACGTATCCCGTTGCCGTTGGTAATCCTTCTACACCTACACCAGTTGGAGAATACAAAGTCATATACAAAGGAAAAGATTGGGGACCCTCATTCGGTCCACGATGGTTAGGCTTAAACGTCCCTTGGGGAATTTATGGCATCCACGGCACAAACAAGCCATACTCCATCGGACAGCATTTGAGCCATGGTTGTATCCGCATGCGAAACAACGACGTCATCGAACTGTTCAAGATGATTCCACTCGGAACAAAAGTAACGATTTATGGTCATGTATTAGGGGACCCGAGCCACGATCCTAGAGATTTAGCAGAGGGCGACGTTGGTGGAGATGTACAGCTCATTCAATCTCGGTTGAAGAGCGCTGGTTATTATCACGGAATATGCGATGGCAAGTTTCGATCCTCGACAACTGCGGCTCTAAAGAAATTTCAACGGGATCGAAAATTAAAACCAAACGGTGTCGTGTCCAGCAAGATTTACCAAGAGCTGGGACTGCTGGAATAGCTCCCAAGATTCATGATCACTACATAAACCTTCTAAACATACTTCCAAGCCCATTTGCTCCTTGGAACGTTCTGAATACCTCGTTTGCTATGCGTACACCATTTAAAATGGTACCCATATCAAGGTTTAGATTGGAAACCCTTGGCGGTCGAGACTCTTTTCTCGTCCTACGGCTTGTTTTTGCCCACTCTTGATAATACTGACCAAGGGATTCAGGATTTTTTTGCAGCTTTTTGACCGAAACCTTATTTGACTTGAGCCAGTCAGAGAACTCAGGGGTAAAACCATTGATTTTTCTAGCCAATTTTCCTCCTCACCTCCATTCGTAAATGAATAATGCAAAGGGATTGTATGTCCCTTTGCATTACTTTGTTACCCTAACAATCACAACCGACAATTACCAACAAAATGAAAAGGACCAGGATCAGAGCAAAGTCATCGAAGCCATCAAAGAAACCCATTCTGTCTCCCCCTTTCCTTAGACACACTACTCTATGCGCTTTTCTCATGATTTGCCTGTACCCTCACCTAATAGCAAAAGGACGCAAGCATTTGCCTACGCCCTTTTTCATCCTATTGCAGTCCGATTTGCGACTTTACTTGCAGAATTCCGCCCTAATCCAAAATATGACTACCAACAAGAATAACAGCCTGACAATTCTCGACACAAAAAGAGCCTCGTACAAGGCTCCCTTTGCGTTGTTATTACTCTTTTACATAAAGCTGGTACATCTCGGTTTCTTCATCAGTTGCTTTTGCGATTCGAAAAGCTTCTTCCACGCTTTTCTTGTTTTGAATTACCTCGTAGAAAAAGCGCAGGGCGAACATCAGCGCAGAACTTCCGTCCGGGTAATCATCTGGCCCAATATACATATGGCAACCACTTTCCAGAAAGGCCTTCGCTAATTTAGGATCACCCAGCGAGCATCCGTTACTCAACACGATTTTTCCATCCAGCTTGGCAAACCGTCTAACCTCGTCAGGACCAAAATTATCCTTTGGTTCTCCTTCCTCGTAAACGTCCTCGCCCAGCTCTGGCATAATGAGGCTTCCCTCATCGCCATGGAAATTCAGAATAATCATGTCGGTATTTGGGTAGAGGTCGCTGCCATTCAATACATCGATCAAATCGCTTGGTCGACCAATCCAGTACGTAAAGACTCGAGCTCCAAAATACTCAAGTGTATTTCGGATTGCTTGGCTATCCTGGTCCGTATCCGGACCGACTACTAGGGCAACATTCATTTCAGGTTTACTCATTGTGATATTCCTCCATTTGGTTGTAAGTGGTTTTTATTTGTGGGTAAACAAAACCATTTACGTGGAGGGGGGCGGGCCAACTGGTGAATGGCAAGACGTTACTTCTTAATCATCAAGTAGGAAAACTCCTCTTCAATTGGAATATTTTATAAATTTTCAGTAGTATATCACCCAAAACTTGGCGTGTAAAGTTTCTCTAACTATGCAAATCCTTTTTTGATTTTGGACTTTATGTCACGATACAGCTCCCCGTATGTAATCGCATGCTCGATATGCGAATAGGAAAGCACGGAATCGCCATCCTTGCTCTCGCAGCAAGCAAAGAACAGGCTTTCCATCAGATTGTGATTTTCGATGGAATTGGTAATATGAACGCACTCCTCAATCGAATCCTGAGCGTCATGCTTGTAAAAAAGAAACGTCCCTTCTTTGAACGCCCCTTTTTTGTTGGCGTCTTTCCAAATGAGCATGCCTAAGGTAATAAAGTACCCTTCCTGGAAGCGGATCACGCCTGTAATGACCGAATTAATCGTAGTCGGAATGATCGCAATCGAGTCATTGAGCTGATTGACGTATTCATACAATACTTTATTGGATTCTCGAAGATCAGCGATTGGTACATGAAGAAGCTGCTTGTCTCTTAATTTTTCTACGAGTTGCTGAACGCATAGCGTCTTATTCAAAGTTGAAATCACAACCTCATCACTTCTCCCATTGTAAGTAAGTGTCTTCTTTACGTTATTCGTGATGAATGGACATATCCCTACAAAATTCGTACAAATCTTCTTACCATTTCGGCGGAATTCAAGTTTTCCCAAATTTTATTTTTTTTACCACAACCAATCAAACAAACAAGCGTATAAACTATCAGATTGGTTTAGGGGGTTACGGTTGTGAAACTCGCGGAAGCGTTAATCATTCGTGCCGATTATCAAAAGCGAATCGAACAGTTGGGGGACCGCTTGCACCGCAGCGCAAAGGTCCAGGAAGGTGAACAGCCTCCAGAAAATCCTGACGATCTCTTATCTGAGCTGTATCAGTTGTTTGACCAGCTCGAGCGTATTGTTCAGCAAATCAATCGAACCAATGCGTCTTGCCGCTTTAACGAAACAATGACACTCTCCGATGCGTTAACCAAACGTGATGTTCTCGGTTCAAAACGCAATGAGCTGGCCGACCTGATCAAAGAAGCTACAGTCAAGCATGATCGCTACAGCCGTTCGGAGGTCAAGATTTGCTCAACTGTTAATATTGCCCAGTTGCAAAAGCAAGTCGACGAGCTGTCCAAGCAGTACCGGGAACTGGATGCAAGCATTCAACAATTCAACTGGTTAACGGAGCTGCAAGAAACCTGACGTAAGAGACATGGAAGTCGGTAGTCTGTCTGCAAAAGGCGAACACGTCCCCATTCAACAGGGTTAATGTTGAAAACTCATTGGTCGGGTCAAGGGGCAACCCTGAGGGTTCAAATCCCTCTCTCACATAAGAAGCCCAGTAATGTGACATGAGTAATGCGTACTTGGTATTGTAACTACCGTGTGTTGATTTTGTCTGACAGACGAGGGTGGGTACGGGGATCATTCCATGTAAAAAAGCCCTTCACGCCTTTATGTGGCGAGAAGGGCTTCTTGGCGCAAATTTACGCCTTTCCTTTTAGGTAATCATCCTTTATCTTCTTTTCCTGTTCAGCGGTAGTCATGTCTTTCTCCAACACTTGATACATCAGTTCATCCTTCACTTGGCGAGGGATTTCTTTTTCCTGATGATTCGGGACAGATGAACTCGAGACAGAGTCATGTTCCATACGCGTACCTCCATGGCTTTTTGGGGTTAGCTTACCCGAAAGCGCCCACTCCATTCACCACACACGCTGAACACTGAGCATTTTTCTCAGCTCGTCGACCGAACGTGGAATATTTCCGCCCAACTCTCGCTTCCACTGCTCAGGCAGTGCCTCCCACACATCCACGAGCAACGGCATACCTAGATGAAGGCTTTCCAGCATGTCTCTGTTTTCCAATGCCTCCTGCGGATCTCCCGCGAACACAAGCCTTCCTTCATCCATGATGCAAATCCACTCCGCCCATTCAAACGCAATATCCATATCGTGAGTTGCCATCAAAACAGTCGTTCCTTGCCGGTGAATAGCATCGAGCTCCCGCAGTAAATTTTTGGTCTGGTAGCGATCCAGATACGCAGTAGGCTCGTCCAACAGCAAAAGCTCTGGCTCCATGACCATGACCCCTGCGAGTGCCAGTCGTCGTTTTTGTCCCAGGCTCAAATGATGAATCGGAGCTTCTGCCAGCTCTCTTAACCCGAATGCATCCAGCACCTTTTCTACCTTTGCCCGGATTACGTCCACAGGCAGCTTCTGATTGCATAAACCGTAAGATATATCTTCTGCCACTGTGCTTGCGATCAACTGATGCTCGGGATCTTGAAAGACCAAGCCTACCTTTTGCGTCATCTCTTGCAATGCGGCCCGTTTGTAGACAAGCGGTTTCCCCTTCCACAGCACCTGTCCCTGCTGTGGCTCGATGATCCCGTTTCCATGCAAGAACAGGGTCGACTTCCCACAGCCATTCCGCCCCAAAAGAACACATTTTTTCCCCTCTGGAATCCATAAGGACAGCCCTGACAGGACTGGTCCCCGCCCTCCTGGATACGTGTACTGCAAATCGATGAACTCCAACAACCGTGATGTCATAACCGCCAACCTCCTGTCCACCACTCAAGCAGCACCAGCAGCATACAGCCTGCGATTGATTCCCACTCATAGCGGTGCGAGCGGGCATGGGAATGAAACGAGAGCACCTGCATGCTCTCCCCGAAACCTCTTGCCGCCATTCCTTTGTGCAGGGCTTCGTATTTGCGCATCGCTCTGACAAACAATTGCGCAACGAGAACCCCTGCATCCCGAAGTGTCGCCCGGAAGCCGCGATGACCTCCGCGCGAACGTTGGGCAATCCAGAGCTGGTGAGAAATCGTTACCAACACAAAAATAAACCGATACATAATCATTAATAAATCAGTCACAAGAACAGGCATATGAAGCCGGCGAAGCACCTGCAAGATTTCGGCAAACGGCACGGTAAACAAAAGGAAAGCAAAGCAGGATAAGCTCGCCATGGTCCGCCAAAATAAAATCCAAACTTTACTGAAGGAGGACATCGGCACATAGAGCACATACGAACCCAAATCCCATGCTGCCGCGACCTGTACCTGTACTCCTCCTGCTCTCGCCCCTTCAATCAATAGAGCAGGGAGCCCCGCCGCGAAAAACGAGAGTGACACGATCATAAAGGCACAGTAGATACGGACAGGAATACGGGCATATACCACTACCCATACCGTCATCCAAACCACGACCGCCATCTGCATCCATACATGTCCCACCAGGACGAGCAGTAACATTGCACTCGCCAGCAATAGCTTATGAGCTGGCGGCAGATGTTTTAGCCTGTTTTGATAAGAGAGAGAATCAAGCTGCAGCCCGTTCATTTTTTGCGTTTATCCAACCGACCTTTGTACAAACCCACGGCGTAGCCAACCACTCCCGCTCCCAACGCCGCCTGCACCGCAAACAATAGACTCTCCGTCTCTCCCCCTGGCGGTTCTATCAGCGGTTGAAACCACGGTTCGTAGTTCGGAGCGATTTCCTTGATCGCTTCCTCCGCCACGCCGTCTGCGCCGCCAAATTCCGAATCCTGCACCAGCAGCAGCGGGACAATAGCCAGTACAATTACCCCCAAGAGTAAAAGCCAGTTCCACCCCTTTTTCACAGCGATTCCTCCCGTTTGAGCAAACGAAGCTGCGTAAGCTCTTTTGCGTTATAAGATAACAACCAGTTCCAAACAAGAACGGTCAACAGACCTTCACTAATAGCGAGCGGTACTTGCGTGAACGCAAAAATTCCTGCGAATTTGGCAAATGAGGCCAACACTCCGCCAGATTCAGCTGGAAATGCGAATGCCAGTTGAAACGAAGTCACCACATAGGTAGCGAGATCAGCCAAAGCCGCCGCCGCAAAAACCGCCAGACGCTGACTTCCGGCCACTTTCATGATCAACCGATAGATTCCGTATGCCACCATCGGTCCTACTACTGCCATAGATACAGCATTTGCTCCTAGCGTAGTCAAACCTCCATGCGCCAAAAGCAAGGCTTGAAACAAGAGCACCATACTCCCTAACACAGACATCGCAAAAGGCCCAAACATAATGGCGCCAAGGCCTGTTCCAGTCGGGTGAGAGCTGCTGCCTGTAACCGAAGGGATTTTCAATGCAGATAAAACAAAGGCAAATGCTCCTGCAACGCCAATAAGGAGCTTCATCTCGGGATGTTCTTTTACAATCTTGTTAATCGAGCGAATCCCAAGAATAAAGAATGGCAAGAACACAGCCCACCAAAATAAGGCCCAGGATAATGGCAAATACCCTTCCATGATGTGCATTGCATGTCCTGTCTCAGGTTCATTGAGCAAAAAATACAAGACAAAGCCCGCGATCATCAAACAAGTAGATACGAGACGAGATCGATTCATGTTTATCCTCCTTCACTGACTTTCATTCTTTCCTCCAAACAAAAAAATCCCATCCATCAGTGGACGAGATGTGCACACAAAACAACAGACTGACTAGACAGCCTCATTGCCTCGTATTCACCGCTCCTTTCCGCGAAGGTTCTGTGGGTGTGGCTACTAGGTAGGTCTCCTGGCTTCCAGATCCATGCGCTCCTTGTCCTTCCCCATACGAAGATGAGTGGTTTCCTTTTCAAAGAGAGCTCCCTGGTTACAGTGGCGGGACCGCTCGGGACTTTCACCCGATTCCCTGTTACCCTTTATGCGTCACATAAAGGCACCTAACGCCGACTATATGCAATTGACTGACAATTCATGTTTGTCCCACATCATTATACCGGATCACTACATAAATCGGAAGAATATAAGCGAAAACGCATAAGTCGATGACCCACTACAAACGGAGCCATCGACCTATGCGTACTTGTTCTATCTATTCTTTTGCGTCTACGCCAATTACTTCACTAATATGTTTAAAACCATCGCGTTGCATGAGCTTGAGCAGTTTTTTGTTGATTTGTTTGGCGATACCTGGGCCCTGATAAATCATCCCCGTATACACCTGAACAAGACTGGCTCCTGCCCGGATTTTCGCGTAGGCGTCTTCCCCATTATAAATACCACCGACACCGATGATTGGTACCTTGTCTCCTACTTCTTGATAAATCTCCTTCACCCAAGCAGTGGAACGCTCTGTAAGAGGTCTTCCGCTCAATCCGCCCGCTTCCTCGGCAAATCGATGTCCGGAAACGGCCTCGCGTGACAGTGTCGTATTGGTAGCAATAATTCCGGAAATGCCTTCTTCTACAGCAGCGTGAACAACATCGCGCATGTGCTCATCTGACATGTCTGGCGCTACTTTCAGCAAAATCGGCTTTTTCTTGATGGAACGCCCTTCCATTTCGGTTGCCTTTTCTTTTACTGCACGCACCAAATGACGCAAGCTCTCCGTTTCCTGCAAGTCACGAAGATTCGGGGTATTTGGAGAGCTGATGTTAATGACGAAATAGTGACCGTATGCATAGAGCATGTCCATACATTTGCTATAATCGACGGCCGCTTCTTCATTCGGCGTTACTTTGTTTTTCCCAATGTTAATCCCAATCGGAACATCTGAGTATGCGTAATCGACCAAATGCTGGGAAGCCAGATACGCACCGTGATTGTTGAAGCCCATTCGGTTAATGACAGCTTGATGTTCCGGCAATCGGAACAATCGGGGCTTTGGATTGCCTGGCTGCCCCTGCGGCGTCAGTGTCCCGATTTCCACAAACCCAAAGCCAAGAGCACCCAGCGCATGATAAACTTCTGCATTTTTATCAAAACCGGCTGCAAGTCCGACTGGATTCGGAAACGTCATTCCCCACAGCTTGTTCTCCAACCGCTGGTCTTTTACCTGATAGATCATCTTCAGGATGCTTTTGCCTGGAGCAGAATCCTCCACCAGCCTTAAGGCACCAATTGTCTTTTCATGAATCTCTTCCGCATCTTGCTGGAACAGATATTTTCTTATGAGCTGATACATCGGCTGCACTCCTTACTCCGTTTCTACCTTTTTACCTCATAGTAGAATACCATACTTTTTCGGGAGGATGTAACCTTTATACGTGATACATATTTCCAAGTAAGCAGGCAAATCCTAACAGCACCACCACACACAGGGGGATAAGTCTTTCATGAAAGTGGACGGAAAAATCGGGATTGGTCAAGCCATTATGGTGATGATGCTGACGATCGGCATTACGAACCACGTAACCGTCATTCCCCTCTTATTAAGTAAAGCCGGAAGAGATGCTTGGTTGAGCGTGTTGGTTGCTGGTATTCCTTTTTCCTTGTGGGTGTATTTATTGTTTGTGATCAATCGAACAATAAAACAACAAGCCTTGTATGAATGGCTTCAGCAGCGAACAGGAAATATTGTCAGCCATCTCTTGCTCACTCCGATCATGATCTGCCTGTATTTGATGGCGTTAACCAATCTGATCGATACCCAGACATGGACTACCGTCAATTATCTGCCTCGAACACCCGAATGGGTGACTGCATTCGCCTTGATGGGCTTATGTGTGCTCGCAGCTATCGGGGGAATGACCTCTGTTGGAATTACAGCAGGAATACTTCTGCCTATCGTCGTGTTGCTTGGATTTTTTGTCGCTTTTGGCAATATTCCCAAAAAGGATTATAGTCTTTTACTACCGCTTTTCCAGAACGGTTATCGTCCTCTGATAATGGGGATGCTCTACTTTGGCGGTGGTATAACCGAGCTGTTTCTGTTGCTATTGCTTCAGCATCACATCCGCAAGCCACTCCGCCTCGTACACTATTTCGTTATGCTCGGCATTACGGTTCTGTTGACACTCAGTCCGTTGACAGGGGCGATTGCAGAATTCGGACCTGTCGAATCTGCCCGTCAACGTTTTCCCGCATTTGAACAATGGCGGCTCCTCACCATTGGAAAAGACATCGAAAATATGGAGTTCTTCTCGATTTTCCAGTGGCTCTCTGGTGCTTTTATTCGAATCACTATCTGCTTGCTGCTTCTGGGGGAGTTACTCACGATCCATACCAGAAAACAGCGCAAATACACGATCCTGTTTCTCGGGGGGAGCATGATCGCCTTTACCAGCCTCCCGTATAGCGACATGCAGTTCGTTTCCTTCCTCACGCACGTATACTATCCGCTTTACTTCGTCCTTATGATCATTGTCACACTCGCACTCATCCTGATTTCCCTGCGCAAATCATCCAAACAGGAGGGAATAGGCCATGACCCTTGAAGAGGAACTGCGGTCAAAATTCGCGCATTGTGCCGACGTTATTTTTATGCGAACGGTCACACCTGAGGATCAGCCAGTGTTGATGCTTTATTGTGAAGGGCTTGCAGACATTCGTCAATTACAGGATACAGCATTGCCACAGCTTGAGCGCTTCCTGACTGAGGGGGATTTGCGCTCTCTGCCCCTCATCCCCCTTTTCACGGATTCTGAACTGTGGATTGAGCGACTTTTTGCTGGAGATTTGCTGATTTTTATTGGTGATACTCCTCCCTTCGCTTGGGATATTTCTAAGCGGCCAGAGCGTGGCACTGAGGAAGCCAATACGGAGATTTCGATCAAAGGTCCCCGGGACGGTTTCGTTGAGGATATTTCCACGAACGTTGCTCTCATTCGCAAGCGTATGCGAACCATTACCCTGGCTTATGAGCCTTTTATTCTCGGAACGCGTTCACGCACAAGAGTCGGCATAATGTATATCACAGACGGGGTATCTGAAGATCTGGTAGAGATGATGCGCGAAAGACTACACAAATGTACGTCAAAAAAAATTGTGAACAGCGCCATTCTGGAAAAAATGCTGAGCGACAACACTCGTTCGGTGTTTCCCTTGGTTAATTATACGGGACGTCCTGATTTTGCAATTTACATGCTGCTGCAAGGCAAGGTCATCGTGTTGGTAGACGGTTCGCCCTTGTGCATCGTGGCACCTGTAACCTTGCTGGAACTGATCAAAACTCCTGAAGACGATCAATATCCTGTTACCTATGTATGGCTGGAACGCATGCTGCGACTGGGGGGATTTTGGATCGCAATCTTTCTGCCTGGCTTCTGGATTGCGCTGTGTGCCTATAATGTAGAGCAATATCCTTTTCAATTGCTCGCTACCGTTACACAGGGCCGAAAAGGGTTACCGTTTTCCGCGCCGATGGAGCTATTTATCATTTTATTTATTTTTGAGTTTCTGCGTGAGGCAGGTGCCCGTCTGCCCAAAAACGTCGGGCAAACACTGGCACTTGTCGGTGCACTGATTATCGGCGATGCCTCCATTCGTGCAGGACTGACATCGCCGTCGATGCTGTTTATCGGCTCCCTTACCGTCGTCGCCTCCTTCACACTGGTCAATCAGGCATTAAGCGGCGCGGTAACAGTTGTGCGTTTCGCCGTTTTCTTCCTTGCTGCGACCATCGGCATGTACGGCTTTGTACTCGGAATGATTGCCATTGTGTACTACTTGTCCACCTTGACCTCGTTTGGCAGATCGTATATTTTGATGGGTTCTTCCAACTCAGTGTCCACGCTGATCAATGTCATGTTTAAGTCCTTGACCAGCTTTTTTCGGACGAGATTTGCGAAAGGTGGCGATAACAAATGAAGGGCATGCGCATCGCTTTTACTGTGCTGCTGTTGGCATCCATTCTTCTTGGGGGTTGCTGGGACCAGAAATCGATTCAGGATCTTCGCTACTTATCTGCCATGGGCATTGATTTCGTCAACAATGAGTATGTTTTATACGCCCAATCCACCGACCTGTCTACCGTCGCGAAACAGGAATCCTCATCCACCCTGCAAGCACCTCCTGCCACCATTTCGATCGGAAAAGGAAAAACACTTCAATCTGCTTTTGATAACCTGCAAAAAAACGCACAGGTGCCCGTATTTCTAGGCTTTGTATCCTCCCTCGTATTTCATGAGCGTCTCTTGCAAAAGGGCGTTATTACCTCCCATGATATTATGAATAGATACGGTTTGATTCGTTACACCAAATGGGTATTCGGAACGCGGGAGCCGATTGACAAAGTGTTAAGCTCTCATTCTTTGGTCGGATTTTCTCCATTGGACTCTCTCTTGCATCAGCCAAAGGATGTTTATGAGCAGCGTTCGTTTATCGAGCCGATCCAATTTTTTCGGTTTATCTCGGACTTTTGGGAGCCGTCAAGCACCGTGTTATTGCCAAACATCACGCTGTACAAGCGTTCCTGGAAAGAAAATAACCGTTTTATTTCTCGTCTCTCCATCGATGGCATCCACGCCATTCATCGTGGAAATTGGCAGGGTTACTTTCCCAATCGTGATTTAATGGGGATTCGATGGATGAATCATGATACGAAATTTGCTGGCCTCGTTGTGAGACAAAACAACATTCCCAGAGCAACCATGCGCATCGAGCACGTTCAATTGGACATCATTCCGATTACCACCGGAGAGCATCCTCGTTATCAGGTCAATGTTCGTCTAAAGGGGTTCGTTCGTGAAATGTTGAGTACAGTTACGCCTGCTTTCGTACAAAAAAGCTCCGAAGAACAGGTAGCCGAGCAAATTCGCGGGACGTTTCTAAAAGGAGTCAAGGCAGGGGTTGATCTATATAGCTTGGAGGAGAGTTTGTTTAAAAAGGACTACCAGGCTTGGCGAAAATACGAAATACGCAAGCGCAATAAGCTCACACCTGATTCCCTGACCCAAATCCAGGTGCATATGTACTTAAGTGATTCTGGAAAAATGAAGATGGATTCGGTTAAATACCCTGACCCGCTTGGGACGAATAAATAAAAAAACTGCTTGCCGTAAGCTCGGACAAGCAGTTTCTTCTTTATCTATTTACCGTTGAAGCTAGTTTTTCACCAGCAAAACTTCTTCGATAGAAGCATACGGCAGGTTATGCGCATCAGCGACAGCCTTGTAAGCTACTTTTCCGTCGATGACGTTTACGCCTTTTGCCAATGCTTTGTTGTCGCGAATCGCTTGTGCGTAGCCTTTGTTCGCCAATTGTACCGCGTAAGGAACGGTTACGTTGGTCAGGGCCAATGTAGATGTACGAGCGACTGCACCAGGCATGTTCGCTACCGCGTAGTGAATCACACCGTGCTTCTCATAGGTTGGCTTGTCATGAGTCGTGATGCGGTCAACGGTTTCGATCGATCCGCCTTGGTCAATCGCAACGTCTACGATCACTGAACCAGGTGACATCTCTTTTACCATGTCTTCTGTTACCAGACGTGGAGCACGAGCACCTGGAATGAGCACAGCGCCTACCAGCAAATCTGCTTTTTTCACAGCGTTTGCGATGTTGAAGGAGTTGGACATCAGCGTCTGAACGCGGCCTTGGAACAGGTCATCCAGTTGGCGCAGACGGTCTGCGTTTACATCGATAATGGTTACATTTGCACCCAGTCCAAGCGCCATTTTCGCTGCGTTTGTTCCTACGATCCCGCCGCCGATTACGACTACCTCGCCTTTTGGCACGCCTGGTACGCCACCGAGCAGAACACCTTTTCCACCATATTGCTTTTCCAAGAATTGCGCACCGATTTGAACGGACATGCGACCTGCTACTTCAGACATCGGCATCAACAGAGGCAGAGCGCCATTGTCGAGCTGGATGGTTTCGTAAGCGATTGCAATCACTTTTTTATCGAGCAATTCACGAGTCAATTCAGGCTCTGGTGCGAGATGCAAATACGTGAACAGAATCAGACCCTCACGGAAATATCCGTATTCAGCAGGGAGTGGTTCTTTTACTTTCATGACCATGTCAGACGCCCATGCCTCTGCTGCTGTCTCTACGATCTCAGCGCCTACTGCCTTGTAATCTTCATTCGTAAAACCACTGCCTTGCCCTGCGCTTGTTTCTACACGAACGGAATGTCCGTTTTGCACCAGAGCAGCTACACCTGCTGGGGTAATGGCTACGCGGTTCTCATTATTTTTAATTTCTTTTGGAATTCCAACGATCATGATAAGTATGTCCTCCTTGGAAACGCCAATTTCTTTGCGGTTACTATTATTGTACAGCGTATCTTCGGGCATACTCCTTGGAGATTCCTTTAATTTTAGCGTCTTTTCATTTGTGAAAATTCACAAACAAACTACTGTTCCCCATCTAATTTGGCTATTTTCAACTCTAAATATAAGGCAGCCCGCTGGTTCATATTGTCGAGATCGACACGCATGATCTCCTCAATTCGTCTCAGTCGGTAGCTCAACGTATTGATATGGATATGCAGGCGCTCTGCTGTCTTGTTGACCTTGCCAGCGGCATCCAAAAAAGTCTCCAATGTCGTCAAGAGTGTGGTCTGGTTGTCGCGATCATACTGTCTGAGCTTTTCCAGCCGTTCATTCTGATAGCCCTGCTCCTCTTCCCACTGCTTCAGTTGTAGTAGATATCGATATATCCCAAGCTCGTGATACCCGTGAATCCCCTCATTTTCCTGAGGAAACAACTTTTTGATCTTGAGTGCATGCAGCGCTTCCCTGTAGCTTTTCACAATATCCGTATAAGACTTGTAATCTCTCCCGTACCCGGCAATCACCTGGCGTCCTTCTGTAACATGTGCTTCGAGCTTGCCGAGCGAGTCGGAGAGGAACTGTTCCACCTTGCGAATGAGCACATCACTCTTCTCTTTTTTCGCATCGGACAGACCGATCAATAAGATGATTTGCGATCCGTCGACAACCCAGAGCAGCTTGTCACGCATTAACAACGGATACAAGTACTGGTCCAGACGGGCTCCTGCCGCTTCAATAATACAAATTAAATAAGAGGTCGGAAGCTGCATCTGCAAGGTGTCCGCTTTTTGGCGAATGCCAGCCTCACTGCTGTGATTCCCCAGCAACAGCTCCCACAGAAATTCCTTGCGTCGCTGTTCTTCCGCCTTGCGTTTTCCCTGCCGTTGGATGAGACGCGAGACAGCTACGCGTGCTGCCTGACGAAGAATTTCATCATCTTCCTGGGTAATTGGTCGATTCACCTCTTGTGCCCAAATGTAACCGAGCACGTCGCTCCCTCTGCGAATGGCAATTGCCACACGCTTCCCCAAGCCGATTTCGTCCTTGGCCGGGATGTGTACGGGGTTGTCGTGCGTTAACAGCTCCTGGAATACGCCGTCCTTCCAGAGGCGCGTCAGCACTTTTTCCGGTACCCGTCGCCCCATGATGGTAGACCAGCGCGCTTCATCTGTGCTTTCTCCGTGTGAGCTGTAAGCAATCAGTTTATGATCGGCATCTTCAACCGTAATCGGATTTTGCAAAAGTTCTCCAATGACATCAGCTAATTCGTCGATATCAGCATGCTGATACTGTTGAAAATAGTTAGGCTCTACGGGCACGCTTTCACCTCTTTACCGCTCTTTTCTACGTGTTCTTCTATTATAGTAGAAAACATGACTTCGCTACACGCTCTCGCTCCATTAATGAGCAGCGGTCGGAATCCTGTCGCTGTCATGCGAATTGACACAAAGGAATCTGGTGACCTCGCCTGTACGGTTCACCCAGTTGTGTGGCACGGATGAATCCATGTGAATGCTGTCACCAGGGAACAAATCATGCTCCTCTTCCCCCAGTAAAACAGTCAGCACACCCTCCAGGACATAAATAAACTCCTGCCCCTGATGAACAAAAGGCATGCCTTTTTCCCCATGTGGGGATAGCGTGACGAGAATCGGTACCAACGTCGGATTCACCAAATCACTGGACAGGTCCTCATACACAAAAGGCGCATGCAGAAGCCCAGATCGCTCCTTGCTCGCCCTGCGTACCTGCTCATTCCCTCCACTCGACTCGCCCGAAAAGAAATAGCCTGGGCTCACTCCCAAGGCTTCCGAAATTTTTTTCAATGACTCCAACGTAATGGAAGACTTCCCACGCTCTACTTGGGACAAAAAGCTGATCGACAGCTGTGTTTTTTCCGCAATTTGTTTGAGTGTCTTCTTTTTGCCGACACGAAGCGATTTGATTAATACACCAATGGTGGGTTCCATTTGCATACCTCGCCGTAAAAAGGATAGGTCTATCATACTCTTTCCCGAAAAAAGTTGTAAAGTTAGCATAAGTATCAATTTTTACTATTGCTACCAATTGTGTTTCATTTTAAAATATTTATTATTATCTGATTTGTGATTGTTTTATTTTTGCAAATCGAAGTGTTACTTCACTTATAATTTGAAGTGACACTTCAATATCTACTGACAAAGGATCCCGATGAAAGGATGAATGTCATGCTCGTATTAAGCCGTGAAAACATTGAACGAATCTACACGATGAAAGATTGCTTGGAAGATGTGGAACACGTCTTCCGTGAGCATATGCTAGGAAATGTCACCACCCCTGTTCGTACTGCCATTGACCATCCGAAATACGGAGCAACCAGTCTATACATGCCGTCCTATTTGGAAACGGACGATTATGTAGCGGTAAAAATCATCAGCATTTTCCCGGAGAATCACAAACACGATATCAAAGCACTCCAAAGCGTAATCGTGTTGACGGAAGCAAAAACGGGACAGCATGTGGCGATGATGGACGCGAGCCTATTGACGATTATGCGCACAGGTGCAAGTAGTGGCGTTGCAACCAAATACTTGGCAAAAGAAAATGCGCAAAGCTGCGCTGTATTGGGCTGCGGGGCTCAATCCATCGGACAGATTCAAGCCGTCATGGAGGTCCGTCCGCTGACAAACCTTTATCTCTATAACCGCACACGTCAGAAAGCGGACGAAATGAAACAAACACTACTCTCCCTCTATCCGGAGTGGCAAGGCGAAATCACGGTTATGGATAATGCCAATGAAGCGGTTGCGAATGCCGAAATCGTGATTTGCAGCACCAAGGCTACCAGCCCATTGTTTGATGGAGCAAGCTTGCGTCCCGGTACGCATATCAATGCCATCGGTGCTTTTCTTCCTCATATGCAGGAGGTCGACTCGACTACCGTACAAAACAGCAAGGTCGTGGTCGATACACTGGAGGGAGCCCGGCAGGAAGCAGGCGATCTGCTCATTCCGGTTGAACGCGGGGAATGGAGCTTTGAACAAATGCACGCTGAGCTGGGAGACATTCTGATTGGGAAAAAGCCCGGCCGAGAAAACGAGGAGGAAATCACGCTGTACAAATCAGTGGGGGTTGCCTACCTGGACACAGCCGTAGCCAAAACGGTCTATGAACGGGCGAAAGCAAACGGCATTGGAACGGAAATCAGCTTGTAAAATCTTCTCTTACTAGAAAAACAGCCGCCTTCCCAACCGGGATTTGGCGGCTGTTTGCTTTTTCCTGTTTACAAAAGCCGTGCGATTGCATCGAGAATCTGCTCTTTTTGAAAAGGCTTTACGACGAAATCACTCGCTCCTGTCCTCATCGCTTCTAGCACCTTCTGCCGGTGCCCGACTGCCGAGCAGATCAAAATTTTGGCATCACGGTCAAAATCCAAGATGTGACGCGTGGCTTCAATCCCGTGCATGTGCGGCATAGTAATATCCATGGTGACAATATCCGGCCTGAGCTCCTTGTACTTTTCAATTGCCTCCAAACCATTGCTCGCTTCTCCACAAACTTCATGTTGCTCGCCTAACATATCCGTCAGCACCCTTCTCGTGAAGGCTGCGTCATCTACTATCAGCAATCGGGCCATGCAATCTTATCCCCTCGCATCTCGCTTGCTATTCTACCTCCTACTTTTGCAGAAATCGCAAGCCTTGTCCACGAGAGAAAATGACTTCTTTTGTCGAATGGCGCGAAATCCGATCGGCTTTATGAAATAAAACCGATTCGCTCACTGCTCTCATTCGAAACGCTCTCGCTGGCGAGTTCGGCTGTTCCGCTCGACGCCAGAGGGCTTTCCGGTTTCGGGTGTGGAGTGGTCTCTCCAATCTCCGGTCGATCGACCTGTGTAACCTCATCAGGAATATGAATCTGGGGGATTTCCACCATATCGTTTTCCATCGCGTGCATGCCTCCCTTCTGTTCCCTCTTTGCAGGGGGATATGTTCTCCATATGCTTAGGCTGTCCGTATCCCTTTTTTCCATGCACAACCCTCAGAGAACCTATATAATAGGCATGACGTGTATCTATATTTTCAAGTGGATTATGCTTTTTTTCTATGGAGGAATCCCGCATGCCAAAGCTGCTGCCATTTCCCGTCTTATTTACCGGTTTGGTAGTCGGGCTGCTTCTGCTCATTACCAGTCAATTCGTTACAAGTATGAAGCATCTCGATAAAGTCATAAATAAAAGCAGCCATTCTTCTGACAAAGTGCGTGTCGCCCTATTGCTGGAGGGCCCCACATATGATCAGGGCTGGAACAGCAGTGCACTGGAGAGTATGACAGAACTGCAAAAAAGATTTAACTTTTCACTCGAAATCGCCAATAATATAAAACCGGAGCAGATCAGAAAGGTGGCTGAGAAATATGCAGCCAACGAGTATGATCTCATACTCGGTCATGGCCTCATCTTCTCTGATCCTTTTACAGACGTAGCGCTTCGCTATCCGAAATCACACTTTGTTTCCTTTAACGGAGAGGCTCCGCATCCGAATCAGACGACGATTCGTTACGATATGAAGCCTGCCGGCAAGCTCGTCGGTATCCTTGCCGCCAAAATGACGAAATCGGATAAAGTCGGATACATCATGGTGGACAAGCCCACTGAGTTAACGCAAGTAGAAGGCTTTATCGAAGGAGTGAAAAAGGCATCACCCAACACTACTATCGTTATTGGAAAGGTACCTGATTTCAATGATAGTACGGGGGCCATTCGCACGACTCGCAACATGATTTCGCAAGGCGTGGATGTTATCTACACCACAGGCGACAGCTTCAATCTCGAAGTGATTACAGAAGCGCAGCGCGCAGGAGTATTTACCATCGGATATATTGCCGATCAAAGCTACATCGCTCCAGAATACGTGCTGGCCTCCATGATGCAGGATGTTCGTCAGTGCTACCGCATCATCATGGAACAGTTTATTCAAGGGGATCTCCCCAATGGAAAAGTCATGTACGGACTTGCAGAAGGGGTCAACCATCTCAGTCAATTCGGACACATGGTGCCAGAAAATGTACGTAAAGATTTAGAACGGGAACTGCAAAATCTCATTCCTTCCCGTGGCTCGTATGGAGGTTAATCAGCATGCCCCTTTTCAGCAATCTCGGATTTCAGAAAAAAATCATGCTCAGCTATCTCGTAATGATGCTTCTCATCGGTTGCGTAACGACCCTTTTCAGTTATCAAATGACCAAAGTCACCTCTGATGAAGTGTATTTAACGCAAAACCTCTTACCGCAAACGAGTGCCTTATTGGAAGTCAAAAACCAGATATACACCAAGACATATGCCTTGAACATGTATACATTGACACGAGACGAGTCTTACCTGGATCAGTACTATACAAATCTAATCGATACGGCGCGCTTTTCCTCGCTTCCCAAAACCGAAGCCAACAGTGGCTTGTTTACCATTATTGAATCGATATCTAAACTGGATTTTATTTTTCTGAACAAAATCAATCCGTTGCTGCAAGCAGGGAATGTTCCTGCCGTCAGCTATGTCCTTACCAATGAAGTACAGCCATTGCTCGATCGGTTTGAACGGGATCTGTCTTTTTCACTCAATCAGCTGGAGTATCAGACGAATAAAGAGTTTCAGGATTCGAATGAGAGTATCAAGGTTTCGTTGATTCTAACCTATACGGTTTCCGTAGCCTCTATCTTGTTTGGGCTATTCTGTACGTTTTACTTCCGCAATGAGCTGTTGCGCCCGATTCAGTCTCTCATGCAACAAGCCCGTGAAGTATCGAAAGGAACATTCGGTCAGCAAATCGTCTATACCCATCAAGATGAATTCCTTGAGTTGGCGCAGGAGTTCAATAAAATGTCGAGTAGTATCGCCAATCTATTCGCGCAAGATGAACGGCAACGGCAAATTTTGACCGAAGAAAAAAACATCCGGGAGCAAATCTTAAACTCCCTGCCTGTTGGGATTATTACACGCTCCCATGCGCCAGTCGGTCTTCATGTAAACAAGTTGGCGCAGCATTTAGTCAAGCTCGACGATCTCGGCTACCCGGTGTCTAAGGATTCCTTTGAAGCACCCACAAGCAATGAGCCGACTCCCTGGTTCGTCAATCGCAAAATGACCTTGTACAAAAAAGACGATACACCATTCATTGCTCTGGTCTCCTACATCCCTTTACACAATCATCACCACGATCAGGAAACCGGGTGGATGGTCGCCTTCTTGGACATTACGGAGCAGGAGCAAATTCAAGAGTACTTGAATCAATCTGAGAAGCTGGCCATGGTCGGTCAGCTAGCAGCGGGAGCCGCTCATGAAATTCGCAATCCGCTAACGGTCATCTACGGCTTTATTCAGCTATTAGAACAGCGTTTATCTGATCAAGAGCGCGATTTGTACTATTTGCCCTTAATCTTGCAGGAAATTGAACGGGTCAACCGCATCGTGACGGAGTTGTTGATGCTCTCCAAACCATCCAAGCCCGATTATCGCGAGGTTGCGCTAACCGGTGTCATTCATTCGATTCTTCCCTTGATGAATGCCGAGGCTATGCTGCATGGGATTGAAATCGTAGACCGCTGTGATCCGAGCATTCGCATTCACGTCGATGTCGAGCAATTAAAGCAAATCCTGTTAAATTTAATGAAAAACAGCATTGAAGCCATGAAAGACGGCGGCGTTCTCTCCATCGAAAACCGCCTGGATGATCAAGCTGTCCATATTCATGTCAGAGACACGGGAGAAGGCATTCCCCAAGAATATCTGGTGCGTATATTCGATCCGTTCTTCTCCTTAAAAGAGGATGGGACTGGACTGGGGCTGCCAATTTCGCGGCGAATGGTGGAAAACCACGGTGGGGAGCTGCACGTGAACAGCAAGCTGGGAAAAGGAACGGAAATCATCATTACGCTGCCGCTTACACCAAAAGAAGATTAGGCTTGCGCATCCAGCCAAGCGAACATCTTGCGCGTGTACATCTCCATATCTTCCCCGACAAACAGATGGCTGGCCCCTTGCGCCAGCCATTTCTCATACGGTTTGCCTGCTAGCGTCAGCGCATCTGCCAATTTATGAGCATGCTCCACTCCCACATTCTCATCTTCCGTTCCATGTATGATTAGCACAGGACAAGAAATCTCGTCTATCCGGTACAAAGGTGTCCGATCGCGGTAAGCATCCTCCTGCTTACGTGGATGACCGATGATTCTGCGCAGCATCCTTCTCAGATCAACCCGCTCCTCATAGGTCAAAAACATGTCGCTGACACCACTCCATACGACACAAGACAGCATGCCCTTGCACTCTATTGCGGCAAACAAAGCCATGATACCACCGCGTGAAAAGCCGTAGACGCTGATTCGCTCCTTGTCTACCCTCTCCAGTCTACAGAGCAATTCAAATGCGGCAAACACATCATGCCTGTCTGCCCCACCGAATTCATCCCGGCCCTCTCCGCCTTCGTTGCCACGGTAATGAGGAGCGAGGACCACGTAGCCAAAAGCAGCCATCTGACTAATTCTCTCGGGTCTGACGCGTCCCACTCCTTTAATCCCACCTCGACAATACAGGAGAGCCGGCAGACATGCTCCCTCCTGAAAATACACCTCTGGCACAGCCAATGCAGCTTTTACCAGCAAGTCTTGACTGTAGTAGCTGACGGTGTAGAGCCGCACTCCCGGATAGACTGTCTCCTCAGGTGTACATGCGACAAATGGTGAAGTATCTAGCTGCATCCTGCTCACGATTCCTCTCTCTGTGATCTCGTAATCGTATCCACAAGCGTCACCATCGAAGGTGATAGCCATTTCTTTTTATGATAAACAAGCTGAATGGAAAACGGCGGCTTATCCGACTGAAACGGGATAGCTGTGAGCACCCCTTCTGCGAGCTCTCTCTGGACCGCCATTACTGGCAGCAATGCCACACCCAAGCCACAGCGTACACACTGCTTGATCGCTTCCGGATTGCTGAATTGGCAGGCGATTCGTTGGGTCATCCCAGCCTCACCAAAAGCCTCCAGCAGCATGCCCCGATACGTACAGCCTTCTTCGGTCAATACAAGCGGCTCCCCGCCCAAATCATGGACTGTGAGTGCCGTTGCTGTTGTGAATCGATGGGCGGGTGGCATGACGACCACCAATTCTTCCTCGCGAATGACGTGGGTGACTAACTCAGGGTCTGTACAAGGGCGATCGAAAATGATCCCGAAATCGAGATAACCATCCCTGATCTGTTGCACGATTTCGGCTTCTCCAGCCGTCCTCAATACTAAATCAACCTGAGGATATTGCTGGCAAAAAGCCTGCAAATACGGTGGCAGAAAGAATGCCGCCAGTGTATCGATCGTTCCAATGGCAATGGGACCTGTCGTCTGATGCTTGATCACTTCTTTAGATTCCCCATACAGACGAATCAATTCCCGTGCGTACGGCAGCAAGGCTTCACCTGCTTGGGTCAGTCGCAGCTTGCGTCCATATCTTTCAAATAGCGGGGCTCCATACGACTGCTCCAGCTTTTGCATTTGTGCCGTTACCGTCGGTTGAGCATAGCCCAGTTCTTCTGCTGCCCGTGTAAAGCTCCCATACCGGGCTACTTCGCGAAAAGTATGTAAATAGACCAGCTCCATCCCGCTTCCTCCCATAGAAATTAGTAATGATCCTCATTAAATAGTATAGATAACTGTGATGATTGGTTCAATGCTATGCTTTGTGCATCACCATCACATGTAACGAGGAGGATTTTGATATGTCCCTTGTTTTGCAAACACCCGCCGCGTCACCTGAAGTAGCCCGCACTCATTTTCTCGAGAAGCTTTCTCTTGAGACAGATGTCTCTGATGTATGGAGTGACATTCAGAACCGTGTGGAAGACTTCTACATCCTGGATGCTCGCAGCGAAAAAGCGTATAGGGATGGTCACGTTCCCGGTGCTCTGAATCTCCCCCATTCGCTCATTTCCACTGACACGACGGCTGCTCTGGACCCGACCAAGCTCCTGGTCGTCTACTGCTGGGGTCCCAACTGCAATGGTGCTGCAAAGGCTTGTGCGAAACTGGCCGCTCTCGGCTTTCGGGTAAAAGAGATGCTTGGCGGGATGGAATACTGGGAAAAAGAGGGAAACCCTATCGAATAGGAGACGCAAAAAAGGACGGGAGCTGATCCCGTCCTTCTTAGTTATCGCAAGGCTTAGTAGCCGCGTTTTGCGTTCTTTTTGTTGATTGTCGCAAGGTTCTCTTCGCTGTGCTTCATCCATTTTTTCATCTTGTCTTCGAAAGAAGCTCCGCTATCTCGTTTTGCATTCCCTCCGCGGTCGCCTCCACGATATCCACCGCCACGGCGTTCTTCACGTTCCGGACGCTCAGGCGCTGGGAGTGCTGCGCGAACCGAAAGCGAGATTTTACCTGCATCATCAATGGAGAGTACTTTTACCTTTACTGGTGCCCCCACGGTAAAGTGATCATTGATATCCTTAACAAAACCGTTTGCTACTTGGGAAATGTGGACCAGCCCCTGCTCCGTTTCGCTGACTGCTACAAACATCCCAAACGGTTTAATCGCTGTCACTTTTCCTTCGATGATGCTTCCCACTTGTACTGCCATCCAGTTTGCACTCCTTTTATTTTTTCAGAAAAATGGTGAGAACCTCAAACCAGAAGCCTCATTCTCTTAGTATAGCAGAGAAATTCCAATACTGAAAAGCCTATTCTTTCTAGGGACATACTCCAACCTAGTTATTGCCCAGTTCAAATGCATCCATTGCCATGACAAGTTCTTCATTTGTCGGGATGACCATGACTTTTACCGGGGAGTATTTCGTGCTGATGAATGCCTCACCTTTGCTGCTGCGGTTTGCCTCACGATCCAGGTTTACCCCGGCGAATTCCAAACCAGAGCACACCAAATCACGCACGGCAGCACTATTTTCTCCAACCCCTGCTGTAAAGATAATGCCGTCGACTCCATTCAAGCGAGCAAGGTACAGTCCCACATGCTTATGTAGAATAGTAGTAAATAATTCCAAAGCGAGCTTGCTGCGGAGATGTCCCTCTTCTGCTTTTTTCATAACGTCGCGCAAATCATTGGATACACCCGATACGCCCATGAGACCGCTCTTGTTATTCAGAATCTTGATAGCACCAGCCGTGTCGGTCCTTTCAATTTCCTCAATATACGGGATGATACCTGGGTCAATGTTTCCACTGCGCGTACCCATGGACAAACCTGCCAATGGTGTCATACCCATCGACGTATCATAAGATTCACCATTTCGGATCGCCGTAATACTTACCCCGCTTCCAATGTGGCAGCTGATCAGACGAAGCTGCTCCTTCTGGCGACCCATCATTTCTGCTGCACGGCCCATTACATAGCGGTGAGACGTTCCATGGAAACCGTATTTGCGAATGCCGTATTGTTCGTAGTATTCATAAGGCAGTGCGTACAAATACGAGGATGGTGGCATGGTTTGGTGAAATGCTGTGTCAAAAACAGCTACGTGAATCAAATCAGGAAACAGACCTTGAGCAACTTCAATCCCGGTTAGGTTAATGGGGTTATGAAGCGGGGCGAAACGGGACAGGTTCCGAATTTCTTCTTTTACTTGGTCATTGATAATAACGGACTGCTTAAATGCTTCTCCGCCGTGGACAACACGATGGGAAACGATATCTATCGAATATTGTTTGAGGGATTCAAACACTCCCCGAATCGTATCTTCATATTGGTCACGCTGGATTTGTTCCAAATAATCATGCGCAATCAATGTCTTGGAAGGCATTTCATAAAGCTTGTACTTCACCGAAGAACTTCCGCAGTTCAGTACAAGGACATTCTTTTTTTCTCCCACGATCTAATCCACTCTCCAATCGTTCATCACAGCCTTCTCTCCCATAGGATGGATAGGCTTCCTACATTTTATAACGATGTGCTCTTCGTGAATACAGGTAATTGAGAGCAATTATCAACAACATCGTGACAGATCCAGCTGCATCGAGCAAAACATCCTGCACCATTCCGGTTCGATCCGGTGTAAACGTCTGGTGCCATTCATCCAAAGCAGCCGTCATCACACTGCAAAAAGCGCTCCAGGGCAGTGCTTGCCCAAACGAGAGATGCTGCGAAAACACGCGATACCAGCTAAAAGCCAAGAGGGCAAAAACAGAAAAGTGTACCCCTTTCCGTAAGAAGAACTCTATAAAACCAGCCGCTCCCTTTTCTTCCAGGCTCACATCCTTGCCTCCGTAAGGAATGGATATGTCGCCTATACGGTTCTGTAAGCTCTGTTCGTCCACTAGCTTGTCTATCGTCCCTCGCATGTCTTGCTTGGCGTATGGCTGTGATGAAGAAATAAATAACCCGAGCAGAATCGCAATCAAAAGCAAGTAATCCCATACTTTTCGATATCGACGCACGTGTTGCTACCCCCTGCTTTCGATTCTCTTTCTATCTTACCATGACGCATACCTGGTACGTTGGTTACAGCTACGTGAACGATTGAAAATAAAAAACGCCAACCTATTTTAGCGGTTGGCGTCATGTGAAGAAGAAGAAAGAGGCAGGAAGTCCTCTTGTACAGGGACATAGTCCCGGGAATTGTGATTCGAGGCTTCGGCTTGCCCTGTTTTGGGTGAGCGGGCCTGTTCCCGTTTTCTTTCTTTGAAATCGCGGCGACGTACTTGGTTGTTTTCCCACCATATCCGCAAATGACGAGCAAGGATCGGCAAGGACATTTCAGAATGGGCAGCCTGTCTTTGCATAGCTGCATACTGCATACCGGGAAGAAGTGCCATGGTGACAAAAGCCCCCATTAGAATGCCAAACAACAATACGCTGGCAAAGGACGCAAACGAATCATTTCCTTCACCCAAGCCCCCAGCAAGTGGAAGGCTGGCTAACGCGATCGCGAAATATATCCCCGCTTGATTGGCCATGGTGCTTTTAGCCCCCAGCTTGATACTGTCCCAAACTCGCTCCTGTTCGGCTTGGGCCTTGTACAGCTCATTCATTGTAAGAAGTGCCTGCAAAACGATGACGGCAATGGCAGCCACCATACCATAGAAGCTCATAATGTTCATAGGTCGATCCAACCACAGCAATCCCAGCGCAAAGCCTCCAGACAAGGCTGGCAAGAGAACGAGGACAATTAATCCGTCGCGTGTTCTGCGTTGCAAAAGCAAGCTCATGATAAGTACGAGGGCAACCAGGCTGCCAATCGTCAAGAACCGACTGCTCCAATCAACCTTGTTGAGCTTTGTCTCCTCCAATTTCTTCAGCTCATCGTCGTTATATACCGTGTAGCCTTCGGGTATCTCCACCTTTTCTTGCATGGAAGAAGGAATGATATACGACCACAGCTCAATTCGACTCGGGTCTGAGACGGCACTACTTACCTTGAAGACATACAGTCCATCTTCCCGTTGATAAACGGGCGGCTCGCTGCCGATCGACCAATCTACCAGCTCAGATAATCGCACATTACCTTGTGATGTTCGAATCAAAATATGTTTCACCTGATCCGGATAGTCCATCCACCCGTCAGGGAATCTGACGTGGATAGGTACCTGACGCTCGTTCCAATAGACACTGCCAGCTGTTTTTTCTCCCAAATAGCTCTCCAGCTGTCTCTTGATCTCCTCCTGCGTAATCCGGTAGCGTGCCAGCATCTCTTGTTTCGGACGAATGTCGATTAAGGTCCCCTCTGCACCTGGACCGATTCTTTCATCGGTTACAAGTTCTCTCCCCTCTTTATCCTTCGCAGTCTGCTTTTCCATGAATGCCAATACTTCATTGGCAATGTTCTGCGTCGTTTGCAAGGATGGTCCCATGATCGTCAAGACGAGACGAGTCGCCTTATCTTTATTAATGACCAGCGCAAACGGATCTGTCTGAGGAATATCCCGCAGCTCTTTGTCCAGTACTTTTTCCAGCTCAGAGACTGATTGCGTCCAATCGTATTTATCCACGAGCTTTAGTTGAAAGCTCAGGTTTTCTTCGGAGGCAATCGTGTAGACATCTCGGACTTCGTCAATGGCGAGTAAACGCTCCTCAGCTATTTGTGCTGCCCGCATGGCCTCATCGATGCTGCTTCCCTGCACCATTGGCAATGAAAGCGTCTTGTTGCCATAATCAAGCTTTGCGTAGGGATCAACGAGAATAAACGACTTGAGCAAAAAGACAAAGACAAGCGAGGCAACCAGTGTGATTCCATAGGGCAAATACCCCTGTTCCACCAGTCGTTTCCAGCGATCTTGAAAATAACTTGTCACTTTATTGGAAGCCCGTGGCGTTTCCTCGTCTATTCGTACGGAAGCTTCTAGCCACGTTCCTGTCAGTACCGGCGTGATAAACCCATAGATAAGAATAAGAGCAAACGTCCCCAGCAAAAGTACGGGCCAGGCATCGTACAAGACAACCTTGTCTTCTGCCTTGAGGAAATCAGTGAAAACGACACCTGTCCAACAGGCCGCCACTACCACAACCGTAAGCAAAAACGGCTTCATCAACCCCCACGCCACTTGCAAACAACGAACAAACGAGTACGAGGGCAACCCTGAAAACCGATGAAACAACGCAGAGCCTGCTCCTGTGAACAATAGCGAAAACAACACAAGTGGCCCAAGTGTAGAGAGCGTCAATGGGATTCCCCAAAGCCACATACCCCCAAGAACACTGCCGACCGCGAGAACGTTTGCCAAAAGCGCGAGTACAGCCCCTGCCCATTGTTTTCGGGTCAGGTACAAAAAGAGTGAACAGATGACAGCGGTTAGAGCCGCCAGTGTTCCAAGCTGTCTCAATGCAGCGGTGATTGTCTGCGCATCGTCATGAAACAAATCGAGGCGGTATTTTCCGCCTGAAGCCTGATTCAACTCACCAATTGCTTCCTTTACTTGCTTGCTGATAACTGGCAATTGCCCGACATCTGCTGCGTACACCGTGATTCCTAAGGCAGGCGAGCCTCGATACATCCCGATTTGTTCGCCTTTGCTCCCCCGTCGATCACGAATGTCAGCCAACGTATGTAATGGCACGTATCCTTTATCGGTGGAGATCAAGTGCTTACCCAGATCTTGCAGCCCTTCCGATTTACTCGTCCATTGAATCCTGGTTCGATCCTTATCTGCACCAACAGAGCCTACCTCTTCTCCAACCACATCTGTCGGCAGCTGCGCCAGCATATCAGCAGGTGTGAGCCCGTAGGCGAGTAGCATGGACGGTCGGAAAATGATATCTACCTGCTCCTTCAAGCCTTGCTTGTCCATTTCGATGCGAGCGATTCCTGGCAGATTGATCAGTTTGTCGTAGACCGTATTTTGAGCAACGTCAGACAAGGTCTGCAAGTCCGTGCCGTACAGAACATAAAAACCAATTTTGTTATCTGCCAAATTGCTTTGACTGATGCTCCAATCCTGCACGGGTAGCTGCTTCGTGATCTCTCCCAGCTTCTTATCCAACCGTTCCTTGTAATCCGAACCGATTTGTTCTGATGTTTTTACAGTGATAACCGCGGATCCCGTCCGAGATTCCGTAGCAATCGTAAGCACACTGCCTAATGAACGTACTGATTCCTCTACTTTTCTCGCGACCGATTCATCTACTTCCGCAGAAGAGAGCTTGGGTGCCGAGAGACTGATTGTATATTCAGGCACAGACCGATCCGGAAAAGTCTTGATATCCAGCCCGAACCAAGCTCCTACCGCAAGTAGACAGCAAATGACCGCCAGAATGCGGGCAAAGGAGGGGACCGTCGCTAAAAATGTCTTGTTATTCATCCGCCACCTTCACCGCCTCACCATCCACTACATACGACAAACCTGCAGCGACAATCTGGTCACCAGGCTCAAGACCTTCCACTACCTCATAGAAGGTTCCTTGCAATGCCCCCACTTTGACAAACGTCTTTTCCACTGAATGTTCATTGATTTTCATGACGTAATATTCTTCATCAGAGACACCGATGCTGCTAACAGGAACAAGCGCAACGTTTG
The DNA here is from genome assembly GCF_000010165.1 of Brevibacillus brevis NBRC 100599. Lineage (NCBI taxonomy): Bacteria > Bacillati > Bacillota > Bacilli > Caryophanales > Paenibacillaceae > Brevibacillus > Brevibacillus brevis. The sequence goes on from NC_012491.1 coordinate 5,207,087, forward strand.
ACGCTGGCAGCGGATACTGACAAGTAACAGTCATGCCACCCTTCCACGCTACTTTCTTGCCGTCTACGGTCACCTCGACGGGATAAGATCCCAAGCTGGTATCCATAACAGGTGAGACAAACGTCACTTTTCCTTCTGCTTCACTGCCGTCCGGAGCCTTCACCTTTACGACTTTCCCTGCCTGCCAATGGGCGATTTGCTCCCTTTCTATATGTAGCTTGACAAGCCATGAGCTCGTATCGACCATTCGAATGACCTCTGTTCCAGGTCCAGCTTGCTCCGACGCTGTCTTGGAGATCGCTGCAACCACACCTGTAAAAGGAGCTTTGATCACCGCATCAGCTGCTTCCTGCTTCGCTCGGCTCAATTGAACATTGGCCTGCTGGATGCTTGCATTCGCTTCTTCGATGTCCAGTGGATCGGCGCCCTTCAGCAGGTTGTTGTACGCCACTTGTTCTTCTTCCAGACTCAGCTCGGCCTGTCGCAGTGCAGAGGCCAGCTTGTCTTTTTCATCCTTCGAGATTGCTCCATTCGCATACAAAATCTCTGCTTTGGAGAGCTCGTCGCGAGCTTTTTGCATCTGTTCTCGCGCTTTTTCTACCTGTAGCTTCTTGGTTTGCAACTCATGACTCTCCGGTCCCTTGGCGGCCTTTTCCCGCTTGATTGCAGCACTTGCTACCTGTCCCTGGGCTGCGTGAATACCTTGCTGCAAGGCCGTTCCATCTAATGTCGCCAACGTCTGCCCTGCCTTGACAGTGGCTCCTTTTTCAACGAGAATGCCTGAAATTTTGCCTGAGGCGCCAAACGATAAAGCCAGCTCCTGACGCGGTTCCACTACACCTGCTACTTCCATCAGTCGCTCATCCTTGCCACTCTCCACCGTATACGCACTTACCGTTTTCAGCTTGATATCCGTTTCTTCTCTCGTCCGTTTCAGACTTGAGACATCCTCATTTAGCTTTTCGCACCCTACGAGCAGCAGGACCACAACCGTGAGACTTATCCATTTATTCGTATTTTTCATTCCTGCAACCCCACATTTCCCCTCGAGTCTTCCTATACTGACCAAAAAAACGACGAATATTGACAAAATATATTTTACAGAAAAAAATGGTATAGTTGTACTACTTTTCTGTCATTTTACATTATTTTTTATAATCCAAATGTCTCGTCACTTGTTTGTAACTCGCATCTAGTATGATAGAAGGGCAGGAAAACGGGGCACTGCATCGCCCTTATTGTTAACGCTTACAAAAATCCTTTATTTTTTCATGGTGGGAGTGATCGTCATGGCCAAAATTTACACTTCTTACACGGACATCGTGGCTGATATTCACGATGGTGCCACTTTATTAGTGGGCGGCTTCGGACTAGTAGGAATTCCGGAAAATCTGATTATCGCCCTGCGAGACAAAGCAGTGAAAAACTTGACAGTTGTCTCAAATAACTGTGGGGTAGATGATTGGGGACTCGGTCTCCTTTTACGTGAAAAGCAAATCAAAAAAATGGTCTCCTCTTATGTGGGTGAAAATAAGGAATTCGAGCGTCAATTTTTGTCCGGTGAGCTCGAAGTCGAGTTGACGCCACAAGGGACGCTGGCGGAAAGAATTCGTGCAGGTGGAGCTGGTATTCCGGCATTCTATACCCCTGCTGGAGTCGGCACACCTATCGCTGAAGGCCGGGAAACGCGTGATTTCGCAGGGAAAGAGTACCTGCTTGAGTATGGTATCACGGGGGATTTCGCACTGATCAAGGCGTGGAAGGCTGACAAGATGGGCAATCTCGTCTTCCGTAAAACAGCACAAAACTTCAATCCGATGATGGCCGCAGCCGGAAAAATCACCATCGTCGAAGTAGAAGAAATAGTAGAGACAGGTGAACTAGACCCTGAGCATATTCACACACCAAGTGTTTATGTGCAACGTGTGATACAGGCACCATCGTTCGAGAAACGCATCGAACGACGCACAGTCCGCTCATAGAGAGCAACAGAGAGAATTAATTACATTCAAGGGAGGAAAACACAGATGTCGCTTACACGTGAGCAAATCGCCACTCGTGCCGCCGGGGAAATAGAAGATGGCTTTTACGTAAACTTGGGGATCGGAATGCCCACGCTCGTCGCCAACTACATCCCGGAAGGAAAAACGGTCGTTCTGCAATCGGAAAACGGCTTGCTCGGAATTGGCCCTTACCCGACGGAGGAAAACCTCGATCCTGATCTCATCAACGCCGGAAAAGAAACCGTTACCGCTATTCCAGGTGCAGCCTACTTCTCCAGTGCTGAATCGTTTGCGATGATTCGCGGCGGCCATATCGACCTCGCTATTTTGGGGGCGATGGAGGTTTCTGCTGCGGGTGATCTCGCAAACTGGATGATTCCTGGAAAAATGGTCAAGGGCATGGGCGGTGCCATGGATCTCGTCCACGGCGCGAAAAAAATCGTCGTCATCATGGATCATGTCAACAAGCATGGTGAGACAAAAATCCTGAATGAATGTGCTCTGCCTCTTACCGGCAAGAAGGTTGTCAACCGTATCATTACAGACAGAGCTGTCATGGACGTGACGCCAGACGGGCTCGTCCTCGTCGAAGTAGCAGAAGGCTATACAGTGGAAGATATCCAAGCCTGCACGCAACCTACGCTGCTTATCTCTCCAGAACTGAAAACAATTGGGCTGTAACCTTTTTTCAGGGACAGAACCCCGTTAGTAAATAGCCGACTTCATCGCAGCTGCGTGGAGTCGCTTTTTCTTTCCTTTTTTGCTTGGTGTGGGCACACTTGCGTTGTCGCCTCCTTCTCACCTTTTCGTATATAATATGGATGATTCATCAAATTTCCCAGTATCTGAGAGGAAGAGATTCCATGTCAGGAACAGTCGGATGCTTACTCATCCATGGATTTGCCGGAGACATCAACGATATACTCCCACTCGCCAAAAAGCTCCGCGAGGCTGGCTATCAGGTGGAATGCCCTACCTTGGAGGGACATGGGACTACTCGTCGTCACATGGCAAAAAGCACCCGCCACGACTGGCTTCGCTCGGCAGAAGAAGGCTACAAGCGACTGGCCATGCGCGCTGACACCATTGTGGTCATTGGATTTTCCATGGGGGGGCTGCTCGCCTTTCATTTAACGACGAAATACCCCGTCGCCCTGCTAATTACCATCAACACTCCTTATAAATATTGGGATGTCAAAGAAGCGATGCACTATTTGCGTGAGGATTTCTCTACCCACTCCAAACGCTACATCCATGGCATCGGCAGAATCCCTATTAGCAGCATGCTGCAATTTCGCAGGCTGCTGGCAGAAACGAAGCCGCTTCTGCCTCAGATTACGACCCCTTACGTCCTGCTGCAAGCAAGGCGAGACGATACTGTACACGCCGTAAGTGCCCAAATACTCGCAACCAGTGTAGACGAATCTGCCTCCCCGCAAATCACCTGGTACGAGCATTCGAACCATATGCTGCTGCATGGTCCGGACAAGGAGGCAGCCATTGCTCACGTCATGACAACCATCAAGAAGCGCTTTCCATCTTGATCAGCTTTGGTCGCCACAGCCATACAAGACCAACCAGAAGCAAGATCATCGCTATTCCGATGTACACCAGACCAAGACCTACGTGTTCATCCAGCCAGAAAGCAAGGAGCGGCCCCAGCGCCGCCCCTAGATCGCTTACAACTGAATACTGTGTCATTACCCCTTGGCTGTTGGCCTGCCTCGCAGCTTCATCTGCCGCAAGAGTATCCATCACGGTTGTGATAATCGTCGCAGTCAACTGGATGCCGAATAAAATCGCAAACCATAGCACAAGTGAAGACGTTGCTTGCAACGTGGCAAACAGAACAGAAGCAACTAGCAACGTCCCGATGAATAGATTCGTCCGACCATGCCTGTCCGACAATTTTCCTACCAATGGAGCAGCCCACGGCTCCCACCCCCAGCGAATGCCTTGGATCACACTCGCAATCACTGCTGCCCCAAGCACGACTCCGCCAATCATGATGAGCGGTTCACGTACTTCGATCACTCTACTTAGCGTGGAGGTAAACACCCCCTGGTACACCATCGTGACGAGCAATCCCGTCATCAGCGTCAACAGCACCTGCGTCTGACTCCACAAGCTTTTTCCTGTATCCATCTGCTTCACGTCTTTCGGATGCTGACTGGTAAAGGAAGGACGTATATAGCGAAAAATAAGAATGAATGCTAACAAGGAAGGCACCGCAAGTGCGATGGAGGCAACAGAAAGTCCGTACCAAGAAGCCAGCAGCGCTCCGACCAGCATGCCGCCAAGACTGCCCAATCGATACAGTCCGTTGTACAAGCCCATAAGCTGCCCGCGATTATGCCCTTCGGAAACACCCACGATCAGGGAAAACGCACCTAATCTTAAAAATGTCCAAGCTACTCCCCACAAGCATCGCATCACAAGCCACAGCCAAAAGCCTTCCAAGCTGTACGAAAGTGTCGTCAGAAAAGCCAATACCACTGCCACAATCAAACCCGTGCGTCCGCCCGAGCGCTCATACCATTTTCCAACAAGAGGGCCGAGTGGTACACGGATGAAACGGTTCACCGCAAGCAATACCCCCACTTCCCACAGCGATGTTAATCCTGCCTCCTTCCAGAAAAGAGGAAGCGCCACATACAGCATCGAATCCCCTATCATGCATAATGCTGTCACCAGTGCGACTGCCACGACTTGTGTCTTTCCACTGACTTCTCTCATTCCATGATCCTTCTCTCTACCCGTTTTTACGTCTTTCTGAGTTATACCTTACGTGCAATCACTCATCATTTCTAATACATATTTCTCTATCACTCATAAACAAAAGTTATGAATCGAGGTACAGGATGAACTTACATGCTCTCCGCATTTTCGTAGAAGTAGCGTCACGAGGCAGTGTCACCGAAGCAGCATTCGCCCTCTCGATCAGCCAGCCTGCCGTAAGTGCCCAAATCCGCAAGCTCGAAAATGATTTGGACATGACCTTGCTCATCCCGGATGGTCGCGGCATTTCTCTCACCTATGAGGGGCGCTTTCTTTTTGAAAAAGCACGCCGCATTTACGACTGGGAACGCGAAATCGAATCACAGCTGACAGAAATCAAACAAGGGAAGAAAGGACGGCTAAGGATTTCTTCGACCTATCTCCCCTCCCATTATCTCGTGCCACAGTGGCTGGCTCAGTACAAGCGCGAATACGAAGGAGTCGATGTGGAAATTCGCACGCGTAATTCCATGCAATCCATTGAACTGCTTCTTAGCTGTGAGGTCGATGTGGCTATTATTATCAAGGAATCGTGGGATGAGCTGCCTATTACGCGGATTCATTTGACGGATGTGTCCTATTGGTTTATTTTGCCTGCCCATCATCCGCTTGCAGGAAAAGAGATCCGTATGGAGCAGCTCGTGGAGGAACCGTTTTTGCTACGCGAGCAAGGCAGTTCTACCCGCGATTGGCTTTTTGCCCTCTGTCGCGAGCATGGTGTAAAACGTCCACAGGTCGGTATGCAGTATCACGGTCTGGTCGAGTCAATCCACTCCGTTCGCGCGGGTTATGGGACGATGCTGGCTCCTGCTCTGGCCGTTAGGGAAATGGTAGAGCGTGGTGAGGTTGGTCGGGTAACCGTGCCAGGGGTAGAGATCAAGCGTCCCTTGTATGTCTGCACGCGTGACGATGAGACAGACCAGCGGCCTGTTGTTGCTCAGTTTCTGGAGATGGTGAAGCGTGAGAAACTGACTTGAAACTATGGCGAATCAAAACAAAAGAAGAGGCTTTTCCTCAAAAGGAAGGCCTCTTCTTATGCGAATTGCTTATGGGAACACAATCGTCTTGTTACCGTACACCAGCACCCGATCCTCCAGATGCCAACGAACTGCACGTGCCAGCACCGTACGCTCTACCTGACGTCCCAGCTGCTTTAGTGTCTCGACGTCTTCCTGATGCGATACACGTTGAACGTCTTGCTCGATAATCGGACCTGCGTCCAGCTCTTCTGTGACGTAATGCGCAGTCGCTCCGATTAGCTTCACGCCGCGACGATACGCCTGCTCGTAAGGCTTCGCTCCGACAAAGGCTGGGAGGAAGGAATGGTGGATATTGATAATCCGCATCGCGTAGTCCTCCAAAAAGCGCGGGGACAAAATCTGCATGTAGCGAGCCAGAACGATCAGATCGACGCCCTCTGCTGCCGCAATCTGCTCTTCTTCTGCCTGCGGCTTGTTATCCTTCGTGACTGGAATGCAACGATACGGAATACCGAAGGACTCGACAGTCTCCTGCATGTCAGGATGGTTGCTGACGACAACTGCGATATCCGCGAACAGCTCCCCGGACTTCCAGCGCCACAAGAGCTCCAAAAGACAGTGATCCTCTTTGGAAACAAACAACGCAACCTTTTTGCGCTTGTTCGCTTCGACCAACGACCATTCCATGCCAAAGCTCTCGGCTACTGGGCTGAATGCTTGCTTGATCTCTTCACAGCGCTCGTCCAGATTGATGAGATCGAATTCAATGCGCATAAAGAACCGGCCTGTTTCCGGATCGGTCGTGTACTGGTCAGATTGAACGATGTTGGCTCCTTGTTGGAACAAGAAGTTCGACACCGCCGCGACGATACCCGCGCGATCCGGGCAAGAAATCAGCATGCGCGCACGATCTTTGTTTTTCTCTCGATACGCGAGCCATTCTCTCTCTGATAACAATTGCATGGTTTACTCTCCTCCAAAAAACAGCAAAAAGTTGTTTGCAATTATACCATTCCCAGAAGGGATTTCTATACCCAATTAGAGAGAAAAATGTTCACTTATCGATAAAAATTTTTAGATAGAGTGATTTCCAATCCCGTTAAGCAAAATATCTACGGTCAGGGCGATTTGCTCGTCGTCGCTGAACTGCGTAAATTCATCGTTATCCAAAACTTGCCGGAACAAAACAAGCCCGATCATCGAGGACAGGATCGCCCGAAAGACAGCCTGTGTCGGGAGCGGACGCAATTCGCCGACCTCTACCTTTGCTTCGATCAGCTTGTTTGCCATCTCCTTCACACCCGTGAAAACGGTAGCGACCAGTGCTTCCCTGATTTCGTCATGGAAAAAAGCTTCTTGCAGCAAAATCCGAATATGCTTTTCATTCGCCAGCACCAAATCGATCCGGTTTCGGTACAGCTCTGTCACGATTTGGGAGAATGTTTTATGATTCTGCTCTTTGAAGATCTCACGGACATCTTTCAAGATAAACGGCGCCGCGAATTTGACCAATACAGGTGCAACGACGGCAAGTAAAATATCCTTTTTCGATTTATAGTGGCGAAAAATCGTTCCCTCTGCCACTCCTGCTTCTTTGGCAATTTCAGAGGTGGAGCTGGCATGGAAGCCTTTTTCAGCGAACAGCTTCACTGATGCACGCAAAATATTGCGCTGCTTCTCCGTCATCTCACTCTCATCTTTCAACTCTTCTACATATTGCAACAGGCCTTCTACAAATGTTGGCGGCTTGTTCATCACCCATTACGCTCCTCTTATTCGATCTTCTTGCGGAATCGCAGGATAGCGACGGTCAGGATCAAGAGACAAAAGCTGCTCATTCCGACGACATCCTTCCAGAGCGCATCGATGCCCACGCCCTTTAAGAAAATTCCCCGCAGGATTTCCAGAAAATAGGTCAACGGGACGAGCCCGCCTAACCATTGTATCACGAGCGGCATCGAATCGCGCGGGAACATAAAGCCGGAGAGAAGCACGCTAGGCAGGATAAAGGCGAATGCCATTTGCATCGCTTGAAGCTGGGTCTTTGCCACCGTAGAAATGAAAATGCCCAAGAGAAGCGTCGTCACCAAAAACAAAACAGACAAAGTCACCAAAAGCGAAATGCTGCCTTTGACCGGGACTCCGAACCAATACGTTCCAACCAATAGCACCAGACAAAACGAGAAGAGACCTACACCTACATAGGGGGTAATTTTTCCGAGCATCAGCTCCAATGGGCGTATCGGCGTCACGATTAACTGTTCCATCGTTCCCCGCTCCTTCTCTCGTACGAGGGAAAACGCCGTCAGAATCATCGTGACGTTTTGCATAATCAACCCGATCAAGCCGGGAATATTGAAGACGATACTCTCCATATTGGGGTTAAACAGCACGCGTGTATCCAAGCCGAGTGGCTGTTCTAGCTCCCCCAAGCCTTGTTTTTGCAGCTTCATTTCCTGCAACGTGATCGCCTGATGCTGGACGATCAACTGCGCTTGAGAGGTCGCAGTGCGGGCAATATTCGGATCGGAGCCATTAATGAGCATCTGCACGTCTACCGGCTCGTTGCGATCACGCTTGCGGGTGTAGTCAGGTCCGATAATGAGCGCTACATTTACGGAGCCATCGTCTAACATAGCTTCGATCTCCTTGTAGCTACTTACATGGGCTGCCACTTCGAATACATGCGTATGGACGAACTGATCTACCAGCTCTCGACTGGCAGCAGAAGGGCTTTGATTCCAGACGGCCATCTGGATGTCATTCACGTCTGTATTGACAGCATATCCGAACAAAAACAACAGCATCAGCGGCATGACCAGTGCAATCGCTAGACTGGGACGATCCCGTTTGATTTGGATGACTTCCTTTTTCACGACAGACCAGTAACGCTCCCAGACAAAATGCCTCATCTGACTCCCTCCTCCGCCGCCTGTCTGGCTTCCTCCCGCCTAACCAGATCGATGAAGACATCCTCCAGATTGCCTACTCCCATACGATCGATCAACGCTTGTGGAGTGCCTTCCGCCAACAAATTGCCGAAAAAGATAAAGCCGATCCAATCGCAAGTCTGCGCCTCATCCATGTAGTGTGTAGTTACCAGCACGGTGATCCCCTGTCTTGCCAGCTCATGAATCACGTCCCAAAAAATCCGGCGGGAAACAGGATCGACTCCTGCTGTCGGTTCGTCCAAAATCAACAGCTCCGGCTTGTGCAAAAGAGCGCAGGAGAGCGCGAGGCGTTGCTTCCATCCCCCTGACAGCGAACCCGCAAGCTGCTTTTCCCTGCCTGTCAGGCCTGCCATCTCAATCAGTTCCGTTTTCCGCTCCTTGCGTTCTGCTGCACCTAATCGGTAAACCCCGGCATAAAAATCGAGATTTTCTTCCACTGTCAAATCTTCATACAGGCTGAACTTTTGCGACATATACCCGATCCGCTGCTTAATTTCCTCGCTCTGTGTCATGACATCGAAGCCAAGAACCGTCCCCTTTCCCGTCGTCGGGGTTAGCAAACCACAAAGCATCCGGATTGTGGTCGATTTCCCTGAGCCATTCGGACCCAAAAAACCGTAAATCGAACCTCGCGGAACTGTCAGCGTCAAGCTGTTCACAGCTACTCGATCTCCAAAACGCTTCGTCAACTGCTCGCATTGGATAGCGGCGTTCATTGACCTCCCTCCTCGTCTGCCAGCAGCACATCGGCAGGCATACCTGGTTTGATTTTGTCGAGTCCATCTGTGATGTGTATCGTAACAGCGAACACGAGCTTGGTGCGTTCATCAGGTGTTTGTACATTCTTCGGCGTGAATTCCGCTTTTTCCGAGATACGACTGATTGTTCCTGTAAACGTCTCTTCCGGATAGGCATCCACCTTGATGCCAACCTTTTGCCCTTTTTTCACCCGATTCAATTGTGCTTCCGGGATGTACACGACGAGCTCAAGCTGATCTGACTTCATCATCGTAAACAAGGTGGCACCTGTTTTTGCTACTTCCCCCTGTTCGATAGAGGAGCGCAAGAGAGTACCGTCGTCGGTTGCCGTAATCTTGGACTTTTCCAACTGCAATAAGGCTTGATCCAGTTTCGCTTTCGCCTGCTGCTGGGCGGCGAGCAGTGCCCGAATCGCATAATCAGTACTTCCTTCCTTCACCTGGTCGAGATCTGCCTGCGCTGCGGCTTGCGCGGCTTGTGCTGTACCGATTTGGGCCACAGTTGCTGCGATGTCTTCTTGTGCAGAATGGTACTGTGCCTGTGTCTGCGCTACTTGTGCCGCCCATTGATCTGCCTGCGTTTTTGCCTGATTCACTGCTTCTTTTTGCGTGTCGAGGTCTTTGGCAGAGATCGCTCCTTTTTCAAAGAGCGCTGTTGCTTCCTCGAGTCGTTTTTGTTGATACAAAAGGGTCTGCTGCGCCCCCTGCCATTGCGATTCTGCCTGCGTCATCTGCTCTGCAGCACGTGCCTTTCCTGCTTGTGCCTGATTTTTTCTCGCTTGGGCCAGTTGGATATTCGCATTTGCTTGCTGGACGTTGGCCATGCTTCTTTGGATTGTTGTGTCGCGTGAACCCGCTCTCGCCTCTTCTAGTTTGGCTGTCGCTTGGTCCAATGCTGCCTGTGCTTCTGCCACAGTCATTTGGTAGCTTCGTTTATCGATTTGGGCCAGCACTTGTCCTTTTTTCACTGTACTTCCCTCTTCTGCCGTAACGTTTGTCACCAATCCGCCTACTTCAGCTACGATCGGCAGCTCGATGGCCTCGATTGTGCTAGACAGAGACGAATGATTTTCCGCTGTCCAATTGCAGCCTGACAAAGCCAGTAAGAGTCCCCCGATACAAATGGAGCGAACAATTGGTTTCATAAACGCTTCCCCCTACCTACGTAATGGAGTGAGTAATCACTTTCTTTTTATGAGTAAAAAAACAAGTCACAGAATCAGACTCGAGATGAGCTTTTTAGGGTAGCGAGTGATTACTCACTTTTAATTGTGAGTATATGCTCCTCTTTTGCGAAATGCAATTCCTTTTTCTACAATGCGCAATTGAAAAGAAATCCTGTCTGACGTCCGTTGGCATCGGGTATCAGATACCGTCGCGATGGAAAGGATTAGGAGCATCGGGTTATAAACTACCATGTAGGGAGTGGAACATGTCTATGATGATTAGCAAAGTCGGTCAAATCATGTTGTATGTCAATAACCAGGATCAAGCAGTGAACTTTTGGACCGAAAAACTAGGGTTTCGTGTGGTTTCAGAAGAGAAGAACGGTGAAATGAGATGGATTGAAATTGCTCCCGCACAAGGTGCTGAAACAAGCATCGTTCTGCACAATAAGGAATTCGTAGCGAAAATGTCGCCCGGAATGAATCTTGGCACTCCTTCGCTCCTGTTCTTTTCGGAAAATATCGAGGAATTGCGTAACGACCTTAAGAATAAAAATGTGAAGGTTGGAGACATTGTCACGATGCCTTCGGGCCGTGTCTTTAACTTCGCAGACGATGAAGAAAATTACTTCGCTATTCTGGAGAAAAAGTAAACAGAAGGAGGCGGCTGACTTGAATGGTCGGCCGCCTTTTGTTTCATGCCTATTTAGTCGAACTTTAATTTGGACAGTGCGTCTTTCAACGCTGAGTTGATTCCTTCGTCCGGCTCCTTGTCTTGCCCCTTTAAATACTTGGATACTTCTTTCTTCGAAACCTTGCTGCCCTTTTCCTTGTCGCGACGCTCCTGGAAGGTCTTCAGTTTTTCCTTGTGCCCACAACCGCAGACAAAGGTTTGTCCTTCCCCTTCTCCGCGCAGCTCCAATCTTTTGTGGCATTTTGGACATCTGGCATTGGTTTGCTTGGCAATGCTTTTGCGATAGCCGCATTCCCGGTCCTGGCACACCTGCATTTTGCCGCGCTTTCCGTTTACCTCCAACAAAAACTTATTGCACTCCGGGCACCTGCTTCTGGTCAGGTTGTCGTGCCGGAAAGTCTGATCGCTGTTCTTGATCTGCTGGACGACTTCTTTGGCGTACGTTTTCATCTCTTCGATAAACGCTCGCTTGTTCAAGCTTCCCTTGGCGATGGCACCGAGCTTTTGCTCCCATTGGGCGGTCAAGGTCGGCGATTGCATTTCATCTGGGACAAGCTCTAGCAATTGCTTGGCTTTTGCGGTGACAAAAATATGCTTGCCGCGCTTCTCTAGCAAAAAGCTGTTGAACAGCTTCTCAATCACATCCGCGCGGGTTGCTACCGTACCAAGGCCGCCTGTTTCCCCAATCGTTTTGATCAAATCCTTGCTCTCGTTTGCCATGTATTTTGCCGGGTTTTCCATCGCAGATAGCAGACTCGCTTCTGTAAATGGCTCTGGCGGCTTCGTCTCGCCCTTGGTCTGGGAAATCGACTGGATTTGCAAACGATCTCCTTTGGCAAGAGAAGGCAGGATTTGTTCCTTTACGCCGTCCTTCGCATCGTCTTCTTCTACATCGTGGTCGTACGCCTCTCTCCAGCCTTGGGAGAGCACGGTTTTTCCTTTTGCCAGGAATGTTTCATTCCCGATTTTTGCCTGGATGGTCGTTTGCTCGTATTCGAAGGCAGGCAGCAAAACGGCCAGGAAACGCTTCACGATGAGGTCGAAAATCTTGCGCTCCTTATCGCTCAAATCACCGAGAAAAACAGCTTGCTCCGTCGGGATAATCGCATGGTGGTCAGATACTTTGCTGTCATCCACGAATGATTTGTTCGCTTTGATCGGCGCCCGCAGGATTCTGGCGGCGAGGGGCGCGTATGGCTTCATTTGGACAGCCTTGATTCGATCCGGCAGCGTCTCGACGATATCAGCAGAGAGATAGCGAGAGTCCGTTCGTGGGTATGTCACTGCCTTGTGATGCTCATATAGCCCTTGCATGATAGACAGTGTCTGCTTTGGCGAATAGCCAAACATCCGGTTGGCATCCCGTTGCAGCTCCGTCAAATCGTACAGCTGTGGTGCATACGTCTTTTTGTGCGCACGAGTAATCTCGATGACTTCTGCATTTTTCTCCTGTTTGAGAGCGGCTATTAGCTGATCAGCCTTTTCCTTGGAAAACGTTTTGAAATCCTTCGTTTGCTGATCCTGCCATTGGAGCTGAATCGGACCTTGGGCCACCGCAGACAGTCCGTAAAATGGCTTGGGTGTAAAGCGACGAATCTCCTCTTCTCGCGTTGCCACAATGGCGAGTGTTGGCGTCTGGACACGACCGCATGAGAGCTGGGCGTTATGCTTGCACGTCAAGGCGCGGGTGGCATTGATTCCAACGAGCCAGTCGGCTTCTGCACGAGCAGCAGCGGAGGCAAACAAGTTTTCATAGTTTTTGCCGTCCTTCAGATTGCGGAAGCCCTCACGGATTGCCTTATCTGTCACCGAGGAAATCCACAGACGTTTGATTGGTTTATTCACGTGAACCAGCTCGAGAATCCACCTGGCTACGAGCTCTCCTTCACGTCCTGCATCCGTCGCAATGACGATCTGCCCGACATCATTGCGTCTCAATTGTTGTTTGACGACCTGAAATTGCCTGTTGCTTTCCTTGATCACGACCAAGCGCAATGGGGACGGCATAATCGGCAAATCCTCGATTCGCCACGAGCCGAATTGCTGCCCGTACGCTTCAGGATCAGCGAGAGTAACCAAATGCCCGAGCGCCCACGTTACAATGTATTTATCTCCCTCAAAAAAGCCGTTTCCTTTTTTGTGACACTGCAATACTTTGGCAATGTCTCGTCCAACCGAAGGCTTTTCTGCCAGTACAACTGTTTTACTCATGTACGACATCCTTTCAAACCAATTCAACAATCTGTTATCCATTGTAAACAAAAAAGCAGGAAGAAGGGGCTTAGAAATTTTTCGAGATCATAAAGTTTTAGACTCTTAGGGTTATGAAACGCTAACGGGCAGGCTTAAATTCCCTCTGGAAAAAAATTCATATGGGTCCTTGACCATTACGTAACGTAACGGTTTATAGTGAAATTACCGGTGAAACGCTAGCGATCAAGAAAGGGGCTGATCATGAAAAGTCATTGGAAAGTCGGAGAACTTGCGAAAATAGCGGGAATTACGATACGGACTTTACGTTTTTACGATCAGATAGGCTTGTTTTCACCATCTGGCTATTCGCCATCCGGATACAGACTCTACACCGAAAAGGACATTTCACGCCTACAGCAAATTTTGTCCTTAAAGGAATTGGGGCTATCGCTGGAGCAGATTAAAGCCGTTATGGCCGGAGACCAGCTCAGCCTGTCAGACATTGTTTCCATTCAAATAGACAGCCTGAAAGAAAGTATCCGCATGCAGCAGAAACTCTTGCATGAGCTTGAGAATGTTTCGAGTCGGATGCAAAGGAACGAACCGTTTACCGTTGAGCATTTCATGAACATCATACGAACGATGAGAATGAAGCATGAGAAATTTTTCGCTGAGAGAAAATCGAGTATGGATCGCCACCTCGACCGACTTGGTGAATATTTAGATGAGCATCCGGAAGAACCCGGATAAGGAGGTTTCGACTGTGAGTGAAAGATCAGCCAAACATTCCACATTTGTCATTGAAAGGAACTATAAGCATTCCCCTGCTCGTGTATTCGCTGCATGGGCGGGTCAAGCAGCCAAAGCCAGTTGGTTTCCTAAAGCTGAAGAATTCGACTTCCGCGTCGGCGGCCGCGAATTCAATCGTGGTGGTCCGCCTGGGGGACCCGTTTACACATTCGATGCCTGCTATCAGGAAATCGTTCAGAATACGCGAATTGTATACTCTTACACGTTGAACATGGAAGACAAGCGGATGTCTGTCTCCGTGACGACGGTAGAATTCGAATCCGTAGACGGCGGCACGCGCTTGATCTATACCGAGCAGGGCGTTTTTCTGGACGGTCTCGATACACCTGAACAGCGTGAGCACGGAACAAAGGTGATGTTGGATCGGCTCGGAGAGGTTCTCGACGCCCAATGAAAGCTGCTGCGCTTGAATCGAGTCACCGGGCCGGTTTGAACGAATGGATTGGACTTGCCGTACTTTCCTTGCCTGCACTGCTCGTTTCGATAGATTTGTCGGTCATGATTCTCGCACTTCCTCACATAAGTGTCTCTATCGGCGCTGACAGTACAGAACAGCTCTGGATCATGGATATATACGGCTTCATGCTCTCGGGGTTTCTGATCACGATGGGCTCGCTCGGAGATCGGCTCGGACGCCGTAAGCTGCTGATGTTCGGAGCAGGGGCATTCGGTTTGGCTTCGGTGTTGGCTGCTTACTCCAGCACCTCTGGGATGCTGATTGCAGCACGGGCGCTGCTTGGCATAGCCGGGGCAACGGTATCGCCTTCGTCCCTGGCATTGATCAGCAATATGTTCCGCGATCATAAGCAGCGTTCCCTCGCCATAGGCATATGGTTCATGTGCTCCATGGGAGGCATGGCGCTTGGCCCAGTAGTCGGCGGGATGATGCTGGAGCATTTTTCATGGGGTTCGATTTTTCTACTCGGCGTTCCTATCATGGCGCTGCTGTTGTTGACTGCAACCCATCTTCTGCCCGAATATCGGGATCCCGCACCTGGTCATTTGGATATGACTAGCGTCATGCTGTCGATGTGCACCATTCTACCAACAATTTACGGCCTAAAGGAAATCGCTAAGCAAGGTATACATACCTTGCCGCTCATTGCCATCGTGGCTGGCGTTGTTTTCGGGACGTTATTCGTAAGACGGCAGCAACGATTGGACAGTCCGCTAATGGATTTGCGCCTATTCGCAAACCCCGCCTTCAGCACAGCACTGGGCGGCTTGTTCGGCATCACTTTGACAGGTGCTTCCATGTTCTTCATCGCACAGCATCTTCAATTCGTGGAAGGACTATCGCCGCTTGCGGCAGCGATGTGCATGCTCCCGGGAGTGGTTGCGTCGATGGCAGGCATGTTGTTGTCGCCGATCATCGCTCGGTGGGTCCGACCGTCGCTCCTTATCGGGGCAGGCCTTGTCGTCTCGGCGACTGGTTGTTTTCTACTGTCCCAAGTAGAGGCGGGATCCGGGCTCTCAACCCTGATCGTCGGTTATATCTTTTTTCATGTAGGAGCCGCCCCGTTTGCGAGCTTGTCCAGCGATCTCATTATCGGCTCAGCCCCGCCTGCAAAAGCAGGTTCGGCGGCGTCCTTGCTGCAAACGAGCGGTGAATTCGCATTCGCACTGGGTATTGCTGTATTAGGCAGCATCGGAACATACGTGTACCGCACTCAAATTGCCAGCTTCATACCGGGAGATGTTACGATGTTAACATCCGCAGCCTCCCGCGAAAGTCTCGCTGGGGCAGTCTCGGCGGCTAAAGCTTTACCCGAACCTATTGGTTCACCACTTCTTCATGGCGCCCAGATAGCATTTACCGACAGCATGCATGCTGTTGTGACCATTAGCGGCGTGCTCATGATCGCTATCGCCATACTCACCGTGATCAAGCTTCGGCATATCCCCCCCATCGGGCAGAAAGCGCCAGGTGAGATGTAAGGATCCGTGGCAGTCTAGGACTTTATTTTCTCGTCCCAGACTGCCACTGTCTCATGTATGCGAGACAACCTTTCAAACCTAGTCAAACATCCCTGTAACGATTGTAAAGAAAGAAGTCGTAGGAGGGATTCAGGAATGAATGAAAAAAGGGCCGTCTCTGGAATAGAGACAACCCTTCTATCTTTAACATTTCACCCTATACACTTGTTGCCCTTTCCAGTAACAGTCGCAACAGAGGTGTCAGAAGAAGATGCTTTTTCTACTCAACCTCTGTTGAAAGGTCACCAAATTCTAGATCATCCCATCCACCAGATGGGGTGCCTGTTGAAAACAAGGAAAAATATTTATAGCTTTCATTCCCTGATGTATCCTTTACTGCTCCTTGGGCTACATCTATGTAGTACTCTACATTATTTTTTAAAGGCGCTTTCGGTTGGATCGTTACAGTGTCATTACTGACAGTAAAAGTTGCAGGAACCTTCGCACCATTGTCATTCATTAATAGGAATTTCTTTGTTCCACTTATCACTTTGCGATCATACTTAATTGTAATAACCGCATCTACATCCACTTTTGTTTCCTCTCCATACGGCTTTACATCGATTACTACAGGCGCTTCGTTGTTGCTGGTCACAAACTGTAATAAATACTTATCGATCGATTTAGTAGAATCAATGGTGCTTACAATTGCTCCTTTGTCAATCTCGATCGCATATTTCGTATTGGATTCCAAAGTCTTGTCAGGACGAATATAGAGTGTGTTATTTCTAATCTCCAATTTTCCGCTGACTGGTGATTTTCCTTCAACCTTATAGAGCGATACTACTGTTGACGGATCATTGTCAAAAGTAATTGGCACCGGGAATGTTAGCGCAGGTTGAATGTTTGTAGGAACATCTGTCTGCGCAATAATAGGATTAGAAACTGATACGAACACATCCCCAGGCTTTGGATAACTGATTAGGTCGTCGGAAATATACGTGCTATCAAGTTGGTATTCACTTTTGAATTTCGCGTCATTTTCCTCTAGCTGCTCATCATCAAGGAACTGATTCGGTACACCAAGCTCTTCTTTCTCCGATTTTGCTGATACGCTGTTGCTGTTTAGCGTTAAACTGAACATGAGTGTTACTGCGAGTAAGGATTGAACTAATCTCTTCATACTTCTCCTCCTACATGGTTTGTTTGTTCATAAAAATCGTATTTGATTTTTTAGGCGTAACATACAGTTTTTTACACGAAATAAAAATATGGTTATTTTGGACTAAGACAAGCTCCGAGCCTCCGACTCCACTCCAAAATGCGGTACGTCGACCAAAAAAAGAACGAAAGCAACAACCGCCTTCGTTCTTCCATACGTTTATGCAAAAAAATTCGGAAAGTCAAAGTCATCCCGTTTGCCCGACAAAATATTTTGTAATAAAAGATCAGCGGTCTCAGAGGCAAACTGGTGATACTCGCTCGTGATAACGCCTTTTTTCAATGCCTCATCGAGCTCATCCTGATCAAGCAGATATACTTCTCCTGTCGGCAGTACCACGATGTCGAGGTACAAATCGTCATACCAGATATGCCCGTTCTCGTCCTTGCCATGTCCCCGGCAAATATCGATATACCACTGCACGGTATTCCCTAACTCATCCATCATTTTTGTAACGGCATAGGCTTGGCCATGGGGAAAATACTGCAAGTACACATATCCTCTATCGCCCACACACAGTAGTTGATCCCCGACAGGCATGTAGGCAGGCTCACTTACTTCGTCCAGAGTCAGGCGGACAGTGTACCCTGAGAAAGATAAAGATTCTACCCATTTTTGCTGGTAGCCCAATCGTTTCACGCGTCTCCAACCAGGTCGATCTGCTCGTTTTCGCTTCATAGCCTGCCCTCCCTCGTCATTTAGGTTGTTTTTACTCTACCATGAATAGGATCGTTTTGTCAGATAGCAAACAAAGACATGCTCACGTTGAACATGCCTAAACGGATGACCTGCCATTTATGTTTGGGAGGAGTCGTCTTTTGTTGCCAATCGACTGTGTTTGCGCCCATAAAGAAAATAGACGATCGCTCCTACCGACAGCCAACCGAGAAAACCGAACTTGGTCAGCGTAGGCAGGTTGAAAACGAGATAGCCGCAAAAGAGAACCGAGAGCAAGGGAAAAAGCGGAACAAGCGGGACGCGAAAAGCCCTCGGTAATTGCGGATGTGTACGACGCAGTACAACCACTCCAACCGAGACCAAAATAAAAGCAAACAGCGTGCCGATGTTGGTGAGCTGGGCCAAGCTGGAGAGGGGCAATAATCCACTGAAGGTTGCTACTAATACAGCCACGACAAGCGTGCTCTTTTGTGGTACCTGTGTGCGGGGATGTACGTGCGAAAATAGCTCAGGGAGCAAGCCATCCCGGCTCATCGCAAAAAACATCCGGGCTTGTCCATACATCATGACTAACAAAACGGTCGTAATTCCGACGATAGCTCCCAACGAAATGAAGCCTGCTGCCCAGTCCTGATTGACATAGCTGAGCGCAAACGCGACCGGATTTTTGACATTTAACAAATAGTACGGAACAATCCCTGTCAATGTCAGTGAAACAGCAATGTACAAAATTGTGCATACGAGTAAGGACGAGATGATCCCAATTGGCATGTCGCGCTGGGGATTGCGCACTTCTTCGGCGGCAGAAGACACCGCATCAAATCCGATAAAAGCAAAAAACACCGTTGCGGCACCAGTCGCTACTCCAGCAAAACCAAACGGCATGAATGGACTCCAGTTTTCCGGCTTGACATACTTGACCCCAACGACGAGGAACAGGACCACTACCGCTACTTTTATTAACACCATGATGGTATTCAAGCTCGCTGACTCTTTCGTCCCTTTCATCAATAAAGCTGAAATGATGACAATGATGAGGACCGCAGGTAAATCAATGATTGTTCCTTTCGATGCATCAAACGCACTCGTGAGCGCATGTGGCAGATGGATGTTAAACCCGGCTAGCAATCCCTGAGCATACCCCGACCATCCGCTTGCCACTGCAGCACAAGCCACTCCGTATTCGAGAATCAAGTCCCACCCGATCATCCAGGCGACAAACTCACCAAATGCGGCATAGCTGTATGTATAAGCACTTCCTGACACCGGAACAGTCGATGCAAATTCTGCATAGCAGAGTGCGGCAAACACACAGGCAAGTGCCGCAATAACAAAAGACAAAACAAGTGCCGGTCCTGCGTGCAAGGCAGCCGCAACCCCCGTTAGCACAAAAATCCCTGTTCCCATGATCGCACCGATGCCCAGCATTGTCAGGTCAAAAGCACCTAATGACTTTTTGAGAGAGCTTTCTTTTTTATTCACCTGCTCCAGCATTTGCACAACTGACTTTTTTCTCAGCAATTGATTTTTCCATGACATCATGTGCGACCTCCCAAGCGGGTCATTCGCTTCCAACTGTAAATGAAAACAGTTGGAGTATGATCCATTTGGAGGAAAGTTATACACATCTGATAGAGCGAGCTTCGCGGACTAGTTAAATATATCCAGATTATATTCCGATAAGAAACTATAGAAAAATGAAAAGGAGTTTCAAAATGAGAAAAGCGAATGTTTCATTAACAAGCCTAAAGATATTTATGGTCTTGTTACTCGTATTTTTTGCATCAGGCGTATCAGCACCTCGGGCACTCGCACTAACAGATTCACCTGTCATTACGAAAGTTACCCCGAACAGCGGAAAGCTAGCGGGGGGCGAAATTCTTTATATGGATGGGAAAGACTTCGCCCAAGATTTGAAAGTGTACGTAGGGAACAAAGAAGCTAAGCTCATCACCTACTACAATGCTACCCGATTGAAGGTGGAGGCACCCCCAGGAGATAATCCGGGTACCATCGATCTGAAAGTCGTGAATCCAGATGGCACAGAAGCGGTGTTGGCTAATGGCTATACCTATCTGGCGCCGCCGGTGCTCATTCCGGCGATTACGAATATTTCTCCGAACAGCGGAAAGCTGGCGGGGGGCGAATTTCTTTATATTGATGGAAAAAACTTCATCCAAGGCTTGAAGGTGTACATTGGGAACAAAGAAGCTAAGCTCATCACCTTTTATGGGGACGCTCGAATAAGCGTACAAGCACCTCCGGGAGATAGTCCCGGAAAATTCGATCTAAAAATAGTAAACCCGGATAGCAAAGAAGCGGTGTTGGCTAATGGCTATACCTATCTGGCGCCGCCAGTACTCATCCCGGCGATTACAAATATTTCTCCGAACAGCGGAAAGCTTGCTGGGGGCGAAATGATTTATATTGATGGCAAAGACTTCGACCAAGGCTTGAAGGTGTACATGGGGAGCAAAGAAGCAAAGCTCATGACCTATTATAATGCTACCCGCATCAAGGTAGCGGCGCCTCCAGGAGATAATCCGGGTACCATCGATCTGAAAGTCGTCAATCCGGATGGTAAAGAAGCAGTATCGGCTAATGGCTATACCTATCAGGCGCCGCCGGTACTCATCCCGGAAATTACGAAGATTTCTCCGAACAGCGGAAAGCTAACGGGGGGCGAATTTCTTTATATTGATGGCAAAAGCTTCATCCAAGGCTTGAAAGTGTACATTGGGAGCAAAGAAGCAAAGCTCATCACCTATTATGGGGACGCTCGAATAAGCGTACAAGCACCTCCGGGAGATAGTCCCGGAAAACTCGATCTAAAAGTAGTAAACCCGGATGGCAAAGAAGCGGTGTTGGCTAATGGCTATACCTATCAGGCACCGCCAGTACTCATCCCGGCGATTACGAATATTTCTCCAAACAGCGGAAAGCTTGCTGGGGGCGAAATGATTTATATTGATGGTAAAGACTTCGACCAAGGCTTGAAGGTGTACATGGGGAGCAAAGAAGCAAAGCTCATGACCTATTATAATGCAACCCGCATCAAGGTAGAGGCGCCTCTAGGAGATAATCCGGGTACCATCGATCTGAAAGTCGTCAATCCGGATGGAAAAGAAGCGGTGTTGGCTAATGCCTATACCTATCAGGCTCCGCCAGTACTCATCCCGGCGATTACGAAGATTTCACCGACGAGCGGAAAGCTTGCTGGAGGCGAAGCTATATATATCGATGGCAAAGACTTCGACCAAGGCTTGAAGGTGTACATGGGGAACAAGGAAGCAAAGCTCATGACCTATTATAATGCAACCCGCATCAAGGTAGAGGCGCCTCTAGGAGATAATCCGGGTACAGTCGATCTGAAAATCGTCAATCCAAATGGAAAAGAAGCGGTGTTAGCCAATGCCTACACCTATTTGAAAGATCCGGCTCCTGAGTTAACAAGCGTTACACCTTCTAGCGGATTGTTAGCGGAAGAAAAAGAGGTATTCCTGTCCGGAGTAAATCTAAAGCCAGATGTAAAGATATTCTTTGGGGATAACCAAGCAAGCATTCTGGCTTACTATACTGACGGTTACATGAAAGTAAAAGCTCCGGTGGCAAATGCAGAGGGCGATGTCGATATACTGGTTGTCAACCCGGATGGACAATCCTACAAGTTGAAATCGGCGTTTACGTACCGCAGCACGTCCGATCCAAACGACCGTGTGGACACTCCAGCAGATGTTGGTAGTACCAAGATTACGAATATCATTACTCCGAGTGGAGCAGGACCAATCAATTACGGGTACGGAGACAAATGGCGTGTGGACGATTTTGTCCCGGTTACATTTGAAGGAGAAGTTACCGATCAAAACGGAAATCCGTTACCAAATGAAAAAATGACCTTCCGTTTCCTTGGCCATCTTAAAGCAGAAGGTATTAAACAGATGGAATTCGTTACGGATGCCAACGGGCGCTTTTCTTTCCAGATGATTCTTCCAGCAGCTCTTGGTGAACACGTGTACGCTTTACCAATGGGAACCCATTATTACGATATTGTAGAAATTGAATTTTACGAGGGAATATATGACGCTACACAACCATCATCAGCAAGAATCATAGAGAATGTAACAGATCGAGATGTCTATCATTATGGCCTCTCCATCTTTCCTTGATTCAACGCTTGATGTTGAAGGCCCATGCAACTACGCATGGGCCTTTTCTATTACTGTCTGTTCAACACTTTATTTTTTTGATCGACCAATGACATTGGCGGAAACAGGGGTAATCCCGAGCTCTCTCGCCCAAACAGACAACTGACCCATGTGATGAATCTCGTGGGCGATGACATGACGAAGTAGCTCCCCCTTCGTGTACACTTCATCATCCCAGGCGACCTTTACCGATTCGCTCTCCCTCTCGTCTGACCAACTCTCGATGAAATCACGCAATTCTGGGCGCCAGGCATCTGATAGCTCTTTTACTTTTTCTAGCGTCTTGTACGCTTCGTATGCCACCTGAACATCCGGCTTTCCTTGTACACCCCGAAGCCAGCTATACTCGACGTCAGCAATGTGAAACAAGGTGTACAAAATCGTGCCAGCCCCACCTGTACGCTCGCGCAGCAATTCTTCTGGTGGAAGCTGCTTGCACCATTCCATCCACTCGTCCCGTACCTGCCAGTTATACTGGAAAAGCATTTTCATTGAGTTCACCCTTTATTTGATGATTATGTATAGTAAGGAAATCACAACCAATTATAGCACGTACGTTCGTGTGTTTTGTAAAATTCTCAGTTGATTTCTAACGGTAGTGGTCGGGAGAAGCCCTGCCACATGTTTTCGTATGGCTGTGATCCTCTTCTGGCTTCTAGATCATATTAGAAGGTCAGTGCAAAATAGCTTTCTTACATTCTTTTTAATCAAAGCCGCGTAGGAAGAAGCGCATTTCCAGTCCAAGCGCCTCTGGAGCCCACCTCAGCGCAGGAAAAATGGCGGGGAATTTAAGCTTCACTTATGAAAAACCTCCTCGAAACTTCTACGTTTGAAGCGCTCCCGCCATTTTTCCGGAGCGGACAGTGAATCCCCTTGCGGGGCGTAGGCCGAAGCGTAGACTGGAAATGCGCTTCTTCCCCCACCACAGCAGCTCTACTAAACAAAAAGACCACCAGAGCTATTAACCCTGACGGTCCAACATACTAATCCATGCTTTCATCCGAAAACGAAAGAGAGAATCCACCTGAGAGTAAATAAAGATAACTAGACACGTTCCCTTTTGGCTTGATGATCTGCTTGATCGCTCGGACGTATAGCCTGATCTGACCTTCGTATCTTCGCTTCATCTCTTCCATGGCTACGGCAGTCGCCTCTTTTGCCATCCAATCTGTCTTGAAATCGATCAGAACCAGGCTTCCATCCGGTTCCTCCAACAGGCAATCAATGACCCCTTGGACGACAACCTGCTCGTCGCTCTCTTCACCTAACTCCGCTTCTACTTCATATGCAGGCAACACGAGAGTAAATGGCAATTCTCGATGCACGACCGCCGCCGACTTCATTCGCTGCCCCAAAGGATCAGCGAAGAATCGGGCGATCTGAGGAACGTCTACTGCTTGTACTTGCTCGTCAGTCAAAAAGCGGTGCGCCGCGAGTGCCGTCACCTGCTCCCGAATATCTGCTTCATCCAGCGGGCGCTTCAAATCGAGATGCTGGAACACTAAGTGCGTAATTGTCCCTTTTTCTGCTGCTGTCAGTCGATTGGATTTTTGCTCAGACAAAAACTTTGGTTTTTCCGTAATCGACGGAAGTGTAAGTGGCTGTCCGCCTTTGCTGACTTTGGCATGTCGCTTGAGTTCGCTGACACTCCATTTCGCAGCTACGCGAGGCGCAATTGGATGCGGGTCCTGCCATCCTAATCTCTTTTCGACAATCTCTCGCAAAATGTCATCAGACGGTCGTTCCGCGATCGCCTCTCGCCTGGTCATGCGTTCCCACAGTGACGCCTCGTGGTTGGCAGACTCTCCTTGGGCACGAAGCTCATCTGCCTGATAGAAGTGAAACGACCAAACCGAATCGTCCGGCACACTTCTGACTCTCACGACGTCTCCTGAGCCTTGCTGCTCTGGATATGCCCGCAGCAATCCTGCCCCAGGATGTCGCAGCATCGCACGCCCTACCCAGTCCAGGTATCCCTTTGCCTGAATCAAGTCTTCGTCACTGAGCCGCTCGCTGTCATCCTGTCTTCCCCAGTCCGTCACACTTTTTGCGAGATCCTTGGATGAACCGACAAGAATGAGCTTCTCGCGTGCACGCGTCAAAGCCACATAAAGCACACGCATTTCCTCTGCCAGCATATCCCGACGCAGTTTTTGCCGGATGCCCAGCGCAGCCAGACTCGGATAGCGCAGCTGCATGGAGGGCTCAACAGCCATCGGGCCAAAGCCCAGATCTTTATGCAACAAAAACTGGCTTTTCAAATCCATCGTATTAAACTGCTTGCCCATGCCCGCCACAAATACAACAGGGAACTCCAGCCCCTTACTTTTGTGGATCGTCATGATACGTACGACATCCTCGTTTTCCCCGATGGTTCTTGCTTCGCCCATATCATTGCCCGCTTCTTGCAGGCGGTCGACAAAGCGCAAAAAGCGGAACAAACCACGATAGGAGCCAGCTTCGTATTGTCTCGCACGATCATAGAGCGCACGCAAGTTAGCCTGTCGCTGCTGACCGTTTTCCAGAGCCGCTACATAATCGAGATAACCTGTCTCCCGGTAAAGCATCGTCAGCAGTTCTGATAAGGCACCTCTGCGAGCCTCTGTCCGCCATAGACCCAATCGACCAAAGAACTGCCGAAGTCTTTTCTCCCACGACTCTTGGGGCGGGCGTTCTTCTGCATATTGGAGAACAGCTTGGTGAAACGGCCCTGTCGCGTAGTGAATGCGGATTTGAGCAAGTTGCTGCTCCCGCAAACCGACGATGGGTGATCGCAAGACAGCTGCCAATGGAATGTCTTGGAGCGGGTTGTCAATGACACGCAGTAAAGAGAGCATCGTTTCCACCTCAGTCGCCGCAAAATAGCCCGCAGTCTGCTCTGCATACACAGGAATTCCTGCTGCGTGCAGCTCCTCTTGCATCGTCTGCCCCCAGCCTGAGGTCGCACGAAGCAAAATAACGATATCGCGATAGGCCAGCGGGCGCATTCCCCCAGCCTTTTTATCGAAAACGAGTAGCGGCTCTTCTCCCTCGCCCGGCTCCATCCAGCGGCGAATACGGCTGGCAATCAGGCGTGCTTCCAGCTGTGCCACACTCGCTTCCTCAGCGGACTCTCCATCGGGAATACCTGCTTCGCCCTCATCTGTCGCCTCTGCAACTACTGCCTGACCTTCGTCTGCTATCACTGTATTCCGGTCGATCAGATGCATCTCTGCCTGCAAACGGTTCGGCTGTGCTTCAGGATAAGACGCGCGGTTGATCAGCTCCGCCGAAGGATCATAACCGATCTCACCTACCCCGTGAGACATGATCTGACGAAACAAAAAGTTAACGGCATCTACGACTTCCCTTCTACTGCGGAAGTTCGCCGCCAGATCGATACGCCGTCCGATGCAAGCTTCGTCGGCATCACCATCTTTTTGATAGGTTACATATTTTTCGAGAAACAGCTTCGGCTCTGCCAAGCGGAACCGATAAATACTCTGCTTCACGTCACCCACCATGAAGCGATTCGCTGGCTGACCATTCGCTCCGTCTCGGGAAACCATTTGCAAGATTGTCTCCTGCACGAGGTTGATATCCTGGTATTCGTCTACCAGTACTTCAGCGAACTGTTCGCGCAATTGAGTGGAGATAGACGAAGGAACAGTCTTCCCAGACTCATTCGTTTCGGTTAGAACACGCAGAGCCAGATGCTCCAAGTCGCCAAAGTCGACCAAGCCACGTAAGCGCTTCTCCAATTGATAAGCATCCGAAAATGCTGTAACCAGCCTAGCCAATGTCTGCATGTGAGGAGCAATCCGCTGCAAGTCCGCAACATACTGCTCGGCTGGCGTAGAAAAGTACTGCTCGATTTGCTCTGCCAGTTCCTTTTTCACACTGTTTCGCAGGTCTTGCACCTGTTCCTTCACGAGCGGATCTGTGCCTTTCACCGGAGGCAGCTTGGCAAATACAACTCCACGAACAGCTTCGACGGTCGCTTCCCAGCCAGCTCTGCAAGCCGCTCCTGCACGGTGCAGGGCAGCGGCTTCCGCCTCAAGCAAAGGCAAATAGCCAGCAGGCCCTTCCGGTGAGCCAGCCAAAAGAACTGCCCTGCGCATCTTAGCGGTCATTCCACCGAGTGCCAGCTCCACAGAACGCAGCACGCTTCTACTCCACTCCAGCCCGTCCAGGCCGTTTTTATCGTGAACCGCAAACATTCCTGCCGCTTCCCCAAGCCATTGTTCTGGTGCCGGATGACTGCGCGAAAACTCATACAGCCTGAGCAGCAACAGGGTGAGGGCATGGTCATCCTGACCGTCAAGCATCACATCAGCCAATGCATGAAAGTCCGCGTCATTCTCATACCAGCTCTCTAGCTGTTCCTCCAAGACATCCTGACGCAAAAGCTCCCCTTCCATCTGATCGGCAATGCGAAAATCAGGATCAAGTTCTATCAGATAGTAATACTGGCGCAAAATCCCCAAGCAAAACGAGTGAAGTGTCGTAATCGTCGCCCGCTGGAGCAGTGCCAGTTGTCGGCGGAGATGAGAAGAGTGCGGATCATCTTTCAATGCTTTTCGCAAGGCATCGCCAATCCGGTGACGCATCTCTGCCGCTGCCGCATTGGTAAAGGTCACCACCAACAGTCGATCGACTCCAACCGGGTCCTTCTCGTCCATGATGCGTCGGATAATCCGCTCAACCAGGACTGAGGTTTTCCCAGAGCCAGCCGCAGCAGCCACCAGGAGATTATTCCCGCGCTGCATAATCGCTTGCCATTGCTCGTCCGTCCATTGTTCAGGCTTGGCCTGCAATTGTTGATCCACCATCGGTCATACCTCCTTCTCCTGCCATCTGCTGCTCTGCCAGCATGCTCCATATTTGCTTATTGTTCCATTTGGCAAGCTGTCGGTGCTCATTCCCGCCCGCATCTCCATCAAACTTGCATACCGGCTTGTACGAACAGTAATCACAAGCGGTCATCGTCCCGTTCGTGTACGGTTCGATCTGAATTTCCCCGTTGGTCATGCGCGTACTGATTTGCTTCACAGTATCGCGAACATAGGAGGTCAAAGCTTGGAATTGCTCGACTGTTGCCACGGATGATCGTGACGAAAGCGTTCCGTCCTTTTTGATTTCAAATGGCACCAGCTCTGACGCCCCTTGCTCTACATAGCCATCCATCATTCGTGCCAGCTCTGGGTCTGCGAGCATCAAGCCTTTCATGCGCAAACGCTTTGCCCGCTCCTTTGCCGCCTCGTCTGCCGTTAGCAAGCGTTTTGCCGTCACAAAAGGATCCGCTACCTGGTAGTAGAAAACGCCTCCCATTTCAGCTTTTTTCCCCAACCATTCCTCGGCATTTGCCACGACGACATCCAAATAGACAAGTAGTTGCAAATTCAGACCATTCCACACATCCGAGAGAGATAACTGCTTGGGACTGGACTTGTAGTCAATCACGCGCAGATACGGGACCTCACTATCCAGTGATTGGTCAACACGGTCAATCCGTCCGATTAACTGAAGCTCCACGCCATTTTCAAGCGTTAAAGCCAATCCAGGCAAATCTGAATTTGGCCCAAACGAAACCTCCAGCCCTACTGGGGCAAAACGGCTGCGCTTCGCATGCTCCCCAAGTACGTAAATCGCACGTCCAACGGCTCGCTTTAGCTTGCCGGACAAATAACGATACCGGGCTGTCCGCGTCAAAATACTGCTGCGAGTCGCAGGAACCAGTTCTTCTACAACCACGTTTGCCAGCTGCATGCTATTGTCTTCCGTCAGCTTGCTCCACTCCAGATTGTCTTCGTTCATTTTTTCAACGGCCCGCTTGAGTGAAGCGTGGAACAGCTCTCCCACATCGAACCGCTCAAGCTTGTACATCGTTCTCTCCGCCAATCTGAGACCGTGGGAAGAAAAATGCGAGAACGGACATGACTGGAACCGCTCCAGACGAGATACGCTCATTTTTAGTTGTTTGCCGTATAAGGTCGTGCTCGTTTCCAAATCCAGCTCCTGAGGTCGGTTGAAATAGCGCAAGCCGGACAAAAGCCACTGCTCCCGTTTGACATCGGGAGAAGCGCGAATATACCAGTCGTATACCTCCCACCAAAAGTCTGGCAGCTCTCCTGTTTTCTTCATCGATCGCAATAGCGTCAAAAGGTGGCGAAACACACGTCTCGGATGTCCGAGCAGGAATGCATCTGTCTCGTACTGCCCCGTCGGTTCA
Source organism: Brevibacillus brevis NBRC 100599 (assembly GCF_000010165.1). Classification (NCBI taxonomy): domain Bacteria; kingdom Bacillati; phylum Bacillota; class Bacilli; order Caryophanales; family Paenibacillaceae; genus Brevibacillus; species Brevibacillus brevis. The sequence continues at coordinate 5,235,653 of NC_012491.1, forward strand.
TTGTAAAACACCTGATGCGGGATATCCGGTAGCACTTCCCGGATGCGGGTAAACACAGAGGAAGGCAACAGTGCCTTGCCCTCTTCATCTGCCAACGCACAGCTCAGGATCAGCCTCTCCGACGGTCTCGTCATCGCTTGGTACAGCAGGTAAGGCTCAGCCATCAGCTTTTGCTTTGCACTCGGTGCCAGAGACATGCCCATTTCAGCCAGTCGCTCACGTTCCGCCTCATCCAAAATTCCTTCTTCTTTTGGACGCAACGGAATAATGCCCTCGTTTACACCAAGCAAAAACAGAGCTTTGACATCCGGTTGACGGGAGCGCTCCATGGCCCCGATCAGCACCTGATCCAGCGCCGGAGGAACGAGTCCCAATTCAATCGTCTCCAGACCGCTGTCGAGCACACGGGCAAATGTCGCCAGGTTCATGCTCTCGTCACCCATGACCTCCACGACCTGATCCATCAACTCGATCAATCCTGTCCATACTTGTCCGTGCACCTGTGCTGCATCGAGATCGCCGTCATTTTCCGCCTTTCGCTGCCAATGCTCCAGCTTGTTAGGCACATCCAGCGCGATCAGAAGGTTGTACAGGGCAAGCGTCATTTCCTGTACGTTTAGACCCGTTGCTTGCTTCATCTCTTTTTCAAAGGACAGGAGCGGCGCTGCGTATTTGCGTCTCAACTCATCGATTTGCGCGTCTTCCTCAGCGCCTGCCTGCCCGCGGAAATGCCAAGGAGATTCTTCTGCCCATTGATAGCCAAAGACACCATGAGCCAGCACGTAGTTTTCCAGGCGGTCGATTTCCTTCCGAGCTGTATGCTCATCGGTAATATCCAAAAGGAGCAGGTCTGTTTTCAAACAGCGGAAAACCGCGTCGTACCGCCACCTCGTAACAATGACCTCCAATGCCGATCGCACCAGCTCTACCAAGGGATGGTGCATGACGGAGCGCTTCTGGTCCAGGAAGTGCGGGATGCCGTATTCGGTAAACACAGCCGAAATCTCATCAGCGTACGTCCCGATTTCCCGAAGCAATATCGCCATATCCTTCCAGCGATATCCCTCTTCTCTCGACAGAGTCAGGAGCTTCAAGGCCACAGCCTCTACCTCTGCCCGCCTGTTCACTGCTGAGAGCATTGTCACTTCGTCAGCACGTCCGGGCTGATCCGGGATCGGCGGGTCTCCCCATTGGAAATACACTTGCTCAACCTGACGCAGCCACGGACTGCTCTTGAATCGCTGTGCCTCGGTCAATAAAAGCGGCTTGGCGATGGATACACCCGATTCACGCGCCATCAGTGTCAAGGCTTGATACGTTCGCAGCGTAGGGTGAAAAAGCCCCAGTTCATCCACAGAGGCGTCACGTTCATTCGGGTCCAGCGTCAGCGCAATCGTCACTTGCTTGGCGTGCTGCATCAACTGCTCGATCAAGCGCAGCTCTTGATTCGTAAACCCGGTAAAGCCATCGATAAATATTTCAGCCTGCTTGATGTACATGGAATCACGCACCATCGTGGCCACTCGATTCAGGATGTCGTCCGCATCACAATACCCCTCTGACAAGTAAGCCTCGTACGCATTCATAATCAAGCGAAGGTCATGTATTTTTTGATTGAGATTGGCTCCTCCCCATTCCACATTCTCGGAATGGGTGAAGGATACCCCATACGATTTGCACTCGCTAATCAAGCGACCGAGCTGAGCAGCAAACCCAGGCTGTGTCGCCGAACGCCCGAATACGTTCAGCTCCTCCTTGTGCCGCTCCAAAAGCATGCGCAAAACCATATGCTTACCCAGATCGTCGACAGGCACGGTAGTCAGATCGCCCAGCTCCTGCATGAGCCTGTGAGCCAATCTACCGAAGCTGAGCACTTGCGTCCCTATCACACCGCCCAGCTCTGGCAGTGTAGCGAGAGCATACTCTTCCTGAAAGCTTGCCTGTTCCGGCACGAGCAGAATCATAGGCGAACCCAACGGCTTTTCCCGCAGCCGGGCTTGCATCTGCCGATGAATCGATTCTGTCTTCCCCGTCCCTGCCCGTCCCAGTATAAATTGGACTGCCATGATTTTTCCCCTTCCCTACTCCATTTCCAGATGCAGCATGCTTCCTTTTCCCATCGGTTCTGCTGGTGTCACGACCAGACGACGCGGCATGCGCACACGTATTTCCGGGACGTGGCTAATGACTCCGATGGTGAAATCGTCCATGCGCAGTCGCTCGAGCGCATCCATAACGACTTCCAAAAGCTCCGGATCGAGTGTTCCAAAGCCTTCGTCCAGGAAGAAAAACTCCAGGCGTCCGCCACGCATTTGAATCTCCATCGACAGGGCAAGAGCCAGCGACAAGGAGGTTAGGAATGTTTCCCCGCCAGACAATGTGCTAACTGGACGGCGCATTCCACCAGCTCCCTCATCCCGCAAAACAAATTCGCCCTCGTCGCCGATTTCCAGTCCGTAACGATTGGCGGTCATCCGCTTCAGGTGATAGGAAGCGTCTCTTGCGATTGATACCAGTTTTTCCTCCGCAATGAACTGGACAAACGCCTTAGCTTCAAACAATTTTTTTAACTCTTCCAAGCGGCTCTGTTCATCCTGCTGCTGTAACATCTCTTTGTGAAGCTCTTGCCATTTGTCATGATTTTTTTCCATGCGATCCACATGCTCTTTGGCGACAGCGACTTGCTTTTGAGCCTCCTGGAAGGCTTGCTCCCATTGATCCCACGCCTCTTTTGCGGTGGTGAGCTCTTCCTGCGTAAACGAACGGCCTGCTATAGCTTGTTGCAGCCGTTCTTCCTCATAACGAAGCTGCCCTGCGATTCTCGTGTAAGCCTCGACTTGCTCCTGTGCCTGTGGCAATTGCTCGCGCTCTGCGTACCGTTCCCGTACATACTCGACAGTGCCGAGACCTGTTTCCTGCAAGCCTTGGTACAAGGTCTCGTGAGCTTCCGTGCGTTGCCGCGTGAGGATCGCCAGCGTCTCCGAATACTTGACCAAATTGTTTTGCACCGTTTCCCGCGCTTCGGAGGTCTCTTTGCGCTTTGTCTCTGCCAGCGTGACTGCCTGACGTAAGCCGAGGAGAGAATCCTCTACCCTCATCAAACATTCCTGCGCAGTAAGTCCTCCCGTACGCTCCAGCCATTGAGCATGCTTTTGTTCCCACATGCGCTTTCTATCTTCCAGCTTTTCCTTCAGCGCCGCTTCCCGTGATTTTCCCTCTACCTTGCGCGACTTGGCGGCTTCTACCTGCATCATCAGCTTTCCGCGCAACGCTTCTTTCTCTGATCGCACCTGCTGCAATTCTGCCAAACGGCGATCTGATTTTCCGATTTCCTCGTACCGCAGTTCGATTTCCTCAATGGGAAGCTCATTGCGCTTCGCGTCCAGCTCTTCTCTGGATTGCTTTTCTTGCATGGATGCAGCGTCCAGACGCGCTTTATTGTCATGGATCACCTTCTGTGCCTGTTCGAGCAACAGCGAGCTCCGCTCCATCAAGCGTTTCTTTTCCGCTTCTTCCTCACGCAAGGCCTCCAGCTGCTGCTGTAATTGCTCACGCTCTGCTTTTAGCCGCTCTCTTTCCGCTTGCTTGGCAATCAGTTCTTTTTCCTCGCGCTGATAGACGGCGATCAGCTCTTCAAAAGAATCCACGATCCAAGGCTGTCCGTACCCGCTGCACTCTGCCTTGATCGCTTCCAAGCGCGCGTCCAGCTGTTCCTGTTCAGCCTTTACGCTTGCAAGGCGCTCATCAAAAGCAGCAAGCGCTCCCTTTGCTGCCAACCAAGCTTCCTTGGTCTTGCCTGCTTCTTGTTCAGCCGCACGCACTGCCTCTTCTGACGCTTTGATTCGAGCACGCAGGCCATCACCCTCTGTTCCCGCTTCAGATGCTTTTGGATGGTTCTGGTGGCCGTGTGGGTGGTGTTCGGAACCACATACCGGGCACTCCTTGCCTTCCTCTAAACGTTCGCGCAAAAATCGCGCCATATTTTCCTGCTGCCAGCGTTCCCAGTCCTGGCGCAGCTCATCTCGTTGGGCCAGTTGACTCTTCACAAGTGCTTCGCTTGCCTCTACCGCCCGAGTCAGCTCTTGATTGTGCTCCTCCAACTGCTTACGCTCCTGGACGATATGTTGCGACTTCTCCTGCCAGGCTGAGAAAGCCTGCAATACTTCCCGCCACTGGCGACCTACCTGCTTCATATCTGCCAGGACATTTCTTGCTTTCTCCCATTCAGCTTCGCTCATCAAAGCCGAGTCGGCTGGTGCTGCCAGCTCTTCTCTTTTTTGTGCCAAACGATTCGCACAAGCTTCCCAACTGCGTTTGTGCTCATCGGCAGTATGGGTTGCCGCCTGAATTTGCTGCTGTGCTGTGAGTTGTTCTTTTTCCAGCTCACGCGCCTTGGCATAGTCCCGCTCCCACTGCTGCTTCGCTTCCCTGGCTGCTCCTATTTGCGCTCGCCATTCGGGAGAGATCGTGACCTGCTTCATCTGTTCTTGCAGTTCCGCCCACGCAAGCTCCCAGTTTTTTAAGTCGGCCTCATCCTTTTCCAGCTGTTGTTCTATGTTGGTCAAGGCGACTGACACTTCGTTCCATTCACGTTCCAGACCTGTCCACTCTTCCCGGATCGCCTTTAGCTCCTCTTCCCACTCCTGTGCCTGTACCAGCCTGCCCTTTTGCTGAATCAGTAACGGCTCCTGTACAGCCAACTCGGCTTGAACCTTCTGATACGCTTGCTCTGCCTCCTCTACAGCCAAACGTGCGCTCTCCTGTTGCTCGCGGCTGCGTTCCAATCCCGCACCGGTCGCATGCCATTCCTGATCCAAGCGCTCATATTGCTGGAGTAATGGCCACAGTCGAATACTCGACTCCCACTCGCGAATCTTTGCAGTGAGAGCTGCCATTTCCGCTTCATTTGCTCCCTGCTGCTTTAGTTGCGCCTGGACGTGCAATAGCTCCTGATGCCATTGGTTAAGCTCCTCCAGCTCCTTGAGCTTCCCTGCCAGCTCCTGTTTTTGCTGGGTGAATTCCTGCTCTTTTTGCGCAGCTTCCTCCCACGTTTGTCTTGCCAGCTCTAAGGCTTCCGGACCTGCGTCACCCAGTGCTGCACTCGCCAGCTGCAAGCGATGCATCTGTTCCTTGACCTGCTCCAATGCGTGCCGTACGCGTTCACTCAGCTTTTCCCCATATATATGTAGGCGGAACATTCGTTGCAGCATTTCATTGCGTTCACTGCCCTTCAGCGTCAAAAAGCGAGAAAATTGACCTTGTGGCAAAACGACCGCCCGGGTAAAGTCCTGCAAAGTGAGACCAATCAGTGCCTCAATCGCAGCTGTCGCAGAAGTGGCTTTGGACTCCAATACGACATCCGGCTCTCCGGTCAAGGCTCCCGACTGAATCAGCCTCACTTCTGGTTGTCGCTTGTTCCCCTTTTTATCCAAACCAAATTCCCGTTCCACCGTATATTGCTTGCGCTCATCGCCAGTACCCAGCTCAAAGGTAAAGGAAACGAAAACGCGCTGCTCCAGTTGGTTCAGCACTTCTTTTGGGTGATTACCCCCGCCCAGCCGGACGACCTGCCCGTACAACGCAAGCGTGATGGCATCCAGAATCGTCGATTTCCCGCTTCCAGTCGGGCCAAATATCCCAAACAGTCCCGCCTGACATAGCACTTCGAAATCGACCTCTTGCATTTCTCGGTAGCTGTGCATCCCTGCCAGCTTCAATCGTATCGGTCTCACTCTTCTTCCCCCTCTCCTCCGGTTTCTGCCAATAGACGTTGGAACAAGGCCACGAGCTGCTCATCCGGCTCTGCTCCCCGTCTTCGTTCGTAGAAGCGCTTGAACAATTGATCGGACGAAAGCTCTGTCAGCTCGACCCGCTGTTCCTCTTCCTCCTCACGCTCTTCCCTCACGACAACACGCTGTATTTTCAAGAAATCATCCGATAGCTTGCGGACACGCTGAAATTCTGCCGGGTCGATCACGCCAGACACATGCAGCTCCAAGTCAATCCACGCCCCTGCATCGCGTCCCTCTTCCAACCAGCGCTCTACTTGCTCGATTCCCTCTGTTGCCCTCCAACGTGCCAATGGCCGTGCGCTCGTCAAATAAATGATCTCCTCACGTACTTCTTGCCCTGGCTCCACCTCGACCAGTACGACTGCCTTGCTCTGGCCTGCTTCAGAAAAGCTGTACGAAATCGGTGAGCCACTGTAACGCACCAATGGCTTGTCACTGAGCTTTTGTAGTCGATGAAGATGGCCGAGTGCCACATAATCAGCGTTCTTCGGAAAAGCCTGCGGCGATACAGTCAACGCTCCCCCAATTTGAATCGGACGTTCGGAATCCGTTTCTTTACCGCCCATGACAAACAAGTGACTCGTGACCAGATTGACCGTATCCTCGCGAAAATGAACAGACAGATCGGCAAGCAATTGTGCAATGCGCTCGGAAAAAGCAAGCTGCATCTGCTCCTGGGTAAAGCTTTCGCTCAACAGCTCCTTTAATCGCGATTCAGAAGGATATGGCAATGCCAAAATGATCGCATTCGCAGCGCAACCAGGAATCTTCATTTCCAGCCAAGAAGGCCCTCCCTGCACAATTTGCACGCGATCAGCCGATGCTTCCTGTGTCAGCAATGGCGCTTCCTTCGGCAACCCCAACAAAACGATCCCGTGCTTTGTGGCAAGCGGCGCTGCTGCCCGCACCCGCTCAGGCTGGTCATGGTTCCCGGCGATCACGACAACACCTCTCCTGCCTTCCGAAGACAAGCGCTCCAATGCATCATAAAAAAGCTCTTCCGCCCAAGCAGGCGGATTGACCGAGTCGTACACATCCCCAGCAATGAGCACCAAGTCCACTTCCCGCTCATCCGCTATGTGACAAAGCTCGTCCACAAACGCCGCTTGCTCAATGCGGCGATCCCGCCCTTCCAGTTGCCGCCCGAAATGCCAATCGGCTGTATGTAATATCCGCATAGCTACTATCACTCTCCACGATCATGTGTTTGCTTTTCATTGTAACAAAAGACAGCGCTGTTCGCGGTTGAAATTTACTCCACTTCTCCGTAACTTTTGCTCCTGACTGCTCGTCTTCCAACTGAAAGGGTCATGATTGATCGATCTCATCCCGGAAAGGAGCTCGTTACCGTTGCCTAATTCCCGCCTGTTTCTCAACCTGACAGTAGGACTTGCCGCCTCTAGCCTCGTCCTCACTGCCCCCTCTTCCCTTGATTCCAAGGCGCCTACCAAGACCCAAGTATTGGATTGGATTAACAAGCAAGCCAAAGCCCCAGTTGTTACCGACAACTTTGATTTTGAGCTCGTCAATCTCGATGATGATCCAGAACCAGAAATTGTCGCTAAGCATAACGGCAGCGTACATATCGGTAACTTTTACATTTTGGATCAAAAGCCAGATCGTACATATGCCCTTATCGCGGAAGAGCAATGGAATCCACCGCGCCTGCAATTGGACCATTGGGACTATACCCGTGAAGTAAATTCCTCTGAGATCGACAAGAACGCGGAAGATGAACCACGTCTGCTCGCAGGAAAACGGGTTTTTGAAACAGTCCAGCACACTGGCGTATCAGGTGTATCAGTATACGAGGCGAATCTGTGGTATTTGGACAAAGGTCGTCTGGTCAAAGCATGGGAAGGGCTGCTGCGGGAAACGGTTTCAGTGCCGGGTGGTCAACTTTTCCGGACTGTCGGCAGTTATCAAATCGTACATAATGACGAAGTAAAACCATTGCTCTACCACTGGCAAACGAAGCAGGAGCTAAACCCGGATACAGGTGAACTACTGCCGGGCAAGCCTGAGACTACTTTGCAAATGTATCGTTGGGAAAATGGTGTTTTTGTTCCATTGAATGTTGAAAAACCGTCTGGGCAATAGCCTGACGGTTCGGTATGTAAATGCGTTGTCTTCTATCCGTTGTAGTGGGGAGAAGTCCTGCCACATGTTCTCCAGTCGCCTTTTTCCTCTCTGCGTTCGGGCGGTCTCCTTCCGAACATGCGACAGGACTTCCAACAGCTGTGTATCTGAGCCGATGCTTTTACATCATTGTGAGAGCAGGACAAGAAGTTCTTTGAATCCACTCACAGATTGTTTTATCAAAAGCTCGTCGGAAGAAGTGCATTTCCAGTCCAAGCGCCTCTGGAGCCCTACCCAGCTATGAAATAAATGGAGGCCGAAGCGTAGACTGGAAATGGACTTCTTCCCCCACCGCAGCCACTTATAAAAAAAGCTGCCCTCCTCGAATCAGGAGCGCAGCTTTTCCTCTTATCTTCTCAGCTTTTCATTTGTCGGTGACTTCAACGTCTGCAAACACATGTAGCAGATGATCCCGAACAAAATCGTGATGATCATCGAGTGCGTCAGAGTAGCATACAGGTGAAGCTTGTAGATAATTACGAAGCCGCCGCTGAACACCTGCGCGATGCAAAGAATAAAGCTCAGGATACTTGCACCGTACAAATCACGTCGTTTTTCCTTGAAATGACGTATGCAGTAAATCATTGTCCCCAACAACAAGAATCCCAACACCAACGCAGCGATTCTGTGTGCAAAATGAATACCAGTCTGTCCGTACAACTCTGGGATGACCTGTCCTTGGCACAGTGGCCAGTCACTGCATGCCATACTTGAACCCGTATGTCTGACATACGCTCCGAGATAAACGACCGCGTATGTATAAATGGCGACGAACCACATCCAGTTGCGGAAGCCTTTTGAGACGGTCGTTTTCACCAGGCTTTGCGTTTTTTCCCGCTGATAAACGAACACACTCAACAAGAACACGCCTGTATAAGCAAGCAAAGAGAATCCAAAGTGCAGAGCCAAGACAGATGAGGACTGTGGCCAAATAACGGCAGAAGCGCCGAGAATGGACTCCACTACGATGAAAAACAAACCAAAAATAGCGAGATTGCGAACTTCTTGGTTGTTTTTGTAATAGCGCCAGCAAAGTACAGAGAAAATCGCGACAACAATACCGGCAACACCTGTAATCAGGCGATGAGAATATTCAATAATGGATGCCAACGTGTATTCCGGAACCCATTTACCGTTGCACAGCGGCCAGTCATTTCCACAGCCGAGTGCTGATTCTGTCTTTGTAACAAGCGAACCGGCTACCATCACGATAAACATGATCAAGGTAGCAAGAAAAGCTAATGGCTTCAGCCATTTTCCCATAGTAAGTCACCCTGTTTCTTGTGAGGATCAAACAACACCTCGTTCTATGTCCTCTTTTACGATAATGAAACATCCCCTGCTAAGCAAGGGATGTTCCGTGAACATTTAGTGAGTGTTTCGTGTCAATAATAGTTGACCATGGTACTAATGACGATCGCCGCACAAAACACTGTCAAATAAAGGATGGAATAGCCGAATAGTTTGCGTGCCCAAGCAAGATCATCCTTGGTTTTGAACCCTTGGAAAAGCAGAACCATGTACACAATCCCCATCACACCCATGACGAGCAAATACACAAAGCCTAGGCTACCGTGGATGAAAAGCAGCAAAGAAGCCGGGAACAACACCGAACCCCACAGCACCATTTGTCGCTTCGTCTCTGCAAAACCTTTTACTACAGGTAGCATCGGCAGATTACCTGCACGGTATTCTTCTGTTTTTAACATGGCCAACGCCAAAAAATGGGGAGGCTGCCACAAGAACAAAACCAGGAACAACAGCCAAGCAGTCATGTCCATGGTCTCTGTTACTGCTACCCACCCAATCACGGGAGGAGCTGCACCTGAAATACCGCCAATCACCGTATTGAGAGTTGTCACTCGTTTCAACGGCGTGTAAATCAGTACGTAAAAAATGTGGCCGATCAATCCCCAAACAGCCGCCAAGGGATTCGCATAAACTGCCAACACAGTAACCCCTGCCAAGAGCAGGCCAATTCCTAAGAGGATTGCGTTACGTGCAGATATTCTTCCTGTCGCTACCCCCCGATGTTGCGTCCGCTTCATTTTTTTGTCCAGATCACGGTCGTAGAAATTGTTTAATGCCGCACCCGACATAATGACCAAAGCGGTTCCCAGCATGGTGAAAAAAGCCAGTTTCCAGTTCGGATAACCGTAGGACGCTAACCATAAAGCAGCAAAAGTGGTCATCAAGTTTGACAGAGTAATACCTGGCTTCGTCAGTTGTACGTAATCCCGAAAGGTAGCTGGCCCTACCGGCTGTGTCTGCAAAGAAGCATCGGCATCAAGCGATTCCTGCACGGTCATTTGCTGGTCCACGTTTTGTACCTCCTGTTTCCTTCTATCTGAATACCCGATTACTTACCAAAAATGACATCCAGCACGCCAGACGTCTCGCCACCTGGATAAATCCAATACAACAGCAGATAAACCGCAGCTCCCGTAATGGATGTGACAAACCAGACAATGGACGTCCAAGGACCGATCTTCCGATGTGAAGCATAATTTTTCGTGTAAGCGTACCTGAGTGTAATCAGACCCATCACACCACCGACTGTTGCCAGGACGATGTGGAAGAACAAGAACGTCTGATAGATTGGCTTGATGCTATCAGGTCCGCCAAAATGCGTGTTTCCGATAAAAGCCGTTCTGGAAACATAAGTGATAAAGAAGATCGTGGCACAGATTGCAGCCCATTTCATAATCTTCATATGCTTATCTACTTGCTTTTTCGCAATGGCGTACCAGCCAATTGCAACGAGAATTCCGCTAATGACAATAAAAGTCGTACTTACCGTAGGCAAGATGAGCCCCATTTTTTCACCTCATTCAACAAACGTTTCTGCTGTTCGCGCATATTTAAAAAGTCGGCTTTTCAGCACCGAAAGATTGATCCATCGGCAAGTCGTCCTGCTTCTCTGCCTTGTACCAATGGTAGAAGACATAGGCCAGCACACAGCCATAAACAAGCTCCTGTACCAGCTTCATAATGATTCCGCCAAGACGCTGATCGTTAAACGCATCGAGGCTCTGGAATAGCTGTGGAGCAGCTATATACGTAGCGTACAGCGGTTCCGAGGCAAAAATAATCAGCGCACAGGCTGGCGTAATCAAGACACCGTTTGCAAAAACGTACGACAGTTTTTTCAATCCGGCCAGTTGTCGCTTGTTATCAGACAACGGACTCACAATGGGCCACCACATTGCAAATGCGGCAATCACGAGAATGATATGATAAAACGTCATCCACTCATGGTTGATCGCAACGGCATCAAATATAAACGGAACATGGTAAAACGAAAACAGCGAGTTGAACAACAGCGCTGCCACTAACGGATGTGTCAAAGCGTTTAGGATAAGCTTCAGCGCTTTCGGACTGAAAATCCTTGCCAAAAGCCATTCAGGCATGGCCAGAAGCATGAGCGGTGGCAGAGCAAAGTACAAGATCGATTGTTGAAGCATGTGTAAACTAAACATGTAATGATGGCCGTAATAACTGATAGGGCTTCCTTGTGCAACGTAAAACAACACGATTGCCAACACGAAAAGCAATCTTTGCTTGCCAGTCGCCGGTGTAGCGTTTTCAAAACGTTTATGCATGGGACCTGTTAGAAGAAAGTAGACAGTTGTCACGAGCAACGACAAAAGCATCACATCCGGACTCCATAAATCCGAAAAGGTTGCTGATCCGGTAGCCGGTGACATCTCGTGCATTTGATGTGCATTTCCCAAGTTTATATCCTCCCTTCCGAATGTGAAATCTTGGACGTTGCCGCACTCGCTGGGCGTCGTCATATGTACATTTTGTTTCAATTTGAAATACCAATTTTTATCTATTAAATGTTGCCCTTGATCCAATCTCCATTATACCGTTTATTCCCTTTTTCTTTGAAGACAAAAATGAACAAAGTGTTGAACAATACAATTCGTAAAATTCACACAAAAAACTCCTTATGAGTGGAGTCAACATAGTGTAGGGAAAGAAAAAGCACAGTTCTCTCCGACTCTGACACGCCCGCAAGGGGGATTTACTGTCCGTCTCCACTTCCAAAAGGGGACCGTCGAGCCAAAGCCACCCTACGGGCGGAAGTTTCTCAGGGAAGAAGTGTTCGACAAGCGTGGTCCTCTTTTGGAAGTTCCGACTGGGTAGGCGTTGTCAAGGTCTACGAGACCTGTGCTTTTTCTTCTCACCAGCTTTATTGGGACATCGTACCTTTTACAACACTTCCTATAAAAAAAATAAAGAAGAGTCCAGATCTTGTCTGAACTCTTCTTCTCTTCTTATCTTACAAACCAAAGGAAACGAACTTCGTCTCCAAATACTCATCCATTCCGTAGCGGCCACCCTCACGGCCGATTCCGCTTTCCTTGAAACCGCCAAACGGCGCTTGTGTCTGGGTTGGCGATCCGTCATTGATCCCGACGATTCCGTATTCGAGGAGCTCAGCCATGCGGAAGCAACGCTGATTATCGCGGGTATACACATAAGCAGCCAAGCCGTAACGTGTGTCGTTTGCCATCTGTACGACATCCGCTTCCTCGGTAAAACGCACGAGTGGAACGACAGGGCCGAACGTTTCCTCAAAGGAGATTTTCATATCCGTTGTAACGCCAGCAATCAAGGTCGGTTCGCAATAGAAGCCCTTCGCATAATCACCTTCAACCAAACGATTTCCGCCGTATACCACTTGCCCGCCTTTGTCCTTGGCGTCCTCGATATGCTCGAGCACCTTGTTCAGGGCACGCTCGTTCACCAGTGGACCGATCTCCGTCTCTTTCTGGCGACCATCCCCTACCTTCGCACGCTTCAAACGCTCTACCAGCTTTTCTGTAAACGCATCTGCGACATCCTCGTGGACGTACAGACGGTTCGTGCAAATGCACATTTGACCGGAGTTGCGGAACTTGCTCTCAAACAGACCTTTTACGGCTGCATCCAGATCGGCATCCGGGAATACGATGAACGGTGCGTGACCACCAAGCTCCATGCTGACGCGCTTCACTTGCTTCGCCGCGCCTTCCATCAGCAGCTTGCCGACACGGGTGGAGCCTGTAAATCCGATTTTGGAGAGCTTCGGATTGTCGATAAACTCCTTCCCAATCGATTCCGGATTTCCAATGACGAGGTTTACGACGCCTTTTGGAAAGCCAGCCTGCTCAATCAGCTCAAACATGCGAATCGCAGACAACGGCGTGCTTTCTGCTGGCTTTAAAACCACCGTGCAGCCCGCAGCCAAAGCCGGAGCGATCTTACGTGCAACCATGTTCACCGGGAAATTCCATGGGGTAATCGCCCCTACCACTCCTACAGGCTGGCGGAGCACCATGATGCGCTTATTCGCAACCGAGGATGGGATCGTTTCTCCATTGACACGCTTGGCCTCTTCTGCGTACCAAACAAAGTTATCAGCAGCACCCAGCACTTCGCCTTTTGCCTCGCCCAAAGGCTTGCCCATTTCAGCAGAAATGATGCCCGCCAGTTCATCCCGATTGTTTTTCACCAGCTCGGACAAACTGTACAAATATTTGGCGCGCTCACGAGCAGTTAGTCGAGACCAGCTGGCAAATGCCTGATGAGCAGCGTCGATGGCCTTGTTGGCATCACGCCCATCACCGAAGGTTACGGTGCCAACTGTTTCACCTGTAGCCGGATTCGTAATTTGAATGGACTCGCCACTCTCGGCATTCTCCCATTCTCCATTAATAAACATTTGCTTGTACTCTCCCATGACATTCGCTCCTCTCAATCTCTCTCAATAGATTGGTTTTAGGGCCTCAAATGGATTTTTGCAGTGCCGGCAATACAAAATACTTCGACAAGCAGCAGGGCCAAACAAATTTTCCATTTGCGTATAAGGGGAATCACAATAGGGACAGGCTACTTCCCATGTGTCTCCCGGTTTGAAGTCAAGCGGTGGCGGCGCGATGCCAAAGCTTTTCAGCTTATCGCGGGCATCCAAAGCGATACGATCAGATGTCCAGGCTGGATCATAGACGAACGCTACCTGAACCTGATTGATTCCTTCTGCCTCCACCAGCTTTTCTGTGATGTTTCTCTTCATGATCTCGAGTGCCGGACAGCCGACAAAGGTAGGGAGCACCTCGACGTGTACGACGTCTGCTTCGACGCGCACTTTGTGGATCATCCCCATCTCTACCATGCTAATCACCGGAATTTCGGGATCGGTTACTTGCTGCAGCAGTTCCCAGCATGTCGCTTCAAGCCCTTCATGCAGTTGCAGTTCTTCTTGCGCCATGAGAGAATCACCCCTTTTTACCAGCCCGCAGCCGGATCAATGCGATACACTTCAGACAAGGTTGCCAAAGCTTGCACCAGATCAGCAGTATGTTCACCATGACGACCGCGCTCTTGTGGCACTCCTGGCTCACCTGGCCAGTCAAGTCCTGCATTTTCAAAAATGTCTTTGGTCAGTGTCAGCCATTTTTGTTTCAGTTCCTCTTCTTCTGCAATCAGGCCAAATTGAACGATATCGACTTGGTTTGGTCCAAGCTGAGGCAACTCCCCGGCATCCTTCCAAACTTTTGCGATGGCTGCCTCCAGCCTCTGACGGGCATCAGCCGTACTGTTCGCCAATTGCTTCAACCAAACTTGCCAGTGCATCAGATGGTAGCGATGCTCTGTCATCATTTTGCGACTGACCAGCGCGAGTGGTGCGTATGACGACTGCGTAAGAGCCTCCAAGCGAACCTGCTTGTATAAGCCGTACACATAGCTGCGAACAATCGCATAAGCCCAATCGTAATGGGGATGATCATTGTATTCGCCGTCGCCGTTTTTACGCTCTACCAAGATCGCATTGGAAAACGCCTTCGCCTCGCGCAGCTGTGCGAGATCGTCTGCTTTGCCCACTCCTAGTTGCTCGAGCATGTCATAAAACATTACGGCATGGCCCATCATGTCCTGAGACATCGATGAAAAAGCCACATCTTCTTCAATATGCGGAGCCAGCCCAAGCCATTCCGATCCGCGATAAGCCAATATAAAATCGTCATCAGCAAGCTGGAACAACAGGTCGGTCAAGGCTTTTGCAAATGACGGGTTTTGTTTTGCTGCTTCCACTGTTTCTACATGTAAACGGTCGCCCATGATTGTATCCCTCCTGCTTAACTGCCGTTGCCTGCATGCTTCTGTTTTTCTTCGTACTGCTCACGATGGTGGCGCCATCTCGACTGCAAATCGCCGTACCCTTTGGTCTCCCGGTAGCTCTTGTTGTCGAGTCTTTCCAAGAAAGGACGCTCCTCTGGCGGCAGTCCAAAAATGTCGTCGCGCTTGACTACCCACAAATTAAAACAAGGCTCACGGCGCAGGAAATTCTCCCTCGCCATACTCAAAGCAACTTCTTTATTGGGTGCCAACAAACTGAACTGTTGGACGAACGGAGCATTTACGCTTTTTTGGCTGAATACTTCGTATATGAAAAAGTTTTCGTTGCTCATCCACATTCACCTACCCTACTTGTCGGCCGTACGACATAATCGCATCGCGCACCCATTTGGTTTCCTCATAAGACATTACCCGAAGATTCAGACGATGAGCGGAGCGTGGTCCGTTCCCCTTGACGATTTGCTTGAACTCTTCCCAGTCAGGCTGTTGGTAGACCCATTTGCCTTCTGCCTCGTCGAAGTAAATCGTATCGTCTGGCACTGTGAAGCCAAGATGGAAAATACGCGGCAAATACTTTTCCAGGAATACTTGGCGCAATTCTTCATTCGTCTGTGTGCGAATCTTGTAGCGCATGTTGGCTTCCTGATTGCTCGTAATGTTGCCATTTTCCGGTGGTCCGAAAAACATCAAGAGGGAAGGCCACCAACGATGGATCGCATCTTGTAGCATTTGACGCTGTTCATCAGTGCCTTCTGCCAACTCCAAGACGATGCTCTCCCCGTGCTGGGCGTGGAACTTTTCTTCCGCACAGATCCGATGCAGAGCGCGGGCGTAAGGTGCATAAGATGTATCGAGGGACATCGATTGTGTAATGATAGCCGCTCCGTCAACCAGCCAGCCAATCACACCAGCATCAGCCCAGGTAGGTGCTTCCATGTGGAATACATTGTGAAATTTCAGTCTCTTTGAAAACAAATCATTCATGATATCCTCGCGCGTCTTGCCCAATGGCTCAAGCAAGTCTTCTGCGACGCGAAGGAGCAATTGACCATGCCCCATCTCGTCCTGGACCTTCGCCATGATCGCCAGCTTTCTGCGCAATGTCGGCGCCTTTGGTACCCATTCCTTTTCCGGCAAGGCACCCATGATCTCACTGATGCCATGCATCGAAATCAGCTTGATCAACTGGTTGCGATAGTCGTCTGGCATCCAATCGTCTGCCTCTATTTTTTCCCCGCGATCGATTCTCGCTAAAAACGCTTCCAACTTTTCGTTTTCAGTCAGATCGGCATGTTCGAGCCTCATTTGCATGGAGAACGCCCTCCTTTTATCAGATATGCATTATGATAAAATTATAATACGTTTTTATAACGCAATAATAACATAACGTCATACGTTTTTGCAATACGCTTACATGGAGACTCTCCTATTCTCCGCGCCCAGTTATATCTGCTGCCTTTTTCAACTGCTCGGCCATATGCCGCAGCTCTTGCATGACTGCATCCAGCTCCTGTATTCGGGTCGACTGCTGTACACTGTGATTCATCGTCTTCTCCATTTCGCCCGTTACCGTCCCGACGAGTGCATTCATTTCATCTAATAGACTGAAAATGCCTTTCGCTGAAGTAGCGGTCGTCTGGGAAAGCTGACGGATTTCCTCTGCAACGACGGAAAAGCCGCGACCAGCAGCCCCTGCACGAGCCGCTTCGAGGACGGCATTCAAGCCGAGTACATTGGAGCGCGTCGAGATATTGCGGATCAATTCGTTGATCTGGGTCGTTTCTGCAATTTTCAGCCCTAATTGACCGGCTGCATCACTCAGCGTGTGGCTCGCTTGTGCCAAATGGTCTGCGTCCGTTGCCAGACTTTCTGTGTGCTGCGTGATATTTTCCAGCGCGTCCGTCAAGTTTTGAGCCAAGCCGTGCAAGCGATCCTCTTGATCGGTCGTCACGCCTGTCGCCAAGCATCCGACTACCTGCCCGTTTTCAACAAGCGGGTAACCGACTGCGATATACGGGACGCCGTATAGCTCTTTGGAAATCTTCTTCACGACCCTCTTCCCCTCTTTTACCGCCGTCGCATTGATACTCCCCGGGCGCAATTCATCTCCTACTCGAATCCCCAGGTTCAAGCCCTGTGCCGGATAATAGGCGAGAAACTTCTCTTTGTCAGTGACTCCTACCATACATTCGGACAAAAATGCCTTTTGTAAAATCGGTGCAACCATTAAGACGCTATTCAGCAATTGAGACATGCTTGCTCCTCCTACCCTTGTGATGAAAACAACGATTCCCCCCGCATTCTTTTTCACAACGCGGAGGGAACGAACTTCTTTCACTTATTTAACGAGCTGGAATTTTCCATCCTTCACTTCAACCATGATCATGCTGTCTTCTGTCAGACCGTTATGATCATCAGCCGTGAACTTGAATTCTCCGGTTACCCCTACGTATTTCACCTTTTCCAATACTTCGCCTAGTTTGGATGTGTCGCTGCCTGCTTGCTTCAAGCCTTCCACGAGCAAGTTCAAGCCGTCGTATCCGTATCCTGCGAAGCCGTCAGGATGTGTATTGTAGGCAGCTTGATAGCCATCCACGAATTTTTTGATGATCGCAGATTGCGGATCGTCCGCCGCTACTTGTTCAGGAATGAGCAGTTTTCCAGCTACCATCAGGACACCCTCGCCGGCGTCTCCAATCAGTTCGAGGAATTTGCTGTTCGCAGAGCCATGGCTGCTAATAATCGGAATAGTGAGGTTCAGTTGCTTCGCTTCCTTCACAATCGTAGCGGGTCCTGGGTTCGTCCCTGCCACAATTAGCGCTTGTGCGTCCGTCCCTTTGATCTTGGTCAATTGAGAGCTCATGGACGGGTCTTTTGTGCCGTATTTTTCTTCCGCTACAATCGTGATGCCGTACTCAGGCGCATATTTTTGCAGCTGTGTCGTCCAGCCACTTCCATATGGATTGCTGTCATTGAGCGTAGCTATTTTGGTAATGCCTTTTTCCTTCAAATACTTGAAGATGCGCTTCGTTCCGTGTACGTCTGTGTGCGGTGTTTTGTAGATGTTGGCACGAACTGGATTGGTGATTTGGTCTGCAGCTGCCATCGAGATCAGCGGGAGCTTTTCTGCTGCGGCATACTCAGCCATCCCGAGAGACGGACCACTGCCTGAGGAGCCGAGTACGGCAACGACCTTTTCTTTCGATGCGAGTTTTTTGATCGCTTTTACCGCTTCCGTATTGTCAGACTTGTCGTCTTCAAAAATGATTTCTACCTGTCGGCCATCTACACCGCCCGCGCCGTTGATTTCTTTTACCAACAGCTCTACCGCTTGCTTCTCCGGTACGCCGAGCGGACTGTTCGGACCCGTCAGCGAAAAAATAGCGCCGACCTTGATCGGGTCCTTGCTGGCGCCACCAGGGCCTGATTCTGCCGCTGGCGTAGCGCCGCCTCCACAGGCGCTCAAGAATACGAGCGAAGCAACTGCTGCTGGAAATAGCCATTTTTTGAATGTTCTTTTTTTCATGGGTGTACCCCCCTCATGTATGTGGTTATCTTTGTTAAACAGCTTCATGTGAGCTTCCCAAATAAGCAGATTGTACACGCGGGTCATTGCTTATCTCGTCTGCCTTCCCTTCCAGCATGACGGTTCCCGTACTGAGTACGTATGCCCGGTCGGAAATAGCGAGCGCTGCGCGAGCATTTTGCTCGACCAACAGCACCGTGGTGCCCCATTCCGAGCGAATCTCCTGCACAATCGTCAGGATTTCTTTGGCAATGAGCGGAGCCAGTCCTAGTGAAGGCTCGTCCAACAAGAGGAGCTGCGGTCGAGACAAAAGCGCCCTGCCGATGGCGAGCATCTGCTGTTGCCCCCCGGAAAGCGTTCCTCCGAGCTGCCATTTCCGCTCTGCCAAAATGGGAAAACGTTCATACACCGTCTCCATTTCTTTGGCAATTTCCTTTTTGCTCGTCTTGGGCATCCGATGCGAAGCACCCAGCCATAAATTGTCCTCAACTGTCAGCGTGGAAAAAATTTGTCTGCGCTCCGGTACATGCGCCATGCCCCGAGGTACCACCAGCTCCGCAGGAACGCGCGTAATGTCCGCGTCACGAAACCAAATCTTCCCCTCCTTGTCGCCATGCAGGCCGCAGATACAGTTCAAAAGTGTCGTTTTGCCTGCCCCATTTGCCCCCAACAGGGAGACGATCTCGCCCTCGTTCACCTGTAGAGTAATGCCGTGTAGCACTTCCACTGGGCCGTAGCGAGCCCTGATGTTGTCTACTGTAAGGACTGTCTTCCCCATCATGTTCCACCTCTTTCACGCTTCATTCTGCACCCAGATACGCCGCAATCACTCGTGGGTTCTCCTGAATCTCACGCGGGGTTCCTTCTGCGATTTTTGATCCTTGATCCAATACAACGATGCGGTCCGCAATCGTCATGATCATGTCCATGTCATGCTCCACTAGCAAAATAGCCGTTCCGTTGTCGCGAATCTCGCAAAACATGCGGCTCATCTCCGCCGTCTCGGTATGGTTCAGGCCCGCAGCAGGCTCGTCCAACAAGAGCAACCGCGGCTTGGCTACCATCGCGCGGGCAATTTCCATCAGCCGCAGCTTCCCGTACGGTAAACTCCCAGCTAGCGAGGCCGCCACCTCTGCTAGTCCTACATTCTCGATCCACGTTCGTGCCTGCTCCTGCATCAGCTTTTCTTCTTTGCGGGACTTTGCCAGATTCATGCCGCAGGAAAAGAGACTCGCACTTGTCTTGGTATGCATGCCGACCATCACGTTTTCCAAGACGGTCATATCGTCAAATGTCTGGAGGTTTTGAAAGGTTCGCGTGATGCCTAATCCGGCATATTCATAGCCTGGCACGCGTGACAACGGCTGGCCGCTGAAGCGAATCTCACCTTCCGAAGGCGGGATCACACCCGACACCATGTTGAGCACCGTGCTTTTTCCAGCGCCATTCGGACCGATCAACGCAAGGATTTCTCCTTCCCGCACTTGAAAATCTACTTGATTCACTGCCCGTACGCCGCCAAAATCACGAGAGAGCTTTTGCACATCCAAAAGTGTCGTCATGTTGCAGCCTTCCTTTCCACCTGCTGCTTTCGCTGTGCTTCCTCAGCCATGCCCTTCGCCTTTTTCGCCTGCCCTTTTTCGAAAGCAGTCCGGATGCGCGGAACCAATCCTTCAGGCATGAACATGATGAACAGCACGAGAATCGCACCGAATACAATCGTGTCCACATCCCCCTGCAAGCCCGGCACCACTTCACTCAAAAGGACCAGCCCCTCACTGATAAAACCAATCAGGATCGTCCCGACCAAAGCGCCCCAGATGCTTGTCATCCCGCCGATGACGACCATCGTGAGAAACTTGATCGACTCGTGCAATCCGAACGGCTGCGGATCGAGAATTCCCATGTAATGGGCGTACAAGCCGCCGGAAATACCAGCGAACATGCCGCTTACCACAAAGGCATTCAGCTTGAACTTACGGACATCAATTCCCATCGAGGTCGCAGCAATCTCACTTTTGTGAATCGCCCGAAACGCTCTGCCGACGCGCGAATTCAAGAGATTGAGTGAGAAGAGCAGCACACAGGTGACGACTCCCCAAATCAGAAAGTACATGGACAGCTCGCTTCCACCGAAGAAAGTCATTTGTGGAATGCTGATCATCCCGTTTGCTCCCCCGGTGACCGGCTCCCATTCCGTAATCCCGATCTGGACGATGTAGCCAAATGCGAGCGTCGCCATCGCGAGGTAGTAGCCTTGCAGCCCCGCTATCGCCCGCCCGAGGATAAAGGCGAATAAACCTGGAACAATCGCAGCAGCAATGAGACCGATAAATGGCGGCAGACCGTACTTTGTCGTCAATACTGCCGAGGTATAGGCACCAATCCCCCAAAACGCTGCTTGTCCCAGCGAAATTTGTCCAGCCAGCCCCATCACGAGGCATAGCCCAATGGTTACAATTGCTTGAAGACCGATAATAATTCCGACAGAACGATAGTATTCATCTGGCATCACGAATGGAAAAAGAACCATCAAGAACAGGTAGATTCCTATGCTTTTGCCCCACTTATCGATGATCTGCTTCATCATAGCCCTCCTTTTCCAACGCTGCGTTCTCCAAAGATGCCGGATGGCTTAATCAACAGCATGCCGATCAACACCAGAAAGGCGATCGCGTCCTTCATACCGGAACTGATGTAACCAGCTCCCAGCGACTCGACGATCCCGAGTAAAAAGGCGGCTACGGCTGCACCCAATGGATTTCCCAGTCCGCCAAGAATGGCTGCGGAAAAGCCTTTGATTCCGAGCAGCACGCCGATATCGTAGGACGTTACGGAGAGCGGCGCGATCACGATTCCCGCAATCGCTCCGGTCGCTCCACTGATGGCGAAGGCCAGCATACTCATCTTTGTCGGGCTAATCCCCATCAGGCGAGCTGCCATCGGGTTGACCGAACAGGCATTAATTTTTTTGCCGAGAATTGTCTTGTCCATCAAGTACCAAAGTAGAAGAAGAATGATAAGAACAGCAGCCAAAATCCAGATACTTTGTTGTGCGATCATCACGCCACCCAACGAGATCGGCTCATTGCTCGTAATCGGTTCGAGGGCAAACGCATCTTTTCCCCAAATAAAGCTGGCAATGCCGCGAATCAGTGTGGATATCCCTATCGTCAAAATAATCAAACTAATTGGATTAGCCTTTTTGACGTAAGCGATTACATATTTCTGCATCAAAACACCGATCAAGGTGACCAGGAGGATCGCGAGCAATGCTGCCAACCCATATGGAAGATTCATGCCGATCAATGCTACTGTAACCATTCCGCCCAGCATCAAAAATTCACCCTGCGCCAGATTAATCACCTTGCTTACGCTGTAAATCGTGATGAAACCAACCGCTACGATCGCGTAAATCCCGCCACTGACGAGTCCGTTTGCAACGTACTGCAGCAATTCCGTCATATTCGTGCTGTACCCCCTTTGTTTCTCGCCCACCAAATCATACCCAAGTAAAACGCTTACATTTTAAATAATGGAAAATCTATTGATGAAATAAAGACCCTAGACGTGCTAGGGCCTTTCCTTCGCAGCTTTCGCCTATGCGGATGGCGCAGCTTCATACACGGTCTCGAAGAATCGTATTGCCCCTGGATTCAATAGCTGGTAGTAATTTTGGAACAACTGATCCGCCTCTTTGCCCAACCACAGCTCTGGCAACAATTCCTGCGGCAAATCAGGATCGATGAACAAGAACTTGCGGTATTGGTGGACGAGCTTTGTCTTTTCCACGAAGCAATGGCTGTCTGGAACCTCTTCCCCATTGCTGAGTTTTGCTGAAAGCTGCTCATATTCTTCTCGGTAGGCATCGATGAAGGCCTTGTATTTTTCATTGATTTCATCGATATCCCAGCATTTCTGCACGAGCTGCTTCGGATTGCTCCAACCCATATGCTCGGATGTAAAAATCTCGACATACTCTGTAATCTCGTGAGCTTCCGTCAGGTCCTTCACGCGATCACTGAGGTTATTCGGGCTGATCCATGTGCTTGTCGTCAGCATCCCGAAGCCCATCCAGCCCAGCTCCTTGCGCAGTTGATCACGCAGCGCTCGACGCTCCTCGGGAATGTTGTAGCTGGCAATGCACCACTTTCCGTCCCACACATCTGTCTCGACCTTATAAATACGTGCCGCTGCCTCTTCCAGCCGCTTTTTGCCGCGGTCGGATACCGAGTAGAAGCTGCGGTTCCCTACTTTTCGCGATTCCAGCCAGCCTTGGCGAAGCATCCGGGAGATCGCTGCACGAACAGCCGGCTCCGACAGTCCGAATTCCCCCATCAGCTTGGTCAGACTACCAATCCAGATTTCGCTTCCATAATGGCGGACGTATTCACCGTAAATTGTAAAAAGCATGGATTGTGGCTTCACGTTTCTTCTACCCCCAAATCGATTCATACCTATTAGCTGTGTGAAATTGTACCATATTCTGTAGGAAGTGCGTGAATCGATCGAGAGTATATGACGATAAAATCGTATAACGTAATTTTAACGTAATTATAGTAAAACATTTTAAAAGAGTCAATTTATTCTGTCAAATTTATAATTCCCTACTTGCTTCCTGATTGATCTCAGCTTGCAAGGCCTCAAAGCGCTGCTTGATCTCGTCCTTTTTGAAGATGGCCTGGACGAACGTCCCGAGTCCGACACGATTACGTGTAGTGTCCGCAGTAACCTCGCACACTACGCGTTTTTCGGTAACCTGCACACAGGAAGCCCGGAACGTGACCTCCTGACCAATTACAGCTGGGCCGACATGCTTGATATCTACAGCAAATCCCGAGCCCTCTTCATCGGCTTCCAGGTACGGCAAAATGACGCGTCTTCCCACCCATTCCATGTAATAAATCATGCTGACCGTCGACATCACAGGATGCACGACTTGGCCTTCAAAAACAGGAAGCATGTCCTTTGTCACTGTCACAGTAAATTCTTCCGTCGTACCCGGCTGCAGTCTATCTATCAAGAGTACCTGCCTCCCTATCTGTCCAAGCTACACACGCTCGATAATCGTCGCAATTCCCTGTCCAACTCCAATGCACATCGCGGCCAACCCGTAACGAGCATCACGTCGCTCCATTTCATACAAAAGAGTAGTAAGGATGCGCGCTCCGCTACATCCGAGCGGATGACCCAAAGCAATCGCTCCGCCATTTACGTTGACCAGATCAGGGTTGACTCCCAGCTCGCGTACGCTTGCCACTGCCTGCGCCGCAAAAGCCTCGTTGAATTCGAACAGATCAATCTGCGAAAGCGTCAAGCCTGCCTGCTTCAGTACTTTTCGCGTAGCAGGTACAGGTCCAATTCCCATCACGGATGGATCAACGCCTGCGACTGCGGATGCGACGATCCTTGCACGAGGCTTCAAACCGGCTGCAAGAGCCGCTTCCTGTTCCATGATGAGTAGAGCGCAGGCTCCATCATTTAGACCGCTGGAGTTGCCTGCTGTGACGCTGCCATCTGCTTGGAATGCTGGTTTCAGTTTTTTCAGCTGTTCGATAGTCGTCTCCGGACGTGCATGCTCATCGTGTGCAAACAGTGTGACCTCACCTTTGCGCCCTTTTAGCTCTACCGGAACGATCTCGGCCTCCCACTTTCCTTCTGCCAAAGCACATGCGTAATTTTGCTGACTACGCAATGCAAACTCATCCTGCGCTTCGCGGCTAATGCCGTATTGCTCCGCTACCTTCTCCGCAGTTTCCCCCAAGCTGATCGGCGGATACATCTCTTTCATTTTTTCGTTGACCAATCGCCAGCCCAACGTCGTATCAACTAACTGCTGATTGCCGCGCTGAAAAGCCGTGCCAGGCTTCATCATTACCAGCGGAGAGCGTGTCATGCTCTCTGTCCCGCCCGCGATATAGACGTGACCTGCTCCGGCTTTGATTGCATTCGCGCTTTGGTTCACAGCCTCCAGACCTGAGCCACACAGGCGGTTCACAGTCACTCCCGGCACCTCGACAGGCAATCCCGCCAATAGAAGTGACATACGCGCGACGTTGCGGTTGTCTTCCCCAGCCTGATTGGCACAGCCCATGATGACATCATCAATCGTCTTCGGATCGATGGAATTTCGTTCCAGCAGCTTTTGAATCACCAATGCGCCCAGGTCATCCGGGCGCACATCCTTCAACGCACCACCAATGCGGCCGATTGGCGTGCGCACAGCATCTATGATGACAGGTGTACCCATTCTTCCACTCCTCCCATGCACAAGGGCTTTTTTCTATAGCGCTTCTACTAACGTGGCCAATCCTTGACCGCCGCCTATGCACAACGAAACGATTCCGTATTTCTTTTGGCGACGTCTCAGCTCAAAAAGAATCGTACCTGCCAGGCGGGCACCGCTCATTCCGAGTGGATGACCCAACGCGATTGCCCCACCGTTTACATTTGTTTTCAGAGGGTCCAGTCCCAGTTCTCTCATGCAGGCGAGTGATTGGGAAGCAAACGCTTCATTTAACTCAAACAGGTCGATTTGCTCTACGGTCATGTTCGTTTCTGCGAGCAGCTTGCGGATCGCAGCGACCGGACCCATGCCCATAATGCGCGGATCTACACCAGCACTGACGAAATGAACAATGCGCCCCAAAGGAGCGACGCCTGTCTTTTGCAGCATTTTTTCGTTCATCAAGAGCAAAGCCGCTGCGCCATCGTTTATGCCGGAGGAGTTGCCTGCTGTGACGCTACCATCTTTTCGGAAGGCAGGTCGCAACTTGGACAACGACTCCACACTGGAATCTCTTCTTGGGAATTCATCCGTATCAAACAGCGTCTCTTCCCCTTTTTTCCCTTTTAACGTGATGGGAATGATCTCATCGCGGAACAGACCTGCATCTATCGCGGTGATAGCCCGAGACTGGCTCTCTGCTGCAAAACGATCCTGATCCTCGCGACTGATGTCGAATTGCTCTGCCACGTTTTCCGCGGTATCTCCCATGGTCAGATCGCCATAGATCGAGACAGGAGCAGAACGAGGTCCGCCAAAAGACTCGATCAGTGTCTGTCCGCCGCGTTGATACGGCTGCTCGAATTTTTCCATGATGTACGGTGAACGAGTCAAATTCTCTACACCGCCAGCCAGCATGACCTGACTATGTCCTGCCTGGATAGACTGCGCAGCCAAATTGACTGCCTCCAGCCCGGATGCACATACCCGATTTACAGTCAGTCCAGGTATGGTGTCAGGAAGCCCTGCTTTCAACAAACCAACGCGGGCAATATTAATAAACGGTCCGGCCGATATAACGTTACCCATGATGACCCCATCAACAATCTCACCGGATTGTCCTGCCTTCGCAAGCGCTCCATTCAAGACAATGGCTGTCAGGTCGTCGATGGGGGTGTTCTTCAGACTTCCGCCCAGCTTGCCGATTGGTGTACGTACGGCTGCTGCTACGTACACCTCCTTGTTAGTCAAGCTCATGCCTCTACACCCACTTTTTCTTCGTACGTGTAAAAGCCTTGCCCACTGCGTACGCCGACTCGCCCTGCCAGCACCAGCTTTCGTAATAGCGGTGCAGTGCGATAACGCTCCTCGGCCAGATCCCGCTGCAAGCCTCTCGATATCGCAAAAATCTCATCCAAGCCAACGCGATCTGCCCATTCGAGAGGACCGTATGGGTAGTTGGTGCCTTTTTTCATCGCGATATCAATATCAGTAGCCGTTGCTGTTTTTTCCATCAGAGTAAAGGCTGCCTCGTTGATAATGAGTGTTAAAATGCGCGGGAATACGAGACCTACCTCGTCGTTTACGGTTTCCGTCTCTTTCCCGAGCGATTGAAAGAAGCCTTCTGTTGCTTGAATCGTATTCAGCTCCGTTTGCAGAGCAGGGGCAATCTCGATCAGCTCCCGTTCGACCAAGGGCACGAGCGTTCCAAATCCGCAAACGCGTTCAGGATGTTGTGTCCAGGACGCTACTTCTGTCGCTGTAATCGCGAGCGAAGTCGTGATGATCGGTACGTTTGGTGGCAATAGGTCATCCAGCTCGCGTACCTGCCTCTTTTTCGCCTGCATATCCACGCTATTTACTTCCACAGCCAATTCAACCAGCTCAGGTTCCGCCATTGCTTCTGCAAGCGTAAGCACCTGGTAGCCTCTTTCCACCATCAATTGATTCAACTCTGCGTACAGCGGGCTTGTGCCCACGAGCAATACAGCCTTATTTGTTGTAGTCATAGAAGCCTTCCCCCGTCTTTCTGCCCAAGCTACCGGATTGAACCATTTGTTGCTGAATCCGGCTAGGCTTAAATCGTCCTTCATGGAAGAAGTCGGTATAGACCGATTTGGTGGTGGCAAAATTGATGTCGATGCCAATCATGTCTTGCAGCTCAAACGGTCCCATTTTGAATCCGCC
The DNA here is from genome assembly GCF_000010165.1 of Brevibacillus brevis NBRC 100599. Classification (NCBI taxonomy): domain Bacteria; kingdom Bacillati; phylum Bacillota; class Bacilli; order Caryophanales; family Paenibacillaceae; genus Brevibacillus; species Brevibacillus brevis. The sequence continues at coordinate 5,262,651 of NC_012491.1, forward strand.
AGCCAGCTTCATGATGCGGTCAATCTGCTCCACACCTGCCACATGATCGCCCAGGATGCGCAATGCTTCATTATAATAAGGACGCGCGATGCGATTGACGATAAAGCCAGGGGTGTCCGTCACCAGAACAGGCACCTTGCCCAACTCTTGCGCAAATCGATACGCCATCTCCACATTTTCCTCGCTCGATTTTTTCCCGCGAATAACCTCAACCAAAGGCATGACAGGTGCGGGATTGAAAAAATGAAAGCCAAGAATGCGCTCGGGATGCGAAAGCCCTCCTGCAATCTCCGTAATCGAGATGGAGGAAGTATTCGTTAGTAAAAGGGCATCCTCTCTGCAAATCCCAGAAAGCTGGCTGAAAATGCTTTTTTTCAAATCAAGACGCTCTGGCACCGCTTCGATGACGATATCGCAGTCTGCCAACTGCTCCATTTCCGAAACGAGATGGACCAGCTCTAGCGTCTCTGTCATTTCTTGCTCGCTGATTTTGTTTTTCTCCACGTCTTTTGTCAGGATCGATTCCAAATAGACAAGGGCTTTGTCCAGCACCGCCTGATTTGCATCCAGCAGCATGACCTGATGTCCTTTTCGAGCGCATACGAGAGCGATCCCCGCTCCCATCGTTCCCGCCCCGATGACGCCTACTGTTTTTATACTCACTTGGGCTTGCCTCCCTTCGCCTCTAACGGCCTGTAAAACGAGGCGCACGTTTTTCCATGAAAGCGGTGACCCCTTCTTTATGATCCTCTGTGCTGCCAGCCGCCTCTTGTGCAAAAGCTTCATATTCCAAGGTCTCTTCCAACCCCATCTCAAGCCCTTTGTACATCGTGCGCTTGATCAAACCAATGCCCTTCGTCGGCAGTGACGCCAGCTTGCGCGCATACGCCAGCGCATCCTCCATGAAGCTCTCCGCAGGGTACACCTGATTGACCAATCCAATTCGCAGTGCTTCCTCAGCAGTAACCTTTTCCCCCGTCATCGCCAGCTCCAACGCCTTGCCGATCCCGACGATGCGCGGCAAGAAGTAGCAGCCCCCTGAATCAGGAACGAGCCCGATGTTCACGAAGGCATTGACGAAGGATGCCTTTTCCGATGCCAGACGAATATCGCACGCCAGCGCAACACTCATGCCTGCACCTGCTGCTACACCATTAACCGCTGCGATGATTGGCTTCTCTGTTTTTTGAAACTGGAGGATCATTGGATTATAGCGATCCCTCAAGAAAGCCCCGTAATCCACGTCTCCTCCTCCAGCAACGTCACTGAGATCCTGACCCGCATTGAACGCCTTCCCTGCTCCGGTAAGAACGATGCAACGCACGTCCGCATCCTTCTGTGCTTGCTTCAACGCATCAGTGATTTCCTTGTTCATGACGGCTGTAAACGCATTGAATTTGTCCGGACGGTTCAAGGTCACTACTGCTATGCCTTCTGACACTTCATAAAGAATCGTTTCGTACATGGCCGCCTCCTAATGTCCCATAAAACGGGGTTTGCGCTTCTCCAGAAATGCTTGCATGCCTTCTTTTCGATCTTCGCTTGCCAAAAGAAGATAAAAGCTGTTTCGCTCGTAATCCATTCCCTCTTGAAGAGCGAGATCACCAGCTTTGTACACGGATTTTTTGATGACCTGTACCGCGAGCGGCGGCTGCTGGGCGATTTGCTTCGCCAGCTTGAGCGCTTCCTGATAGTACGCTTCTACTGGCACTACCCGATTGACCAATCCGTATTTCAACGCTTCTTTGGCCGAAATCGGTTCACCTGTGAGCAGCATCTCCAGTGCTTTTCGTTCACCTACCACACGCGTCAGACGCTGTGTACCACCAGCCCCAGGCATGACTCCCAGCTTGATTTCAGGTTGGCCAATGACGGCTGTCTCCGAAGCGATCACAATGTCACAGTTCATCATTAATTCACAGCCACCACCGAGCACAAAGCCGCTGACGGCACCAATGATCGGCTTGGAGATGAGTGAGATGCGATCCCAAACCGCAAACTGATTGCGCTTCATGATGTCGATGGCTGATGCTTCCACCATTTCATTAATGTCGGCACCCGCTGCGAACGCCCTCGCGTTTCCAGTCAGGATGATCACCCGTATATCCGGGTCGCGGTCCATTTGCTCCAGCTGGTCAACCAATTCGTCGATGAGCTGCAAATTCAGCGCGTTTAGAATCTTCGGCCGATTCAACGTAATGATACCGACACCATCTTCACTGGCTACGCTAATATATTCATAGGCCATGAACTGTCACACCCTTTTTTTACAGGAGTTGGTTTAGATCGCTGCCTGAGATTTGTTTCGATTATCTACGACTCGTATCGCTTTGCCTTCGCTACGCGTCAAGGAACTTGGCGGTTGCACCCGCAGCACCACGGACACACCTAACGTATTTTTGATGTGATGGCAAATTTCTTTCACCAATGACGAGAGAGCAGAGCTGTCATTTTCACTGAGCTCTTTTGCATATGCTGGTGTCAGCTCGCAGTGCACCTCAAAACGGTCGAGGGCACCGTCGCGCTCAATGACGACCTGATAGTGTGGAGCCAATTGATTGAACGTAAGCAGAACGGACTCGATCTCTGTCGGGAACACATTGACTCCGCGAATAATGAGCATGTCATCTACACGCCCTTTGATGCGCGACATCCGCATGGTTGTCCTTCCGCACTTACAGGGCTCAGGATTGAGGGACGCGATATCACCCGTACGATAGCGGACAACCGGGAATGCTTCTTTCGTCAGCGACGTAAATACGAGCTCGCCCTCTTGTCCGTATGGAAGCACTTCTCCGGTATTCGGATCGATAATTTCTGCGTAGAAATGGTCTTCTGCGATATGTAGGCCATCCTGCGCCTCCTGACATTCAATGGAAACGCCTGGCCCCATCACTTCGCTCAGACCGTAAATGTCCACGGCTTTAATGTCGAGCTCTTGCTCCAGCTGCACGCGCATTTCTTCCGACCACGGCTCCGCACCAAAAATCCCGTATTTGACACTCGTCTCACGTGGATCGATTCCTTGCTTTTTCATCTCTTCCACGATGTTGAGGACATAGGATGGCGTTGCTGCAATACCACGTGGCTTGAAGTCCTCGATCAACGTAATTTGACGGGAGGTATTGCCGCCGGATACTGGCACTGCGACTGCGCCCATATGCTCGATGCCATTGTGCAGACCCAAACCGCCTGTAAAAAGACCGTAGCCATACGCGTTATGGAAAATGTCCCCTGGCTCTCCACCCGCACAGCAAATGGCGCGGGCCACGATCTCCGCCCAATTCTCCAAGTCTTTTTTGGTGTAGCCGACAACGGTCGGTTTTCCCTTTGTTCCGGAAGAACCATGAATGCGTGCTACTTCCTTCATTTCAACCGCAAACAGATTGAATGGATAATTTTCTCGCAAATCAGTCTTTTTCATAAAGGGAAGCTTCTGTATGTCTTCGATCGATTGGATGTTTTCTGGTTTCACACCAGCCTCATTGAATGCTTTTGTGTGGAAAGGAACGCGCTCGTATACGCGTTTAACCGTTTCTTTCAAGCGTGCCAGTTGCAGTTCCGTCATTTTCTCTCTTGGTAGCGTTTCCATTTCTGTGTTAAAAATCATGTCGCTTCCCTCATTCCCTTGCGTTATGACTCGGTATGGAGTGCTTATTTGAAAATGTTACTCGCCTTTAAAAACTGGTTTTCTCTTTTCGCGAAAGGCTTCCAATGCTTCCAGACGATCTGTCGTGGGAATAATCACTTCATAGCACATGGTTTCGATATCTAGACCTGTCTGTAAATCAACACTGCTTCCGCGATCAATAGCTGACTTTGCCTGATAAACCGCCAACGGAGCATTTGCCAAAATCTCGTTTGCCAGCCCTATTGCCAGCTCACGCAGCTCCTCTGTATCTTTTGCAACAGCATTTACAAAACCGATATGATACGCTTCCTGCGCTTGTATGCGCCTGGCAGTCAGGATCAGCTCCTTTGCCTTGGAAGGTCCGACTAAGCGAGACAACCGCTGCGTACCACCCGCACCAGGAATGATGCCCAAGCTCACCTCTGTCAGTCCCATTTTGGCATCTGCGACGGCATAGCGGAAATCACAGGCCAGCGCAAGCTCAAATCCCCCGCCAAAAGCAAATCCGTTGATCATGGCAATCGTCGGCTGCGGAAGCCTCTCCAACGCAGTAAATACATCGCGGATTTTGCGGACATTGCGGCGCACCTGCTGTTCCGTCAGTGTACGGCGCTCCTTCAAATCTGCCCCTGCACTAAATGCTCGCCCTTCTGCCTTCACGATAACCACGCGAATCTCTTTTGCATCCAAACGCACCTGCTCAATCAAGCTTCCCAGGCGCTCCAATGTATCGTAGTTCAGCGCATTCAGCTCATCTGGACGATTTAATGTAATCAGTCCTATATGTCCTTCACGTTCAAAGCGAACGCTCTCTTCCATCATCAACGTCCTCCTTGTGTAGGCGGGTTCACCCGTGCATACGTGCCGGTAGCAAAAGCCACAAGCTTGCCATCACAAGTCACGCGTGCTTCCATCACGATCAGGCTTTTTCCTTGTTTCAATACATGAGATTGTGCCTCGAGTACCTCACCGCGTGCAGGGTGGAGGTATTGAATCTTGCTCTCCACCGTCACACATTGCTGTACACCATCCACATGGGGTGCTGCCCCATGCCCCATCGCCACATCGGCTAATGTCGCCGTAACGCCTCCGTGTACGACACCTTCGATGCTATTGAATAGCTCGGGGCGAATTTTCAGTGCTACCTTACAGCCCTGTTCATCTCGGTGAACGACTTCTATGCCCAGGTAGTGGTTGAATCGATTACGGATCTCCACTGACATCTTTGCCCCCTTTCTCGTATCGTCTTGAAACAGTGAAAGGAGCCTAAGCACGTGGCTTTTGGCATCCTTTCTCCGGTTTATTTTCGCTGTCAGTTATTCGTTTCCCTCGATTTCGACGAAGTAATCACTTTTCCGGTACGCCAGTGCATCCAGTGTCGCTACCAAGCCATGCTCCGTTTCTACACGGATGCGGTACCAGGCTGTGCGATTGTTTTTCTTCTCTTCGGTCGCAGTTGCCACCAAGCGATTTCCTTTCATGGCAGCAGCCAAAAATCCGATATTCATCGACAGTGCTACAGATGTTTTGCCATAGGAATTACAAGCCGCTGCAAAAACAAAGTCTGCCAGAGAGAAGATGATTGCGCCATGCGCGGTGCCGTGGGCATTCAGCATATGCTCGGCAACCGTGACTTCCGCAGTCGCCGTTCCTTCTCCCAGCTCAATCAGCTTGATGCCCAAAAATTGAGCAAATGGATCTTGCTTTAGCTTCTCGCAAATCTCTGCGTAATGCTTCTGATGGAGCGCTTGTTCGTCTATCAATCTTTTCGTGGTCATGATTAAACTACTTCTGCAAAATGCATGGACACAATGGGTCCAGCGAAGCCACGGAGGTCTTTTCCTGCTGCGCGGCCTTCAGAAGATGACAACGCTTCCGTCAAAGCTTCTTTTGATTCAAAGTACATTTCTGCCATCAGATGCAGGTCAGATTCTCCCATTGGTGTTCCGTAGATTTTGCTTACTTCCATTTTGATTAAGCCAGGCATTTTTTCTGCCAATGGGCCATGTACCTCGAAATAATGCTTGTCAAAAGCATCGATATCTTCGGGCTTGCGATAAATTGCTACCAATTTCACCATCATGATCCCTGCTTTCCTCAGATTATAGTTGCAATGTGTGACGACTAATTCATATAACGTTATTTTAACGCATGTTAATATTTTTATTATATAAAGCCTTTGTGACAGGTGCAAGTATTTTTCAAAAAGCGCGAAAACTCCGTCTGCTCTTACTCCCCCCTTCTCTTCATGTTTATGACTGGCAAAAGGCTGACAGAATATGCTTCGATGGGGTGTCTTCCAACTTTTGTGGTCGTGGGAAGCCCTGCCACATGTTTTCCAGTCGCCTGTATCCTCACTGCGTTCGGGCGGTCTCCTTCCAAACATGTGACAGGACTTTCGAACAGCTGTGGTTGCCTTTGATTATTCAAAACATTTGTTAGGGAATTTCAAGGAGTCCTTTTTCGGAATTTAATAAAAGCCGCGTGGGAAGAAGCGAATTTCCAGTCCAAGCGCCTCTGGAGCCCTACCCAGCGGAGGGATGAATGGCGGGAATGGTTTTAGCTTCAACCTCTGCTACCCCTTCTTCGAGACTGCTACTTTTGAAGCGTTCCCGACATTCATTCCAGAGCGGACAGTGAATCCCCCTTGCGGGGCGTAGGCCGAAGCGTAGACTGGAAATTCGCTTCTTCCCCTCCCCAACAGCCACTTAATAAAACAAATACACAAAAAAAGAGGACAGACCCAATGTCTGTCCTCTCTCGCATCGCTCCACTTTCTAGACCCAGACCCAGAAAATAAAGACGATGATCGCCATCATAATTACAAACAATCCTGCGAAAATACTGATCCGTGCAAACTCATGACCTTTTTGATCCATGTGCATCCAGACATACAGCTGGAAGAACGCTTGAACAAAGGCCAGTGCTACGATGAATGGTACGGTAAAACCTGATGGAATTGCTTCATACGCCACTGCAATGAATGCCAGTGCGGTCAATACGAGAGATCCGATGAAAGCAACAAGGTGTCTTTTCGGACCTTCGTGCTTCACTTTCGGTTTGCGTACCTCTTCATTATGAGCTTGTGCTCCCATAGATTATCCCACCTTTCCACCGATCATACCCATGAGATATACCACGGTAAAGATGAATACCCATACAACGTCGATAAAGTGCCAGTACAGACATGCCAGGTAGAACTTCGGCGCAGTTACTACCGTTAGGCCCTTTTTCGTCGCAGATAGTTGCAAAAGGGTGATCCAGCAAATCCCGAACGCTACGTGAGCTCCGTGGAATCCAACCAATGTATAGAAGGCAGATGAAAATGCACTCGTTGACATTTTCAGTCCTTCATTTACATAGTGTACAAACTCGTAAATCTCCAAAGCAAGGAAGCCGAGACCGAGTATTACTGTGATAGTCAGCCATAGCTGAATCTTCTTGAGGTCTTTCCTGTGAAGAGCCAGTGTAGCCATAACACTTGTCATCGAGCTGGTAAGCAAGAGAAGTGTGGCCACTGCAACGAGATTCATGTCAAACAACGCTTGGGACGTTGGTCCACCATTTGCTTGATCACGAAGAGCGATAAATGTTGCAAACAAGGAACCGAAGAGAACTGTCTCCCCACCGAGGAAGAGCCAGAAGCCAAGAACCTTATTCTTACCTTCAAGGGTGGCTTTTTCCGGTTCGTCAGGCAATACTGCATGTGCGTGATGGTTAGCCATTAAGCCTTTACCCCTTTCTCTTCGAGTTCATCTTCATGAATGTGATAGCCTGGATCGTCTTTCACTGAACGGGTAAACATGCAGGACAGTGTAGCGAGTATTCCAATGACTACAACCACATAGTTGTGGTAGATAAAGCCATAGCCTGCCACGAACAATCCGAGAGACATCAGGAATGGCAAGAACGATGGCGATGGCATGTGAATGTCGCCAATAGGCTCCGCAGGCGTCATGCCTTTGTTACCAGCCATTTTCTCAACCCACAACGCATCCAAACCGCGAACGAGAGGCGTTTGAACGAAGTTGTACTCCGGCGGCGGCGAAGGAATCGCCCATTCGAGTGAACGTCCATCCCAAGGATCTGCAGGAGCGCGTTTGGAGCTCTTCGCTGCAACGACTACGTTGATCACGAATAGGATGGTACCGATCGTCATACCAAATGCACCAATCGTACTGATAAAGTTCCCCATATCCAGGTTCTGATCTTTGAGGTATGTAAAGACGCGGCGCGGCATCCCCATCAGACCCAGGAAGTGTTGCGGGAAGAAGGTAAGGTGGAAACCAATGAAGAACGTCCAGAAGTTCCATTTACCAATTGTTTCGTTCAGCATTTTACCGAACATTTTCGGCCACCAGTAGTAAAGACCAGAGAAGAGACCGAATACGAGACCCCCTACGATTACGTAGTGGAAGTGAGCAACTACGAAATAACTGTCATGGTATTGATAGTCAGCCGGCGGAACCGCAAGCATAACCCCTGTCATACCACCGATTGTAAACGTTGGGATAAATCCTACTGCAAACAGGTTTGCGGTAGGGAAGCGGATTTGACCGCCCCACATGGTCAACAGCCAGTTAAAAATTTTGATCCCTGTAGGAACAGCAATCAACATGGTTGCAAGTCCAAACAGCGTGTTGGCAATTGCGCCCAAACCTGTTGTGAACATGTGGTGAGCCCACACCATGAAGCCCAAGAAACCGATCAGCGCTGTTGCAAATACCATAGAGCTGTAACCAAACAGACGCTTTCTTGAGAATGTAGAAACTACTTCTGAAATGACACCGAATGCCGGGAGAATCAAAATGTATACTTCGGGGTGACCGAAGATCCAGAACAAGTGCTCCCAGATAACAACGTTACCACCTGCGTCAGGGTTAAAAAAGTTTCCGCCGAACAAACGGTCAAACATCAACAGAACCAAACCAACCGTAATCGCAGGGAATGCGAAGAGGATCAAACCGGATGTAATAAAGGACGTCCAGGTGAACATTGGCATACGCATGAATGTCATACCTGGAGCACGCATGTTGATGATCGTAACCAGGAAGTTAATACCACCAATCAGCGTTCCGAGACCGGCAATTTGCAAACCGAGTACGTAGAAGTCTACGCCTCTGCCACTGTATTGATTCAAAGCCAAGGTTGTATACGATGTCCAACCAGCATCAGGTGCGCCACCCAAGAACCAGCTTGTGTTCAGTAGCACTCCCCCGAAGAAAAATAGCCAGAATCCGAGAGCGTTAACAAACGGGAATGCTACGTCGCGTGCACCGATTTGAAGAGGGACAATCGCGTTCATCAAAGCAAAAATGATCGGCATAACCGCCAAGAAAATCATCGTAGTGCCGTGCATCGTAATTAATTCATTAAAAGTCTTGGCACCAACGAGTTCAATCTCTGGGTACATCAACTGCAAACGAATCAGCAGGGCTTCCAAACCACCGGCCAAGAAGAATATCCCACCAGCAATCAGATACAGGATCGCAATCTTCTTATGGTCCACTGTCGTAAGATAATCCCACAGCCCCGAGCGATTTGGTGCATGAGAAGCATGTGCAGACACGGGTTTACCTCCTTTTTAAGCGTCACTGCCTATGACGATTGTCAATGCAATAAGTTTTATGAGGTTTTACTTTACTTTTTCTCGCTTACGCTCAATGTCTCCATGTACTCTACAAGTGCTTTCACTTGGTTGTCATCGAGGTTGAGGTTAGGCATTTTGTTGCCTGGCTTGATTTTTTGCGGATCTTTCAGCCACTCTGCAATGTTTTCAGGCGTATGTGCTTTGATACCTGCTACACGTTCGCGATCTGCAAAGTTAGTCAGGTTTGGCCCCATCTTACCGCCTTTACCTGCCACAGCGTGACATCCCAAACAGCTCTTATCAAAGATTTGTTGACCTTCTGCAGCCAGTGGAGAAGTTGCCGTTACAGGTTCTTTTGCCTGAACGCCCTTCATGTTCGCTACCCAAGTGTCAAAATCTGCTTGTTCCTTTACTTCTACCTTGAAGTCCATCAAGGCATGGGAGGCTCCACAGAGCTCCGCACATTTACCGTAGTAAATGCCTGCTTTGTCTGCTTGCAGCCACATTTTGTTTTCTTGCCCTGGGTTCGTATCGATTTTACCGCCCAATGCAGGAATCCAGAATGCGTGCTTAACATCAGATGCTGATAATACGAATTGAACCTTTTTACCAACCGGCAATACCAAGTCTTGTGCACTCGCTACTCCAAGATCAGGATACTCGAATTCCCACCAGAATTGGTGAGCGGTAACCTTTACTTGAACTGCTTCCTCTTTCGGGTACTCCTTGTGCAGTGCGAAACCAGTAGTAACAGTCGGAATCGCCATGATGATTAGGAGCAAGAAAGGAATTACCGTCCAAAGAATTTCAAGTGCATGATTTCCTTCAACCTGCTTAGGAATGCCTTGCTGTCCGGGACGCTTACGATAGCGGATAAGGACGTACGTAAAGATCGCCATAACGACAATGAAGACGCCGATCATGATAGCGGAGGACAGCTTCATCAGGTCAAACTGCATCGCAGCTACCGGACCAGAGGGCTTGAGCGCTGAGAGCTCATCCTTGCCACACCCGGTTAACACTAGCGCCAGCAGAGCAAACAGGGAAAACTGACGCCAATACTGTTGCCAACCCTTCATACCAATGAACCCCTCTTTCTTCGTGTTGGTAACGTTCTAGCCACGCCTATAACTAGAAGTTTTCGTACTTTTCTATCTGCTTAAAGAAATCGCATACAATACCATTCACAACTATAATACCCAAACGTGAAAAGTATTAGCAGCCATTCCAAAAACAAACAGCAAAGTAAGGGGCAGTATTGCACACTTCTACCCAAGCGTGGTAACCATTTAAGTATACATAAATTTTCCTTAATACAAAGGCTATTTGTTATGATTTTGTTAACAAATTTATGAACAATTTTGTGAACATTGCAGTTAAATTCTGCCATACTATACATTTTAAAGGAGAATTCTATGCAAAAAAGACCAATTGCACTAGTCACTGGTACCTCAAGTGGCTTTGGTAAGCATGCATCGGTCGCTTTAGTCAAGGCTGGTTTTCAGGTAATTGCTGCTATGCGTGATCCAGCAAAAAGAGACCCTCTTGACAAATTGGCAAGCTTGCTTATAGATCCTGACCACCTGGAAGTCATTTCCCTTGATGTTACGAATTCGGAACAAATTCAGGAGGCGATCACCTCCATCATTGCAAAACATGGGCGCATTGATTTGTTGGTAAACAATGCCGGCTACGCGTTGGGTGGCTTTGCTGAGGAGGTCTCTTCTGAAGAATGGCGCAAGCAGTTTGATGTAAATGTGTTTGGGCTGATCGACGTCACTCGGGCAGTCTTGCCTTATATGCGGCAGCAACAAGCTGGACGAATTATAAACGTAAGCAGCATCAGTGGGCGATTTGGTTTCCCCGGTCTCTCGCCGTATGCCGCATCCAAGCATGCAGTCGAAGGCTTCAGTGAATCGCTTCGCCTTGAAATGCTACCCTTTCAGGTTCAAGTCGTCCTTGTTGAGCCCGGCTCCTTTCGTACAGCCATCTGGGAGAAAGGAATGCAAGACCAACAGCTTGATGAAGACTCTCCTTACGCCTCCCAAATGAAGCAACTGATACGTCACGTAGAAGCAATCATAGAAAAGGCACCTGCTCCCGACGCAGTCATCTCGACGATTGTCCATGCGGCCACCACTCCCAAGCCGCGATTCCGCTACCCGGTTGGCCGAGGCGTGGGACTTACAATCGTCGCAAAAAATTGGCTTCCGTGGTCATGGATTGAGCGAATCGTGACAAAGCGATCGTAATGATTTTTCCATAAACAAAACACACCCCCAAGGAGTGTGTTTGCACGTTGAACAACTATACACTTTCCGTTCGTCCTGTTCGTATCAGCCAAACATGCTGGATATATTCTGCTACGCCAAAAAATATCGCAACAAAACCGGCCCCGACTGCAGCGATTTGAGCCGTCGGCAAAAACACAATGCTTCCATAAACGATCAAAAAGCCGATAATCAAGTCAAACATGGTCGTAAGCCAAAGACTCCCTGCTGTAAGGATCGCCCTATCCAAAAAATATCCGGCGATTGCCAAGACAAATCCGACTCCGACAGACTGATATAGATTAGCGAAATTCACTTCTGGAAAGAGAGCATCTGCCAAAACGACCAACAACGGACTAACGAGCAGCTTCATCAAAAGACCGTCCACGTCTATTTACTCTCCTTTACTGGGGGTGTACTCAGTATGCCCCTCGTTTACTTCAGCCATGTCATGAGGCCGTCGTATACGGGCTTGTAAACCATTTCCACCCAATAAACAGGATTGGGGACAACCCCTTTTTCAGCTCCTGCGTACAAACCAACACTGATGACGAGCAACCCGAGAAAGACAGCGATCTCTTTACGCTGCCGCTTCCGAATTAGTCGGGGCAGCTCGTATGCACAAACGATTATGGATATAACGATGACAGCAAATGTCGACATACAAACTCCCCCTGCCCCTGTTACACAATCACCTTTCTTCAAAGGCATTATTGATGGTTCCTAAACGTCTGATTTTCACATCAGCTTTGACATGTACAGGCAGCTTGGAAAATCCCTTTTCCCAATTGCTCCCTATCTTCTTCCATACCTTCGGGTATTGCCGATGAATCGCTTCTCCGAATCCATATATGTCTACTCCATTTTTCTTGGCATTGGCAATGGCTTTTGTCGCCAATGCTTCCAGTGATTTTTCTGCCTCTTTTTCCAGCTCCTTGATCGTATCCTCCTCTGTCAGATCGAGCTTGCATTGCACTTCGCCAATATCATTTTCCAAAGCGATGTGAACGATGACTTCAGGCGTGCCATTTTTCATGGTAGCCTCGATTTTCGCGTCGGCGTGCATGACTTCCAGCGTCAAGAGTCCTCCCCCCTTGCAAGGCATACTTCCGACCGTGCTTTTTACTTTGCCTGTAATGTAACTATAGGCTTTGCTGTCCGCTTCACTCAGCCAGTTGATCATCTTGTCTCCCCGGAAAGTAGCCAATGTCGTATATTGAAGAAGCACGGGGGTATCTATTTGCTCGACGTTATTTCGTTTGTCCCCCTCCCTTGCAGGTCCGGTTAGTCGCACGCCTGTCAAAACGGCTTCTTTCCCTTTGCTGGTAAAGTCAGTAATCAATTGATCCATTGTAACTGCTGCGGTAGGCGCCCATACTTTGGAGGATGTCTCTAAAGAAGCAAACATTTCTGTAGAAGGGATTTGTTCAAGCGGTGTGATCACTCTTAGGATGTTGCGTGCCGTCGTTCCTCTAGCGATGGCAATATAAAAGTCAGTCCGAAACTCATGGTCACGCGAGACAAAATCGATGACAGGAGCGATCCCTTCCCTCGCGACCTCCTCGCCAAATATGAGCATCCGCGTGTGGGCCATATAAATTTTCCGAGGAGAGATCGTGGTCATTTTGCGCACAGCCTCAAAAATTGTCGGAGCGTTCATCGTAAAGAGAGTAACAGGTGCACGTCCAGGCTTCCCCTTGTTGGCCGCGACCTCTGCAGGGTCGACTACTTGAACCGAAACCTGATAGCCTGTTTGCACTTTATCAATACCAATCCCGACCGCAATCGCTAAATCGTTCAGTTCTTTTCGATCCCAACAACCAGCTAGGATAATAACGAGCACGATGCAGAGAAGAACTTTTATCCCTTTCACTGGTGCCCACTCCTTTACATGCTGTGGAAAGTCTCTTACTTTTGCGGTGGTAATGGCTTTATCCCTTTAGATTGGCGTCGCAAATTGTTTTTGGTAATCGATTCAGGCCGTTTGTCCAAGGCCCAGCGAGGCAAGCGAAGGATCGTGTCTCTTTGCTCTTTCAAGGAAAACGGAGCAAACGATTCCATATACGGTACGCCAAACGAGCGCAGACTGCATAAATGCAGCACCAAGGCTAGCATCCCTACAATAATTCCGTATATACCAAAAGAAGCAGCCAACACCATCAGGGGAAAACGAAGAATCCTCACGGTAATCGACATGTTGCTCGCTGGGAAAATAAAGCTGGAGATCGCAGTAATCGAGACCACAATAACCATCGCTGCCGAAACAATCCCGGCTTCCACCGCCGCTTGTCCGATGACCAGTGTTCCCACGATGGAAATGGCTTGACCTACTGCACGCGGCATGCGGATTCCGGCCTCTCGCAATATCTCAAAAGCCACTTCCATCATGATCGCCTCAATAAAGGCTGGAAAGGGCACTCCTTCTCGCTGTGCCGCCAAGCTGATCAGAAGCTGTGTCGGGAGCATCTCTTGGTGGAAGGTCGTAATGGCGATATAGAGAGAGGGGGCCAGCAACGCTATAAAAAAACAGGCGAAGCGCAGCATGCGAATCAACGTACTAAAATCAAAGCGCTGATAGTAGTCTTCCGCAGAATGGAAAAACTCAACAAAGAGAGAGGGCACGGTCAAAACAAAAGGAGTCCCATCTACAAGAATCGCTACGCGTCCCTCTAATAGATTCGCGGCCACTACATCCGGGCGCTCCGAGTTAGAAATGGTGGGGAAAGGTGTGTAGGCTTCGTCCTGGATCAGCTCCTCAATCATTCCGCTTTCCATGATGCCATCGATGCTGATTCGATCCAGTCTATTACGTACTTCTTCTACCACATCTTCTTCTACAATCCCTTTCATATACACAACCGCGACTTCTGTCTTGGTTTCCTCGCCGATTCTGTTGATTTCAATCCATAGCTTTTCACTGGAAATCCGTCTCCGCAGCAGCGTAATATTGGTGCGAAGTGTCTCCGTGAAGCTCTCCCGTGGACCACGAATGACAGTTTGTGATGACGGCTCGGTGACTCCTCTATCCTTCCACCCCTGCAAACCAATATGAATACCTTGCGAGCAGCCATCCACGAGAATGATGACACAGCCAGACAGCAATGCTGTAAACAAGGTGGGAAAATCGTATAAATCCCCCATATCCCCTACGGTCAAGATGGATTCTTTTAAAAAGGGAACGAACTCGTCCTCGCGTATCCCTTCCCATTCCTTCAAGCGCATTTTGTATAAGAGACTGTCGATTAAGACGGCTTGTACCAGATACGAATCAACCATGCCATCCGCATACATGACAGCTGCCCGAACGGGTTCTAGGTTATGTAGGACTACCTCTCGAATTACTATGTCATTGCTGTATCCGAGCGATTCTTTTATATAGTGAACGTTGTCGTCCAGGCTGCAACCAATCTGAGCCATTCGGATTGCTCCTCACATCGGCTATTATGAACACAGTTTCTCCGATTGCCCCCATTGCTAAACAAAACGTTCATGACCGTTTTCACAGAAAAAGACCTCGCACTCATGGAAGAGGACAAGGTCTTTGGGTATAAGTTCTACTTATGGAGCAGGTATTTGTTCTTCACCTGGCACTGATGGATCGTCAAAGGAAGGGTCGTTCCATTCTACTTTGTGTTTATCCTGAAGCGTATTTAACCAGGTACCGTAGTTCTGACTGCGATTTTGGTCAGTCAGCATCATCTTGATCTGATCTTTGACTTTATCAAACTCAGGTGCTGGTGAACCCAGCTGTGCTTTATTTGTATCATAGTAGGTTTTGATTTGCTCCTCGGTAACCGGGAATGCTTTATCCAACAACTTATCCCGTGTCATGAGCACGTTCAACTTATCCCGCAGTTGGGCCTCAGTCATTCCCATACTCTTCAAGTAGTTTTGGAATGCCTCAGGTGAACCTACCTGTTTTTTCATCGAATCAATCTCTTTATTCATATCTTCTTGCGTCACCGCGACGTTTTGCGCCTTGGCTTCCTGCTTGATTAACGCTTCCGCAACAAGTTCATGTATCGTTTGTTTTCCGTACGTTTTCTTCATTTCACCGTAAAGCTGATTTTGTGTAATCGAGGTATCGCCAGCTGTTACCAATACAGGGTCATTGCCTTTTGCCCATGATTGATAAAAACCTAAAACAGCTAACCCCGTTACTAATATGGCAACCGTAAGCATGGAAATATCAAACTTCTTCACTTGGATATCCTCTCTTTCTATAATCTGCCCTCCAAGTATAGAAAGAAGTTATGGTAGAAAAATGGAAAGCGTATTACACAACTTTTCCACATTTTAAACATATTATGCGCTACATAAAAAATCGGGTAAAAAAAGAGGAGAGAACGGAGGCGATAACAGGACCTAAAACTGCCCAAACCTGTAGAAAGCGTTCTTGTTTCCTGTCTTTTTCTACTTCCATAAACTGAGCAAGTGCTTCCTTGTCCCGATTTTCATTAGACAGCAATTGCAGGATAATATCTTTGTCTTTTTCCGTCTTCTCTGCTTTCGTTTCTAATTCAGTCTGCAGCTTGTTCAAAACTTGCAGTACATCGTAACGCACATCCTCCATGCGTCCCAATCGATGTTCAATTCGTTCCAACCACTTCGTGACGACTAACATTTGTCCCTCAAGCTGATCGATTCGTTCTTCGAATTTGTCTAATTTCAAATAGATACGTTGGATATGCTGATCTATATCTTTCTGATTTTCATACGGTCCTGCTGTCATAGATTCCACCTCCCCCGTCCGTCCTTTATACTACTTGTTTATGTATCGGTGAGGAGCATTGCCTGTACGGTTATCCCTCTCTGTTCAGTCTCGTGTAAAAAAGGCGGCAAACAAATGTATTTCCAAATCCTGAATTCAGCTAAAATAGAAGGAAGACTATCTAGCATTTCTCTCAAATAAACGGGGACATAACCGTTTATTCATAAAGGAGGATACCATGACAACCTTGTTGGAGGTAAAAGGGGTAACGGGTGGGTACTCTTACAACCACGCTGTAATTAAAGATGTCTCCTTTCACATACGCGAAAAAGAAATTGTGGCCCTAATCGGCCTGAATGGCGCAGGCAAAAGCACGACAATCAAGCATATTCTAGGACTCTTGGAACCCATCGCAGGTGAAATCAGCATTGCGGGGAAAACTTTTCAATCTGATCCAGAAAACTATCGCTTGTCTTACGGGTATATTCCTGAGTCCCCCATTTATTACGAAGAGCTTACGCTGTGGGAGCATATCGAGTTAATGGCCATGAGCCACGGGTTGGACCGGGAAGTTTTTTATGAACGAGCACGTCCTCTCTTAAAAGAATTCCGCATGGAGGAAATGAAAGACCGATTTCCTCAGCAGTTTTCCAAAGGGATGCGACAAAAGCTCATGATCATGATGGCGTTGCTCGTACAACCGCCTCTGTACATCGTAGATGAGCCGATCCTGGGTCTGGACCCGCTGGGGATTCGTTCTCTTCTCACGTGGTTGAACCGTTGCAAGGAGCAAGGGGCTGGCATTTTGATGTCCACACATATTTTGGCGACTGCCGAAAAGCATTGTGACCGATTCATCATTTTGCACAAAGGCGAGATCAGAGCCCAAGGAACGCTTGAGGAGCTTCGGCGTATGACAGGGCTCCCAGATAGCTCTTTGGACGACATATACTTACATATCGTAGAGGATGACGGCCAGTGAAAATAGACGTTGATCAATTATTTCGCAAACGGTTCCATGCCTTTTCCGTAGAATTCATTCGGTATGCCCAGTACATGGCGAATGGTGGTTTAGCGTTTGTTGGGATCTTTTTGATGGGGTTGCTCGCCTTCTACTACCGCAGCATCATCGCGATGATTCCAGCCTGGTTCCCTCTGCCGTATGCGATGGCGCTCGTGATTGCAATTGTCGTGGTGAGAAGCCCCCTACGCACGTTTTTGCTGGAAGCGGATTTGCTTTTTTTGACTCCGCATGAAGTAAGACTGGATCGCTATTTCCGAAAGGCGCTCATTTACAATTTTGCCATTCAGGGCATGGTGGTGTTTATCATCCTGCTCCTGCTCATGCCTATGTATACAGGGGTCGTAGGCGCACAAGGCGTGCAGCTGTGGGTGTACTGGTGCATTCCCCTGCTCTTGAAGGGCTGGAATATTTACAGCAATTGGACGTTCTTACGTTTGCCAGATCAGCAGAAGATCGGATTCTATACACTCGCTCGATTTGTCTTTTCGTACATCCTCCTCGCCTGGGTATTGAGTGAAGGCCAATTCTTGCGCTTGGGTAATGTCCCATTTGGTGTTCTGATCTGCGCTGCGCTCTTGATCTGGCTCCATTCGCGAATGTTGACTTATAAGAAAAGACATTCTCTACAATGGTATCGCCTGCTGGCCATCGAAAGTGGCTTGCGTCACCGCTTTTATCAGTTCGTGAACAACTTCCGGGATGTCCCTGCCATGCAGCACCAAGTGAAGTCACGCTCGTGGCTCATTACCCTGACGAAGCTGCTGCCTTACCGTCAATCAACAGCAGGACGTCATTTGTTTACCAAAAAATTTATTCGCTCTGGTGACTTTGCGGGCACTTATTTCAGACTGCTCCTGTTGTCAGCCTTCGTCGTTCTCATATTGCCCAGCCCATATGCGAAAATCATTGCAGGTCTGCTCTTTCTCTTCATGACTGCCAGCCAGATCAGCAGTCTTTGGCGGCATCAGCAAAAACGCAACGGGTATTCGATCTTTCCGATTCGGGATGGGCAGATGAGACAGGCTTTTAGCTGGCTGCGTATGGTTCTTTTGGGTTTTCAGGGTGTAGTTCTTGTGCTCATTGGAATTTTGTAGTGTAAGCTTGCCGTTACATGAAAAGCCGCGTGGAAGAAGCGCATTTCCAGTCCAAGCGCCTCTGGAGCACGACCCAGCTCTGGAATAAATAGCGGGGAATTTCAGCTTCACTTATGGAATACCTCATTGAAACTTCTACGTTTGAAGCGCTCCCGCTATTTATTCCGGAGCGGACAGTCTTCACCCCTTGCGGGGCGGAGGCCGAAGCGTAGACTGGAAATGCGCTTCTTCCCCCACTACAGCCACAAAAAAACAGCTCTTCCCGGCATCATCCTGCCAGTAGAAGAGCTGTTTTTCATTTATAGATAAAGTAATTTGTCTACAGTCGGAACGTATCCACCTTGCTGCGCAGCTCTTGAATGCTGTCTGTCACCTGCTCCGTTTCAGACACGAACTGATCAACGTTTCCACTGACCTCATGCATCGTAGCAGATACCTCTTCGGTGGCTGCTGCTGTTTGTTCCGAGATGGCAGTAACCGTCAACACGGATTCATTCACCTTGTTCTGACCTTGCTTCATCGTCTCTACACTTGCCATAACATTCGCAAGCGACGTCTTCAAGGTATGCGTCATATCAGACAGCGCCGTAATGCCTTGTGTAACGGAATCCAAGCGCTCTGTACCTGCATTGTAGCGATCCAGTGTCGCATTTGTCTTTTCCGTAGCTTGTCTTACCTGATCTTGAATATCTTTGATGCTCTCCTGAATAACATGAGTTGCCGCACCTGTCTGTTCAGCCAGCTTGCGAACTTCTCCCGCTACCACAGCGAAGCCTCTGCCCGCCTCGCCAGCACGCGCACTCTCGATGGCTGCATTCAACGCTAACAGATTGGTTTGTCCAGCGATCTGCTGAATCGTTTCAATCACGTCGTTAATTCGGCTCGATTTCTCTTCGAGAATCGCCATTGTATTTTGCACTTCATGAAATTGTTTGTTCGTCTCTGTTCCATCTGCCAAAAACTCTTGCAATACTCTATAGCTACTCTCTCCGATATCAGACACGCGATTGGATACTGCATCCATCTCGTCAATCGCCGTATTCAATTCAGACAGCTCGCTCAAGAATTCTTGCACCGTTTGCACCGTCATCTCCATCGCCGTTGCTGTCTGCTCATTCCCTTGGGCAATCTCTTGACTGGTGACCACGATATTTTTGTTTTGCTCGCGGACAGAGTTGGCACCTTCCCGAATGGAATTCGCCATGGTGTCGATATGCTCCGTAGTCTCTTTTACTCCGCCGATGATTTGACGCAGCTGAGCCGTCATCTCACCAAAAGCAACGACAATTCGGCCAATCTCGTCTTTTTTGTTGGAAACGGAAATCTCGGTAGACGTGAGATCACCAGAAGCAATACGCATAGACGCTTCTTGTACAACCTGCAGTGGACGAAGCAGCTTTTTGATCAAGAAGAATACAGCACCTAAAGCAATAATCGTTACGACAATCATAGCCATTATGATACGTGGCATGGTTTCATCCAAAACCTGATCATTAATCAGCTCCACTTTGTCTGCCGCAGTATCTACACCTAGTACAGCAATTACTTGACCAGATGGATCTTCAATCGGTGCGAATGCACTCAGGTAGTCCCCGTACACAGGGTCTTTGACAATTGGCGTACTGTTCGATCCGCCTGCCAAAACAGGAGCGATATCGGCCATGCCGGTAGAGGACGTCTCTTGACCGATTGTAGCTGCCCCCTCTGCTCCCTTCGCCATTCCATCCACCATAATCTTTACCTTCTCACCGTCAGAATGAAGAATATAAACATAAAGGGCGCCTGTTTTTTGCGTGTACTCAAGCAACATATTTCGGATCGACCAGTAGTCGTCAGATTCTTTTGGCTGAGATATAAATGTCGCTATCTTCTCTGAGTCGAGCCCTTGGGAGATATGCAATGCCGTGTTGATGCTTGAGCGCGAGAGTGTTTTTTCAACAGTAGCTACGCTGTTTTCGTAAATCATGATAATATTGATTGCCATCATGACGGCAATGATCACTGCTACAAGAGCAACGACCCGTGTTGCCAAGCTCTTACTCATCCTGTTTCACTTCTCCTTCGCCGGTTGCGATATGTGTAATGCGGACCACCCACCCAGGAGCGGACGCTTTGTTGCGGGAGGGTTTGCCTTTTCGTAAAAGGATCAGCGTTGCTGTTCTCACACGGTGCTACTCGATAAAAAAAGCACCCAAAAAGGGTGCTTTTCCTAAACACTCCCTACCAGTCTTATCGACAATCGGTAGTGATTTAATTAGGACTTTTGTTGGGTGATCACGAGAAAGCGATGGGTAGGAATATCGATATAACCAGCCGCTTCGATTTTCTGGTGCAGATCGAGCAAGGCTTGAGTATACTTTTCAACAGTAAAGTCGCGAATCTGCCATTCGATAGCCTTCAGGTAGTAAACAATGGCACCTATGTCGTAAAAACGCGAAAAACCCATTTCCTCTCTTTGCTCCACAATCGTAAGACCAGCTTCCTCCAGTTCGTTCACTGCATAGGCTAGATTCCAGTGCAAGTAATCTGGCGGAATGGGAGCGTCCAGCAATCGATTCAGCTCGAGATTGTCTTGACCGCCTACTTGCTGGGTAACAAATGTGCCCCCTGGCTTCAACAGGCGTTTTATTTCAGAAGGCAAATAAGCTTCATGTCGATTGATAATCAAGTCAAGTGACTGATCTTCGAAAGGCAGTATTTCTTCCCCGTCTACCGGTAACACACGAACACCCAGGGGCTCCAAATTGGCTTTTGCCACCGCTACATTCGGCTCATAGCCTTCTGTCGCATACGTCTCCAAAGGGAACGGCGCAAGCGTAGAAAACAGTTCTCCACCACCTGTTCCCATTTCCAGCATAGAGCTGATCCCTTGCATGTTCTTTTTCACGAGGTTTACATAGTTCCATCCAAGTGGTGCATCCTGCATCCTGCCTGTCGCAGTCAATCTGGCAAAATCCCACCCAGAAAATGGTGCCTCTACTTCCTCTTGAAAGCTTTTGATCCAATCCTTCTTTTCCATGTCTGCCTCTCCTCTCGTTTATACCAGTCTGTTCACGTCCAAACCAGACGAGGCAGGAGGAGCTCGGGAGCGTTGTTACGTTTGTACAAAATCAAAGGACATGAGTAAAAGCCCCCTCTCCAATATACTTCTCCGACTTAAGGCGGAGTGAAAATACTGCCCCAGTACGTTTGGTCCTCAGCCGTTTCTCTATATCATTAGTATCGAACTAGTAAACAGGAGGAACTGATCATGGCTGATTTTGAAGTGCTTGCCGGGATTCATCAAGGATTGTTTCTGGTCCTTCTCATCGTCATGCTGGTCCCTACAATCATGGCAAACCAGCTCGTTTTCCGTCCGACGAAACGGGCTTTCATAAGCAGTGCTCGCATCACTTTATGTTTTTTATGGTCGGCCCTTTTTGTCTTTGCAGGGCATTTGGTGATGACGTGGGTTTTGTTTGAATCCTTTGGCTGGCTTTACATAAAGGATAAGCTGCTTGGCTTTTTACCTTTTATTTTTGTTCCATTGCTTTTCTGCCTGCTCTCTACTTTTCCACGTCTGTGGGAGTTAACCGGAAAAGGAGGCAGAGATTCGAGACATTCACAAGTAGATACGGATTATACCCGAATTTTGTTACAAGAGAAAAATGTTCGACCTGTAAAAGCAAACTCCCCTGACCTAGACGACACGTTAGATGCAGAGTGGCGAGGAGACGCATCTTGCCCCGAATTGCTTGTTCCGTTGCAAGCTACCGTCTTGGGTTGTCTAATTGCACTCTTCCTTCAAGTCTTTTTTCCTGCTGTTACGTTGGAACCGTCCATTTTATTTCTTGCTTGGGGTGTATTATTAGCTGGGGTCTCCCTGCTTTGGATTCAGCAATCGTGGCAGCATCAATACCACTCCACTGCGGAAAACTGGGTAAAACCGCGCCGTCTGCTCCGCTTCATCCGTTTTGCCGTGTTGTTCCTGATGACCGCTTTACTTGCAACGATCTGGGGAAATCAAGCGATGATAGCGAGCCGCCTTCCCGACCATCCATCCTTGGGAGCTCAGAATCAGGACGATCACGCTCTCCCCGATTTCGTTTTCCCTGTAAGGGCAAGTGCCTATTCAATGCCTTCCACAGAGAAACCTAGAAGTATCGATGTATCAACAAAATCAAACCAAGAAAACCCTGATCGAACGTTTTCGCTGAACGCACAGAAAACAACCATCCGTCAGGCATCAGGCAAAACTCTAGAAGCATGGACCCTGAACGGACAATATCCAGGACCTGAGATGCGTATGAAGCAAGGTGAGCTCGTGGAAATCACCCTGCTGAACGAGGATATATCCGAAGGGATAGACATCCACTGGCATGGCATGCAGACTCCCGCTAGCAATGATCGCCTTGCAAAAGGAGAAAAATCTGTGTTGCGTTTTCGTGCAGAACAAACAGGAACGTATTGGTACCATTCTCATCAGCAAATTCCTGGGCAAGTAGTGAACGGGTTATTCGGTGCCCTTGTGATCGAGGCAGCCGATGCAACGACTACAGGCAAACCCATCCGCGACATCGCCATGATTCATCATAAGGATGAAAAGGCAGGCGCGACGTTAAACGGCTCAGATACGCAAAAAATCGAAACAGTTACTCCTGGCACAACAGTTCGCCTTCGCTTTATAAACGCCGAAAATGCTCCTGTCACCTATTTGCTGCAAGGAACTCCTTTTCAGGTAGTAGCAATAGACGGAACCGAGGTAAACGAACCGAATTTGATTGCCAATCAAGCCTTGCAACCGGGTGGAGGCGGTCGATACGACATTCAGTTTACGATGCCGAATCGTCCCGTGCTATTTGCTCCAGCTGCCAACCAGCATGACAAGGGGCTGCTCTTAAGTCCAGACGGGTCCAAAGACGCTGTACCCTTCTTAAACGCAGAGCTTTCCGTCTTTGACCCTGCACGTTACGGTAGTCCGACTGCCCTTCCTTTTGATCTCTCTTCCCATTTTGATCGGGAATATCAACTGCTCATTGATAGTCAGTATGGTTTTTATGACGGTAAATTCGAGCGATTGTCGACTGTAAATGGCGACTTGCTTCCTGATACCCGGATGATGCTTGAAGAGGGCGATCTCATAAAGCTAACCTTCGTCAACCGCAGCTTCCAGGATCAATCGCTGTATCTGCACGGCCATCACATGCTCATCTTGAGCCGGGACGGCAAAAAGGTTACGGGAAGTCAATGGTGGACGGATACTCTCCAGATAGCGCCGGGTGAAACCTATGAAGTTGCTTTCCGCGCGAATAATTCTGGTGTATCGATGAAAGAGAACCTTCCTAAAGATGAAACTGCTTTTGGTATCGCAATCCCGCTTGTGTATGAAGTGCATCTCCAAAAAGAAAACAGCAGTCCGTAGCGATTCTTTCGCCAGGCTGCTGTTTTTTTCTATTACCGAGACTTTTTCCGGTTCTTGGCCGCCAATAGTCTGTTTAGCGCTTCGTCAGGCTGTGTTTGCTTCTCCTGTTTCTCTTTTACCTGCTCGTTCTTGACTGCCGCTGGCTTCACCCGATTTCCAGCCGTTCCTACCGGATGAATAAGGGGAGCAGATACGACGTTCTGGTCATCTGTCCGCTCTTCGCGTGTCCGTCTTGTTGCTGAGCGCTTCTCGCCGAGGCGAGACAATACTGCCTGTTGTTCAGAATCGGCAGACGTGGACTTGCGCAATCTCCATAGACTGGAAAGCCTTGCCCACCATTGATCTGGCAACTGCAGACGACGAACGGCGATATCGATCGGCAGCAGCAACGCCGCCAACATCAGTAACCACTCACTGATTGACTGTGTGTCCCATTTATCGGGAAGCGTGCCACCAAAAGCTTCTTCCGGCTTGATGATCTGATTCCCTCCACCAGCACTTAACCACTCTTGAAGTCGCTTCTCACCATCGGCATGTATCCCGTATTCGGGTGAATAGGAAACGGTCAAGCCTGTCGTTTGGCTCGCCGTGACTTGGCCTCGATTTTTTTGTGAGATCTGAATCATGTACGTGCCCGGATCAGCCGTCTCGAATTCACCCTCCATGACACCGGGAGCAACCGGCTTAAGCTTGATGACCTCTCGCTTCATCTCTTGGTTGAGAACGACTGCCTCCATCTCTTGAGGCATGCTTTTACCAGCTGGCATCGTAACCTTCACATTGCCTTTGGCGCCGTTCATGCTCGTGGTCGTCTTCCAAGCGCCTTCTGTAATCTGTGGGAAAGTCCATGCCACGATTTCGTTCCACAGACGGCTGTTTCCTCCCCAAGCCACCCAGTCCGGTGACCACTTCCCTTCCAGATCACTCGTCCAGGCGACAGAACGCCCCAGACCGTACTGCCAGCGTGAGAGAATCGGATCATCGTCAGCACTCATCAAGGATGATTCGGCTGTTTGCTTCGGTGTTGTTGCAATATACGCTCGCACCGGAGGCAATGCTTGCTTCAGCGTAGGCCAAGCTCCCAAGCCTGTATAGCCTGGTACTTGAGGCTTCTCCACAATAAACGTGCGGCTGGCTAAGGCTGTTTCTTTACTGAAGATTTTCGGGATGGATTCGGCATCATTTGCAAAATAGTATCTGCCTTTTCCTAACTCGGCAATCATCTCCAGCAGCCCCCTATCTGAATCATCCCCAAGCGCCACTGTTGAAACAGTAATATTTTCAGCCGTCATTTGTTGGAGCAGGCCCTCGTAATCG
Organism: Brevibacillus brevis NBRC 100599; assembly: GCF_000010165.1. NCBI lineage: Bacteria > Bacillati > Bacillota > Bacilli > Caryophanales > Paenibacillaceae > Brevibacillus > Brevibacillus brevis. The sequence goes on from NC_012491.1 coordinate 5,287,689, forward strand.
TCGTCGAGTGCAGACTGCCCATCTGTGAGCAAGATCACGTGCTTACGCTGTGTGTTCATCGCCTTTACACGTTCGTAGCCCAGTTGCAAGGCAGGGAAAATATCGGTCCCGCCATCCGCTTGAATTCTGCTGATCTGCTGTTGGATTTCATCCAGCTTCGTGACAGATTGTGGAGCTACGACATCCCATGGTGTGTCGTCAAATGCGATTACCCCGATGTAGTCCTGTGCATTCATCATGGTTGTCGCTCGTATCGCGGCTTCCCTAGCTAGTGCCATCTTATCCGCACCTCTGGCATCGGAGCTCATGCTGCCCGACTTGTCGATGACCAGCTGAAGTCCGAGCGAAGGGAGCTGTTCCTTCCCTTTTAAATCCATGTGAACAGGTAATGCCTCTTCGATTGGTGTCTGGAACCAGCCACCCATACCAAAGCTATCTTTACCGCCTGTCATGATCAAACCAATGCCTAAATCACGTACAGCAGTCCGCATGCGTTCCATATCCGCATCAGTCATGCTCGTAGCGGGCACATCTGCCAGTACAATGGAGGCAAATTGCTTGTAGCCCTCAAGCTCCTTTGGCAGCAGTGCGAGATCGCGTAGCTCTACCTTGATATTGCCTGCTTCCAGCGCTTGAATGAGGTTGCTGGCGGCACCTGGATGCCCTTCGGCTACGAGTACAACTGGTGCCCCGGCTACCTGCGTATAGGCTGTTGCCTGATTGTTCGCCGCTACGGTATCTTGTCGTGGCTCGATTTCCACACGATAGCGATGGAAACCCTGCTGCATCGCTTTTTGCGAAAAAACGAAGCGATTGTTGCCTTTGCCAATCTGTACCGTTTGCTGGCCAGCCTCGCGATTGCCTTCATACAGGCGAAGGATAGCTTCGGTCGTTATCGTACTCTCCACATCAACAGTGATGCCGTATTCCTCTCCCGCATACAGTCTTTGTGGCACCTGTACAGATGTAAGGACGACCTCATCCCCGTTTGGCTGCTGCAAGGAAACAGCCTCTACAGCGATTCCTCGCTCCCTCGCCAGTCTCGTCTGCCGTGCCGCATCTCCGCTTGTTTCCAGACCATCTGTTAGCAAAACGACTTTTCCTCTGGCATTGGTAGGGATCATGGCAGACGCCAATCGGATTCCCTCTGCCAAATTGGTTGCATTCCGGTTGACATCCACGCCCAATGGCTGTACCTCTTGGCGTATCGTCATCGGTTGATCGACCGCCGCCTCTGCACCTATTGCAATGACAGCATACTTATCCGCTGCCTGCTTTTGACCGACCGCCTCCCGCAAAAAGGAAAGAACTCGCGGATCGTCCTTCATGGAAGCCGATCGATCTACAACAAACACAATCGTTTTCGCCTGAACAGGTGTCAGCAGCTGTGTCCCTGCCAACGCCAAAACCAGAAGGAGGAACAAGAGCGAACGAATAGTAGCAATTGTTGCCTTTCTGCCGATTGGCATTTGCCTTTGATGTCGCCACCAGCTGATGATGACATACGCAACAGGAAGCAATAACAACAGGAATAGCGGCTGTATAAAGTTAATACCCACGCTGATACACCCTCCATTCCACCAATAACACCAAGAGAGCAAAAGCTGCCAACCAATAGGTCAGCTCCTTCGTTCCCAGTGCTCCTGTCGTGTCAGTCTCTGTTGCTTCCTCACTCTCCTTTTGCTCTTCGGCATTCTTCCGGGCAACGCTCAAGGACTTTGGTGTAATGTTCGATTCTCCCTCATTCATTTGGACAGGAAAATACGTACTTTTGGTGCCTGTATCTACCTCTTCATCAAGGCGATACAATCCGGTTAACTCCGGTAGCTGCATCGTTTTGGACGTGGCGTCCTCCGTAAGAGACTGCTGATGTCCATTCGGATACGTCAAGGTACGTGCTGTCGCTCCCGGTGAGAGTGGGAGGGTCAAGACTTCTCCCGGATGTGCCATAGGGATTGGGGCTGTTTGACCAGGTGACAGCCAGTTGACGACATTTTGCATAAAAATCGGAAAAGCAGGACGCAGCGGGAAGTCCGATGCATGCAAATCAAATCCGATAATGACTATTCGTCGACCGTCTATGATCCCGGCTCTGACCAGATCGACATCGCCTGCGCGTACCAATGGCTTCATACCAGGCATCTCGTCCAATGCGTATCCTTTGGCGATGTGCACATCTCGCCAATCTACGTGCTTGAGCAGCGGGTCATCCGGGGAAACTGGCCTTGGCTGTTGATCTAGCTCTTTTTCTCCGGCAAGTGGCAACCACTCTGTTTTCTTGTTCGGAGCAATCAACAAAAGGTTTCCTTTTGGTAGCTGGTCTGGCACGACTCCGTCAAAAACCCACAAGTCACGCGCATCAGCCGCAGCATCCGGTGCCTGCTGAATCGTTTCCACCTCAAGACTCCCGACTGTTTGCAATACTTGATGGAGAAAGCGGTTCCCCTCTGGCGAATACAATGCTGCTTTTCCCTTCCCGGCAGCGAATGGAACACTCCACATGACATTATCCTGGGAAAGTCCGTCCTGCTCCGGTTCGATGACTGCACGATAGACGCTAGACACCGCCAGCTTCTGAAACGAAAATGTCTGGGAGCTACCCGCCCCAATCGCAAAAGAATCGGTATCCAGCAGCTTATCTTGCTCATCAAAAACCGTGACTTTTCCTTTTGCAGGCATACTGCCGTGATTGTCCACCCGCAGCAGTCCCTCTACCCCTTTTTCCGTAGGTTGGGTCACAAAAACACCGATTGACGTATTCTCCCGGGTGCTTCCCATCTGCATGAACTGAAAGCTTCCGGAAAAGGCAGGGACTGAGCCTCCATCCAGCTTGCGTTCCCCGCTTCCGTCCCCCATCCAAACCACTCCACTGCCTGGTTCATTCTCTGCAATGGCTCCTGCCAAAGACAAGGCTGCGATTTGATCGGATGTCCCGGAAAAAGGCGCAAGCTTTTCGATGGCTTGCAAGAGCGGCTCTTTGTCTGCACTTTTGGAAACTAAAACATTTGGCTCACGCCCTGCCTCAATGAGGGTCATCGTCTGTGTGCTTCCCAGCTTCTCTACCAGTGCTTTTGCCTGTGAAACGGCTCGTTTCAGCCGCGTCTCGTTTCCTTCCTTCGCCATCATGCTCCCTGATGTATCCACGACCAAAATCGTATGGTCCGATGTGATTCCCTCAGTGGGCACGGCCGGTCGGATCAAGGCCAGCACGAGCAAGCAGGCAGCGAGTAGTTGCAGCAGCAACAACAGGTTGCGCCGCAGCCTTTCCCACGGTTTCACCGCTTCCCAGTTTTGCAACGTGCGCTGCCACAGGAGTGTACTAGGTATGACACGATCCTCTACTTTTCGCTTGAGCAGGTAAAGGACGATGATGGCCGGGATTATCAGCGCAAACCACAAGTTGCCCAAACCCATCCACTGCATGTTGTCTCTCTCCTCTCTAGCGAATCAAGCCGGCCTGACGAAAGACATGGAAGACAATCGATTCCAGAGATTGTTCTGCCTCTACAGACACGAAGGCGATTCCTCTTCCATAAGCAAACGCGGACAGTTCTCGTTGATAATCTTGCAAGCTCTTGTGATACTCTTCCATCAAAAGGCTGGTCAAGGATGCTTCTTTTGCCTGCCCGGTCTCTGAATCGATCAACCGCAGCTCTCCCGCATACTCGGGCGAAAGCTCTTCTTTGGAAAGCACCTGGACCAGCGTGACCTCTTGTCTGGCCGCCTGCAAATACGCGATGCCTTCCGTATAGCCTGACTCAAACAAAAAGTCCGACAGCACGATGGATGTGCCAGCTTTGCCCCTAACAGCCCCGGGCTGGCGCATTGCGGTTTGTATATCACCTGCTCCCCCTTCTCGCAGGGAAGATAGGAAACTGAGTAAGCGATGCGCCTGGCTCTTTCCCTGCAGCCCGGTAAGTGCTGCCGTAATGCGGCTGTCAAATGCATAGACTGACACATGATCGAGGTGACACAGGGACAAATAGCCAAGAGCCGCAGCAATCTCGACAGCACGGGTTATTTTGTTCGGTTGCCCGTAGCTCATCGAACGACTGCAATCGATATACAAGTTCACATGAAGCTCGGTCTCATCCAAGTACTTTTTCAAAAACAGCTTGCCTGAACGGGCATACGCATTCCAATCGAGCTGCCGCAAGTCATCGCCGGGAACATACGCCCGAAAGTCTGCGAACTCCATGGAGCTGCCCAGCTGTCTCGCCCTCCGCTTTCCTGCCTGGCTGCCGCTGACCGCTTTGCGACTAGCCATCTGCATTCGCTCCAGTCTGGCGAGCCATGACGGATCAAGCAGGTGTTGATTCATACCTTTTGCGTCCCCAGTTCGTCCAAAATATCCATAATGACGCGGTCTGGTCGGATGCCGTTTGCCTCGCCTTCAAAATTGAGGAAAATGCGGTGGCGCAACGCTGGCAAAGCAACTGCTGTCACGTCCTCGTACGCCAGATTGTATCGCCCAGCCAGTAATGCACGTACTTTTGCCAAGGAGACAATCGCCTGCACGCCACGCGGACCAGCACCGTTGCGCACATATTTGTTCACCGAAGCAATTGCCTGTTGGCTCGGATGCGTCGCTAAAAGCAGCTTCACGGCGTAATCTAGTACCGCATCAGCTACCAGCACTTCACGCGCTGCCTGCTGAATCTCAGCAATCTGCTCGGCTGAGGCCACTTTTTCCACGGTGATCACCTGGCTCGTGGTCGTTTGCCGCACGATCATTTTCAGTTCTTCTTCGGTCGGATACGGCACGTCGATCTTCAATAAAAAGCGATCCATTTGCGCTTCTGGCAACGGGTATGTCCCTTCCTGCTCCAGTGGGTTCTGGGTCGCGAGAACAAAGAACGGATCCGGCAGCGGACGAGTCACTCCTCCAGCTGAAACGGTTCGCTCCTGCATGGCCTCCAATAGGGCGCTTTGCGTCTTTGGCGTCGCCCGGTTGATTTCGTCAGCCAGCACAACGTGAGCGAAGATCGGCCCATGTTGGAATTGGAAGGACTGCTGTCCCTTCTCGTCGACCAACAGGATGTTCGTTCCAGTAATGTCTGTCGGCATCAGGTCCGGAGTGAACTGAATCCGCTGAAACGACAGCTCGAAGGCTTGGGATAGTGTCCGAACAAGCAACGTTTTGCCCAATCCGGGTACGCCTTCCAAAAGCGCATGTCCTCCTGCAAACACGGCCCACAGAAGTTGCTCGACCACCTCTTTTTGTCCTACCAATACCTTTCCAATTTCCTGCCTGACAAGCTCTACTCGCTGCAAGCAATCCTCTAGCGTTTGCTGCGCCATCTCCGTGTCTCCTTCCTGTTGTTGAATGATCTAAGGCTCTATTTTGCTGAAGTAATCCTTCACGATCTGTTGATAATCGCCGGGAATACTGCCTTTTTCCATACTCTCGCGGGCAAATTGCTCATACTGGCCGTAAACTTCCTCGTACGGCAGCGTTCCACCGGAGGTGACTTGTGTGTTTCCGCTTTGCTGTGACTGGGAAGGTCCTGACCCGAGTGAGCCTCCGAGCGTATCAACAGGTCCTTTGTCTCCACCTATGCGATCTGCCGGGACGGTGACGAGCTCGTGTTTGCCTTTTCCTAACCCGGCGCCGCCGCCTTGACCGCTTCCATTGCCATTTCCGCTTCCATTTCCATTTCCGTTGCCATTACCGTTTCCGTTTCCGTTGCCATTTCCGTTTCCATTCCCAGGCTGGTTTGCCGGGTTCGCCCCTTGATTTGGGTTAGTACCTGCTCCCGGTGTCGCCGCTGATGGCTGATTGCCGGGTGACCCAGATGCTGGAGTCGCCTGTCCTGTTGCTGCCGTTCCTGCCCCAGCTCCACTCGCCCCAGCATTTCCTGCTTGTGTGCCTGCACTGGCAAGCGTCATTTGCGACTGATTGAGCGAGGCCGCGGCATGTATAGCTGCGAGCATAGCCTGCTGAGATTGCTGGATGCCCGTCATGGCTTGCATCAAGCTGTTCTCGAGTGCGGTCATTGCTTGAGGCACTTGTCCTTGGGCTGTTTGCTGGGCTGCCTCTGCCAGTTGTTTGGCGATATCCTCCAGCTCCTTCGAGTCGGCAGACTCTGCCTCTTTTTTCAATTGCTCTGCTGCACTTGCGAGTTCACGGGCGATCTCTTCCCGCTCCTTTTGCGGCATGCTTTCCATGGCCTTTGCCATTTGTGCCAGGGCCTCGGTCATCGCTTTTCGATCTTTCGCTTCCATCGCGCCAGCCAAGGCTTTTGTCCCTTCTTGATTACCCAAGCTGCGCTGGAGTGCTTGCAGCGCTTTTTCTTTGCGCTGCTCTGCATCTCTGACCTTCTCCAATTGTTTTTCCGCAGCGCGCAAGGCATTTTGACGTTCTGCCGGGTCGTCTGCTTTCGCCAAAGCCTTTTTTGCCTGCTCTAGCATTTCCTCCAGCTGCTTTTTCTGCGCGTCCGTTAAGTCTGTATTCTTTTTCACGTCCTGTTTGATTGCCTCTACTTCTTCCTCGACCTGCGCGATGGCTTTCTTCTCCTCTGCCATCTGGGCCAGTCGCAAGTCTTGAAGATTCGGCCAAAGAAACAGCACCAGGCACACTAATAGCAAGCTGCTTGTGACATACACCTTTCTTTGGATCAGCGACCAGATGCGGACGCTCTCCACGATTTGCGGCAAATTTTTACGCAGATGCTGCAAGGCGTCTTCCCTCTGCATACCTGCTACCATCGACTGATTCTCTTGATTCTCCCATGCTGTGACGACTCGCTGGGCCAAACCATTACCGTCTGCCACTTGTGCACACTGGAGCCAGGTTGGGCGCATCCAAAGCGCGCGCACCAGACCTGTCATGACAACAAGCACTGGCAGCACAACCGCGATCCAATGGTAAAGCGGAATCGGCCAGATACGGGCAAGGAGGAGGAGGACCAGACTCGCCCCTATTCCCCACAAACCATAAGCAGTTAGCTGCTGTATCCATACTCGCAGGCCCAATTGCTTTCGAATGGGTGCAAGCAGTGACTTCAGCTCGTCGTTCGCTCTAGAGGTAAACATGGCTTATTGCTCCTCTTTTACTTTGCGCAATCTCGGTTTCACTGGCTGAATGAGATAAATGGAGAGTAACAGGCAGAACAATGTAATGACCCCGAAAAACAGACAGTAAACTGCGTACGGGTCCACATTCCCAATCCTGATCTGCGGCCCTTCTTCAAAAATGTTCAACATCGCAAACAATGGGTTAAAATTATGCATGAGATTGGGCCAGTCTGGCATAGTCGCGGATGGCATGTTACCGGTCCGACGCTGGTACCGAATGAACTCTTTGATAATTTCCGCCAGTATGCTCGACCCGATCGCAGATCCGAACACCACGGCATAAGTGACAACCGTAGAGATACCAGTCCGTTTGATCAGCGTGGACATAAGCACACCAATGCTGCCGATACCGAACATCGTAATGATGTAAAAGCCAAACACCTTGATTACTTGTGCAGGTGAAATTCCCCCATACAAAAAGACGATGGCATAGAGGGGGATGGTCGCAATGACCAGAAAGCTCATGAAGCTGAGCGATGCCAGCCATTTGCCTAAAATCAATCGTGTGGCGCTAACATTCGTGGTCAACAGCACACTCAACGTCTGGCGTTCGCGTTCACCGGAAATCACACCTGCCGTCAGTCCCGGCACGACGAAGCCGATCATCCCAAGCTGAAATACAGACAACATCATGAACAGCTCCCGTGTATCATTCGGGTTGTAATAACTGCCACCGTTTGTCATAAAGAAAATGATCGTGAGCGTCATTGCGCCCAAAACGAGCAAATATAACAGGATGATCCACGGTGACCGATTGGTCCGCATCCGCATTTTCCATTCATTGAACAAGACAGGGTTGTGAAATCGTCTCAAGTCGCTCATGAGCCCACCCCTTTCGTAATTTCCAGGAAGATTTCTTCCAAATCACCTACTGCCTCATTAAACGCGGCAACAGGATAGCCTGACACCGCAAGCTCCCGCAGCAGCTCAACCTGTTCTTCGTCATTGCCTGAAAAGCCTGCAACGACCCAGTTCCCTTCACGTGTCACCCTGGTAATGACGGGCATTTCACGCAGGCACGTCATTGCTTCCTCAACCCGATCTAAGAGGCGAATGCGCAATACCCGCTGCTCTTGCATTTTCGAGTAAATCTCATCGACTCGTCCAAAGGCAACCAGATTGCCTTCCTCCACAATCCCGATGACGTCGCACATCTCCGCCAGCTCAGGCAATATGTGCGAGCTAATGATAATCGTCTTGCCCATATCACGCAGTTCCTTCAAAATCTCCCGCAGCTCGATGCGTGCACGCGGGTCCAAGCCAGAAGCCGGTTCGTCCAAAATGAGTACCTCCGGATTGTGAACCAGCGAGCGGGCCAGTCCGAGGCGCTGCTTCATCCCCCGCGACAACGAGTCAACGTAGGCATCCCGCTTGTGCGTGAGATTCACCAGCTCTAATAACTGCGGAATGATTTGTTTTCGTTCGGCTGCCGGAATATCGTAGTTCGCAGCGTAAAAATCAAGGTACTCTTCTGCTGTCAAATTGTCGTAGACACCAAAAAAGTCTGGCATGTAGCCGATCAGCTTCCGCACTTCCTTTGGATGCTTGGTCACTTCGTAGCCGCCTACGTATGCTTTCCCACTGGTCGGCTCCAATAAAGTCGCCAAAATGGACATTGTCGTCGATTTTCCTGCCCCGTTCGGACCGACGAAACCAAAAACGGTACCCTTGTCAATTTCGAGCGAAAGTCCTTTTAACGCTTCCATTTTGCCGTAGCGCTTGCGCAAATTTTGGATCTGGATCACTTCTTGCTCACCTTCCCTTCCACACTGACACTTGGAACCCCAATGTGGCGTTCGTCCTCAAACTGGTGGGCAAATTTGATACGGACAATGCCGTCGCCCGAAACATAAGTAGCGGTCTTGTCACTTGACATGACGTTGTTCATGAATGCTTTTTCAAATGGTTCGAAAGCTTTTGTCTTCCAGTTGTAAACCTCTTTTTCAAATGTCGTATTGTCCTCTGACCAGGTGTACAGATACAAATTGCTGATGGTAAGCTCCTGTCCTTCCTGATTCAGATTGATATCAAACGTAATATCCCCGGCAGGGAGTCGAAAGCCATCGCCGTAATCATCTACCGGAACAGAGCTGCCCGACATCGTCACATCGAATGATCCCGTCGGATAATAAATGTGTCCGTCCTTGGATGGATTTACATGCAGCGTCGAAGTAACCATCGCAATGCTGCTGTTCTCCGTATTTTCGTTTGGTACGACAGCCTCAACAACTTGCTCATCGGTCCAGCCCACGAGTTTTACCACTTCAGACGGACCGCTACGTCTGTCCATCATGTCCAGCATTTCCACGATGAGTTGTTCACGCGTTTCTGTTTCATAGCCATTCGATTGCAGGTGCTGCGGCAGCGCATTCCCCATATTCATCCGATGTTTGTTCCGCCTTGCTTGATGTTGAGAGGCAAACGGCAAGTTCACTTCGATACTGCTGCCAGCCGCCAACTGCGGAAACTCTTGTACCGTTATACCTGTCGAGATCGTCACATCTCGCAGCGAGTACTTCGTATGGTTCGTCACAGTTCCTTTTAGTGCGCCGTTCTCATACGACAGATTCGATTCTATTTTTCCTACGTCTGATAACGTTTGCTCCGTCGCAACCTTGCGCATCGACCAGAATTCTACATCTCGGAAATCAATATGAGTCTGATCTGGCTGTATGGAAATCCACGTTTTCGGAACTTGATCGGTATAATTTCTTTCAATGACGGGCTGGGTCATGCCCTCTCCCTTTAAAGTCAAACGATAGTCGTCATTACTCGGTACGAATAATGCGGTAACACTCACCGTATTCGCCTGTCCGTTGTTTTGCAGCTCCACATAACCTACCTGGTGCAGCTTTACACCTACACCCCGCTGGATGGCACCAATCGAGAAGATTCCGATTCCCGCCACCACCGAAAGGGCAGGGACGATCACCCACATGTAGCTTTGCTTGCGGCCTCTCCGCAAAATATAGAAAAGAACTGGCCCGACAACCAGGGCATAAATTCCGAAAAATACTGCGAACCAGCCAACCTCCGGAATTTTCAAGGATGGGACGCGATCAGCAGCATCCCGAAGCGGCCATACGTCCTCGATCATGCTCCTATTTGAAGCGTTGATGGAAGAACCAAAAGCCTTTACTAATGTATCTGCCCAAAAGCGGCTGTTTCCTGCCCAACTGGCTACTGGTTCCGCCGCTAAATCATAGGCGACGTACAATACTTTTCCGGCTCCCACGTTATGTACAGCCATCAGCGGAATATTTCCTTCGCTATACAGAACTTTCCCTGCCTTCAATGTCCCATTGCTTACAGTAAAGGGGGATGTCAGTGCGATCAGATTGGTCTTATCCACTTTTAAACTAGAAAGTGCCTGTATACTCGTCACTCCTGTCACTTCTACTGGTGACAAATCACCCAAAACGCCTCCGGATTTCTTGTACTGTGCTCCTCCAGCTAAAATCAGCATCCCGCCTGATTTCGTCCAGTCCCGAATCGCTTTGATCTGCTGTTCATTCAATGAATCCAATGCAAAATTGTTGATGACGAGCATATTCATCATCTGGAGCTGTGTACCTGTCACTGGCATATTGTCTGCCTTCATCGTCAAGAGCTGGACAGGGTTATGATTAGAGCCTTTCGGCAGTACACCAAGGAAGTTAGCTGTATCGGGGTTTTCTGCCAACACACCGATCATCAGCGTATCTTCACTGTATGAGCTCCCTGTTATTGGCGTTTGCGCGATCACTTTGTTATTTTGCATCAAGGCCACAAAAGAACTGCTTTGCAGCTCTGATCCAGGAACGATAATCGTTGCCTGCTTGGTCACTCCGCTTGCAATGGAAACCGGCTGATAATTGGCAACTGCGAAGCGACTGTCTCCCCGTTCTCCAGTGGCGACAAAAAGCTCCCCTTCGATATCCGCCCCTCCATTTTTCACCGTGACGACAACGGGAATCATCCCCGTTTGCCTGTACTTCCCTTCAATTCCGACTGTTACTCCTAGCTGAATGTTTCCCTCTGCCAAGGCTGTCCTCGTTAATCCTAAAGGAACACCTGCTACCAACAGGAGGAACGCACAGAAGGCCAGGAGCCATCGCTTACACTGTGCCGTTTTCATTCGTTCAAAACCTCCACGGACCATTCTTTTTTCTTCCTATCTTTTCTACTCATACAGTTATTGACGTTATTTCCAGACAAATAGCTACAATTTTTTTCAAAATGAAGTCTTCGGTTTCATGGAATTTGCGAGATGATTTGCATGAATTTGATTACGGGGACTCACAGGTAAGACATAATGAAAAATAGAAAAAACGTCAGGATCATGCTCTGACGTTTTTTCGTAATCCTTCTATGACATGCCATACCCTACATCCTGAAGTCTCGCCGTATCAAACATATCAGCTATCGCCTGATGAACATGAGGGGGGTGCTCCGCCAGTCGATGACACAAGTACAAGTACCACTCTGTCCCATATGTGAGGTACAAGCGCACTGGAACCCCTTTTTCTCGCAAAGCATGAGCCAGCTCAGGGCGAACCCCGTATAACAGCTCTACCTCTACATTCGGTCGATGCAAATAGTCTCGACCGTCTAGCTCGTCTACAATCGCTTGGTCGTGCGTGGCGAGTGAGCATTCACGCCCAGCTCGTACACACATATCGGCCAGCTCCAGATATCGTTCGTTCAACTCCACGGAACGCCCCAATGCGATTTCCTGAGGCTCCTTGAATGCGCCTTTAACCAAACGAATTTTCCCCGGGAGTCTGAGCACCCGTTTCACATCATCCAGCGAGCGGTGCAAATGTGCTTGAATCGTAATGCCCACATTTTCATGTCGCTGTGCCAAGCGCTCGTACATGCTAATGATCGCCTCTGTTTTCGTCGATTCCTCCATGCTGATCATCAAATAGTGCCCGCTATGTCTCGCCCGCTCCGCCAACTCTTCTACGTGGGAAAACGCCAGCCCTTTATCCAGTAACAAGCCGAGATGGGACAGATCAAAGGAGATTCCGACTGGTGTATGTAATTGGGAGCAATCCGCCGTTAGCGCCAGAAATTCCCGCTGCGCTTCATGTACAATCTGCGAATCCAGCGTATTTTCACCAATGTGTTCCATTGATAGATGGTAGCCCATTTTTTCCAAGCGTTGGGCTATTTTTATTGCATCCGCACGCGTTTCACCTGTCACATAACGTTTCGCAGCAGTCAAAAGCAACGGATATAGCAAGGGCGATGTTCTGACCGCTTCCTTGATTCGTTCATCACGGGCGATTGTACGCAAAATCTCTGCGGTTCTTCTCTCTTCTGGTGTCATCCTTCTCTCTCCTTTGGCAGTGGCATACCTCTTCTCTTCTATCACCCTACCATGGTACGCTTGTTTGGATTAGGTCCAGTTTCCCACAATTTCGAGAGGACCAGTTGCGTAAGGAGGCTCACACGGCTTGTTCTGGATAACCATTGACCGAGAGAAACCGATTCCGTTAATCAGACAAATTTATTCTGAATTGCGCACAAAGATTTTGAGCGGAGAACTGACAGCAGGCTACAAGCTTCCATCTACCCGAAAAGTAGCAAGCGAACTGCACCTCTCTCGCAATGTGGTACTAGAGGCGTACGAGCAGCTACTAGCCGAGGGCTACATCGAGAGCAGACGTGGCTCCGGGTATTTCATTGCCTCGGGCATTTATTTGGAACAGCACGCCCGGATGACAGAAGCTGGGGCTGGGTTGCCGAAAGTGGATCAGCATTTCAACGAAGCCGAGAGCAAGCTAATCGATTTTCGTTCTGGTGTTCCTGCTCTGGAGCACTTTCCTCGCAACCTCTGGGGCAAAACTGTCCAGCGTGTCTGTCAGGAAGCGCCGCTGTCAGTCTTTGGCTATAATCGTCCCGAGGGACGCACGGAGCTACGCACGATTTTGTGTCGCTATTTGTATCGAACGCGCGGCGTGCAATGCGACCCCGAGCAAATCATTATGACATCCGGTGCTACTCAGGCGCTCACCCTGATTGCCAATGTGCTTCTACGTCCTGATAGTCACGTAGTCATCGAGGACCCGATCACGCACGATATCCAGAGTATTTTCACCAGGACAGGCGCTCGTTTACTGCCTGTTCCGACAGATGGCTACGGGATGGATATGGAACAGCTACCGTCATTATCTGCCCATCGCCCCCGCTTCGTATTTGTCACGCCTTCTCATCAGTTCCCGCTCGGCGGCACCATGCCCATCCAGCGAAGACTTCAACTCATTCGTTATGCACGGGAAGCTGACTGCTACATTGTCGAGGATGATTACGACAGCGAGTTTCGTTACGAGACTGCTCCCATCAGCTCCATTCAGGGACTTGCCTCGGAGCGTGTTATCTACATCGGTTCCTTTAGCAAAATCCTTTCTCCCGGACTGCGCCAGGGGTACCTCGTCCTGCCAAAAGCATTGGTAGCTTCCTATCAGCAGGCAAAATGGCTATCCGATTTGCACGCCCCTTCGATTGATCAGCTTGCCCTCGGGGTTTTTATCGAGGAGGGGCATCTAGAGAAATACGTAAATCGCGTGAAAAAGCTGTACAAAAAACGCCGTCAATGCTTGATTGATGCTCTTCAGCTGGCTTTTGGTGATAGTATTCGCATTTGGGGGGAGGCCGCTGGACTGCACATCGTAGCTGCTTTTCCCACGATTCACTTCACACCTGACGTCCTTGCTGCGCTGGAGCAAGCCGGAGTGCGTGTCTACCCGGTCGAGGAACACGCCATTGTCAAAGGCAATCATACAGATAAAATCATTCTCGGATACGGCAATACCAATGAGGCACAGATCGGAGAAGGGGTCGAGAGGATCAGGGCTGTTTTAACGAGAATGCTGGCATCTCTTGATTCTCCATGATTTCCACCCTCTTTCCTTCTTAATTGCCCAAAAGAAGAGCCAAATCTCTCGAATCCATCTCAAGATTTGGCTCTCATTCTACTACTTATCTGTTAGCGAAAGCGTCCGCAGCAGCCAGGAGGGCACCAACGACAGTGATCCGGACATCTCCGTCTGCGGTCAAACTCCCAACTCCGGTAAGGTCTCTGCCATTCTCCTCCACGATCCCATCCTGGTGGACGTTCCCGATCTCTTTGCCAAGGGTAATAAGAAGAATGTCCTTCCCGCGAAGAATACGAGGATTGCCATTGAGAGCTTTGAAAATTCACGCAACCGCCTTCTTTCCTCTTATTTTTGCTGACTATATGTGTATATGCACGGTGACGTTCATCCGCATAGACTACTGACCGTTATCCAAATAAAAGGGTATCTACCTACCTCCTCTATCATCGTCATCTACCTATTTTCTTGTAGGACAAACACCAAAAAACCGGTATTCCTACGAACAGGAATGACCGGCTTTTGACTACCTTAATAGGCTCTTATAATTTCGTCCACAGCTCTTTGCGAGAAGTGGTTACAGATGTCGCACCTGCAAGAATAGCGCGATCAACATCTTCCATTGTACGAATAAAGCCTCCAGCGATAACCGGAATCTTGGTTCGTACAGTGATTTCTTCGATCAGATGGGGAATGATTCCTGGCAAAACCTCGACGTAATCCGGCTTGGTTCTCTCCAGCTGGGTAAGGCTGCTATCTAATGCCATCGTATCAATGAGAAAAAGTCGTTGGATCGAAATGAGTCCTTTTTTCTTGGCAGCAAGAACGGCACTGTTCCGTGTGGTGATGATTCCTTCGGGCTGTGCTTCTTGCGCAAGAAACTCCATCGCATATTCATCAGACTTCAAGCCGTCTATGAGATCAGCATGGATCAGCAGTTTTTTCCCAAACGCTCTGGCCCGTTTCCCCAGTGGCTTTACTTGCGCTACATGAGCATTCAGCAAAATAATGCGCTCGTAGCTGCTTTCCATGAGTTCATCAAATTCTTTTAATGTCCGGGCTGCAGGAAGTATGACTTGATTGATCTGGTTTGCCAATCACGAATCACCCCTATTGAAATGTTTTCGCAAGATGATATTCCTCTTCAAACGCTTTTATTTCATGTTCTTTCCTTTCATCCGACCATTGCAGCTCTTGAGCGAGCTCTTCTCCCACCATTCGATACACAGGCTCCAGTGTATCCCTCTCGAAGAATAGTCTGCCACTGCGACGAATGAGAAAATCGCTCATGGTCATGACCATTTCTTCTTCTACAGCGTAGCGCAGTTCTGCTTTCAACAGGGCTTCGATTGGAGACACATTTTGAGCATTTTGTGTCAAAATCTCCTGGCACATGGTTACGATTTGCTCACTGTTGCTTCCATATTTCCCAACCAGAACGCGGATTTGTTCCTCGGTGATTCCCCATTGGCGAAGTCGCTCTGCTTGTGCTTTCACAAATACAGGAATCTTGGCCGCAGATTCAAATTTTCCGCCAGCGAGGACGATTTTGTCTGTCTGGCAAGCTTTAAATGCTCTGCCTTCTTCTTCGGTCAACTGCTTGACCACCACATCGACAATGCGCTCGGCCATCTTGCGGAAGCCCGTCAATTTTCCACCTGCGATCGTAATCAGCCCGCTCTTGGAATAAAAAATCTCGTCCTTGCGTGACAATTCGGATGGAGACTTGCCATCTTCGTGGATCAGCGGTCTGAGTCCTGCCCAGCTCGAGCTGACATCCTGTTCCGTCAGTTTCACAGAAGGGAACATCTCGTTCGCGGCATTCAACACATACTCCATGTCTTCTCTCGTCACCGTTGGCCGCTCCAGCACACCTTTGTAATTCGTGTCAGTGGTACCGATATACGTACTGTTATTGCGCGGAATGGCAAACAGCATGCGCCCATCGGATACATCGAAATAAACGGCCTGCTTCAATGGAAGTCTGTTATATGGCACGACCAGATGGACACCTTTGGTCAGGTGGAGGCGCTTGCCGTACAGGGAGTGGTCTTTTTCTCGAAGCTGATCCACCCAAGGTCCTGCTGCGTTGACGATTTTTTTGGCATGGAGATTGTACTCCGTACCCGTAAGCAAATCCTTCACGCGAATCCCGATGACTTTGCCGTTTTCATAAATAAAGCCAATGGCTTCCGTGTAGTTCACGCAGAGCGCTCCATGCGCGCTTGCTGTTTTCATGACTTCAACGGTAAGCCTAGCATCATCTGTCCGATATTCGAAATAGAGCCCGCCGCCCTTGAGAATATCGCGGCGCAAAAGCGGTTCTGCCTCCACGGTTTTCTGTTTGTTCAGCATGATGCGTCGTTCTTTTCTTTCGACTCCAGCCAGCACATCGTACACGTACAAACCAACAGAGGTTGCCAGCTTGCCATAGGTGCCATTTTTCACGATAGGCAAAATCATTTTTTCCGGGATGACGATATGTGGCGCATTGCGATACAAAATAGCTCGCTCCCGGCCTACTTCCCGCACCAGCTGCACATCGCCCTGCTTCAAATAGCGCAATCCTCCATGAACGAGCTTGGTAGAGCGACTGCTGGTGCCCGCAGCGAAGTCCTGTTTTTCTACGAGTCCAACGCTCAGACCTCTCGCGGCTGCGTCGAGGGCAATACCTGCTCCCGTCACCCCACCGCCAATTACCAAAAGATCGAGTTGTTTGTTTGCCATTTTATCCAGACAAGCCTGGCGTTGACTTGATGATAGTGCATGTTGATCGTTCATCGTTCTTCTCATCCTTTCTAAAAGAAAAAGACAGCCAATATCCAAAAGAAGCAATGCAATGTCATTGCTCTTCTGATACTGGCTGTCTCCGGAGTCTCCACAGCATGATTAACTTATCTTTAACTTTAGACCTCTTTTACGCAAAAATCAATGCCTAATCTTGTAACCCATCGTTGCCGTAACCGCTTGCTTCCAACCTGCGTACAGCCCCTGGCGCACTTCGTCTGCCATATCTGGTGAGAAGGAGCGCTCCACCACTTTATTATTTACAATATCTTCCTTACTGCCCCAATACCCGACGGCAAGCCCAGCCAGGTAAGCTGCTCCCAGTGCGGTCGTTTCATTCACACGCGGACGCTCTACCTCTGTATTCAGGATATCGGACTGGAACTGCATCAAAAAGTTATTCGCCACGGCTCCACCGTCTACCGCCAGCTTTTGCAGCCGGATACCGGAGTCAGCCTCCATCGCTTCAAGCACATCCCGTGTCTGATAAGCCAAAGACTCCAGCGCTGCCCGAATCAAATGGTCTTCCGTCGTTCCACGGGTCAAGCCAAAGATCGCGCCTCTTGCTTCCATGTCCCAATACGGTGCTCCCAGTCCAACAAAGGCTGGAACCATATAAACACCATCTGTGGTGTCAACAGCGAGTGCGTGTTTTTCTGAATCCGAGGATTTTTCGATCAGCTTGAGTCCGTCACGCAGCCATTGAATCGCCGCACCAGCCACAAAAATACTGCCTTCCAGGGCGTACTCTACCTTGCCATCCACGCCCCAAGCAATGGTCGTCAACAGCCCGTTTTTGGATGCCACTGCCTTTTCTCCGGTATTCATCAGCATGAAGCAACCTGTTCCGTATGTGTTTTTTGCCTGCCCTTCCGCAAAGCACGCCTGCCCAAACAAAGCCGCCTGCTGGTCTCCGGCAATCCCGGCAATCGGAATCTGGAATTCGAAGAGCTTCTCGTCTGTGTAGCCGTACATTTCGCTGGAAGGACGGACAGCTGGCAGCATGCTTTTCGGAATTTGCAGCATGTTCAACAGCTCGTCGTCCCACTCCAGGGAATGAATATTAAACATCAACGTGCGCGAAGCATTGGAATAGTCGGTCACATGCACCAGACCATTGGTCAGCTTCCAAATCAGCCACGTATCAATGGTTCCAAACAAGAGGTCGCCTTTCTCAGCTCGCTCCCGTGCTCCCTCCACATGATCGAGCAGCCATTTTACCTTTGTGCCAGAAAAATAGGCGTCAATCAACAATCCCGTCTTTTCGCGAACGGTTTGCTCAAAGCCTTGCTCCTTCAACTGGTTGCAAATATCGATGGACTGTCTGCTTTGCCATACAATCGCATGGTGGATCGGCTTTCCTGTGTGCTTATCCCATACCACAGTGGTTTCCCGCTGATTGGTAATCCCGATTCCTGCGATTTCTTCCGGTTTCACATGATTCTCCAGTAAAACCGCTTTCAAAACCTCTAGCTGTGATTCCCAGATTTCCTCGGCATTGTGCTCCACCCAACCTGGCTTCGGATAGATTTGTGTGAACTCCTTCTGAGCAACTCCGATAATGGCACCTGATTTATCGAATAAAATAGCGCGAGAGCTCGTGGTTCCTTGATCGAGGGAAAGCATATATTTATTTTCCATGATAACTGTTCCTCCTTCACTCATTTGGAATCGTCTTCATTCTTACCTTTATGTCTAGGAACGCGCACTTTCGGATGCGATTCGCTCCTTGCTGCCGATTGATTTTTTGGTTGTCATGCCGACCACGATGGCAATCACCATGAAAGCCGCTAATGCTATTACACCTGTCAGCGAATGGTCTGTAAACGTCCATTTGTAAAAAAACGCTCCACTTACTGCTCCAATGATAGGTCCAACAACAGGAATCCATGCGTAGCGCCAGTTGGACTTTCCTTTGCCGTGGATGGGCAAGAGAGCATGGGCGAGGCGAGGGCCAAGGTCACGGGCTGGATTGATCGCATAGCCGGTAGTACCACCAAGAGACAAACCGATTGCGACAATCAGGAAGCCAACGATAAACGGATTGAGTCCTTCTGCAAATTTATTCGCTCCGATCGCCAGTAGACCGAGCACTAAGAAAAACGTACCTAAAATTTCGCTGAAGAGATTGGCGACTGTATGAGGAATCGCGGGACCTGTTGCAAATACCCCCAATTTGGCTCCTGCATCATTCGTCTCACGCCAATGCGGGTAATAAAAGATCCAGACAAACGTCGCGCCCATAAATGCCCCAATCAGTTGAGCCGCTATATAGCCCGGCACATGCTCCCACGGAAATTGACCGATGCTGGCCAGTGCAATGGTAAGTGCCGGATTCAAATGCGCTCCGCTAATGCTTCCTACCGCATACGCTCCGCACGCAACTGCCAACCCCCAGCCCAGCGTAATCACAATCCAACCGCCGTTTTGGGAATACGCCTTTTTCAAGTTCTGTCCGGCGCAAACACCTGCCCCCAAAATGATCAAGATCATTGTCCCGATCAATTCCCCTACATAAATAGACATGCCCCATCCTCCCCCTTTTTGGGAAAATTGTAAAACAACTCCCGTAAAGCGCTTACAATTCGCCAACTTCCTTGTGGTTTGACTGGCAAGAAAATAAAAAAGCTAATACTCGCAACTCAAGAGCGAATGCCCTCACTTTGCAAATATTAGCTGATCTCCCAATCTCCACAGCACTATTAACTTAAGACTTACTATATAGCCACGGCTCAAAATTTGTCAAGAATCCCTTTCCTTCACTTTTGCCAGTTCTCGCATCAAGCCCGGCAAAAAGAATAACGGGTAAATCAGCAGGTACAGGTTCGGAATCCACCAGGACCAATCAAAATCTGCCTTGAACGCCCAAAAAGCAATTGCCTGCAAACCCGAGCAGGACGTCAAAACAAGTGACAGCATGGCGAGCGGCTTCCAGATGTACCGCCCTCTGCGAAAGGCGTACAGACTGGCAAAGCCTGTGATGGAAATGAAGATATCCAATGGAAAAAAGGACAGGTTCCATGCGAGCAAATGGGGATCGTAGTAATCCTGATACAGATATTCCACGGGGAGAAGCTCCAAAAATGTAATGAGCCAGTATGCGACAAAAGCCACATCGGTGACCCAGAAGAACACGAGCATGGTCCTCACATTTTTCTCACTCATTTCGCCTCAGCTACCCCTGTATCTTTGGAAGGTTGCGCATGAGAAGTGTCTCCCAGATTCAACAGCACACAACCCACGATGATCAGTCCGACAGCAATTACTTTTTTGACAGTGAAGGCATCCTTAAAGATCACCACACCAATGACCGCGATGATTGCTGTACCAAGACCCGACCAGATGGCATAGGCTGTCCCGACCTCCATTTCCTTGAGCGCCAGGCTCAGCGACGAGAAGCACAAAATATAAAAGATAAACATCATCACACTCGGGACAGGCTTGCTCAGGCCGTCAGACAGCTTCATGGATGTTGTTCCAGCCACCTCTAGTAAAATGGCCATTAATAGATAGACCCAACTCATTATGTTCCTCCTACTTACTAGAATCTACGATGCCACCTAGTAAAATATCGATGACGGCATCCAGCGCTTCGCCAATCGTCACATGATGCTGGTTCGCTAACTGTTGATCAATTAGCTGGTTGAGCGTTCCGGTATATATCTGGATCAAGATCGGAAGCTGGATACGACGAAACACGCCTTCCTCTACCCCTTGCTCCAGAATGATCCGAACATGCTCCCACTCCTGTTGATTGAACGCGTCGATCAGCTTCCATTGCTCGGGATAGTAGCGCTTCAGCTCATACCACACGCGCAGGTCCGTTCGTGAGAAGTTGTTCGGGACCAGTGCCAGAAGCTGCCGCATCTTCTCTACCAAATCGAGGTCAGGATCGTGTAAAATCTGATCTTCCGCTTTACGCAAATCCTCGATGTTTTCTTCAATGACCTTGGTAATCAAGGCTTCTTTCGATGGAAAGCTCGCATACAACGTCTTGGTGCTAACGCCTGCTCGCCGAGCTAAATCGGACATCGTAAAACGGACGCCCTTGGTCTCAATCTCATGATAGGCGCATTGTAGGATACGCTCCTGCATGCTCTTGCCCCCTTTCGAAAACAAGGAAAATATTTTGTTTTTCATATTTTCCAAAAGGTACTCTTAGCATAGCGTCATACTCATGACTTGTCAACAATCGCCAAACCACGCTTGGCTCAGTGCCTCGATACCAGAATCGACTTTTTCCAAAGGAATGCCCGCGAAGCCGAGAAAAAACTCTTTTGGCAAGGGATTGGGTGGCACCAGCCATGTAAACGATGCGGAGGAGGCTCTCACACCTGCCTGAATCGCCAGCTTTTTCAACTCCTCCTCGCTTCGCTCGCTGTTTACCCGAAGTAAGACGTGAAAGCCCGCATCCGCTCCGATGACTGTCGCTCTTTTGCCAAAATGCTTGTGCACAGCAAGCAGCAGCTCATCATGCTTTTTACGGTACAGCTTGCGCATTTTACGGACATGCTTTTCGAAGTATCCTTTTTCCATAAAGGCTTCCATCGTCCGCTGATGTAGTCGGGATGAAGATGGTTCCAGCAATGTCTCGCGCAGCAGGTTGTAGTACGTATCCAGCAGAGATTCTGGCAAGACCATGTACCAAATGCCTAGTGCAGGCGCCAATACCTGCGCAAAGCTCCCCATATATATGACATTCGCATGCGGAAGCAAGCCTTGCATAGACGGAATCGGTCTGCCATGGTAACGAAACTCTCCGTCATAATCGTCTTCGATGATGTACCCTCCCACGCTTTTGGCCCATTCGAGCAATTGCAGTCGCTTGGATATGGGCATGATCATCCCACGTGGGTATTGATGAGCCGAAGAAACGGCAGCCAACCGAACCTTTGAGTCATATAGCTCCCTGACATTAATTCCATCCTCTGTCAGTGAGATCGGCACCACATCGTAGCCGTGCTGGCGAAACGTATTGGCAAACAGCAAATACCCCGGATTTTCTACGCCGATGCGTTGGAACTGCGGCTTTACCATCAAACAGATCAAGGACAGCAAGCCAAATTGGTCCGCGCCAATCACCACTTGATTCGGTGAACAAGCAACGCCCCTGTACCTGCGCAAGTAGTCAGCGATTTGGCTCCTGAGTCCAGCCTCCCCTTGCGGATCCCCATAAAAAAGATTCTCCTGCTGATCTATGTGAAGTGTCTCATTGTACAAACGCCGCCAAATCATGGTTGGAAATAACGAAAAATCATTGCGGGAGAGATGAAAGTCATAGACGTATTCCCGCTCGTCACGCAGCATGGGCCGCTGGATGGCGTGTATGCTCGGATCAGCACCCGGCTTCACCTCTGGATCAGGCAATTTCTCCACAAAGTACCCACTGCGCGGTTTGCTCTGGATAAAACCTTCCGCCAACAGCTGCTGGTATGCCATTTCCACAGGTGTCGTGCTCAAGCCCAGCAGGTCAGCCAGCTTTCGAACGGATGGCAGCTTGCTACTCACCGCCAAGCGTCCTGCGACGATCTCCTTTTTCAAATAGGCATAAAGCTGTACGTATTGCGGATCGTTGTCGTTTTCCTGCCAATTTGGGGTCAAGAGCATCTCGATTTCCCCTTCCATCTGTCCTTTTCATTTTTACAAAACTGCACATTTTCAAGTATACACTTGTTCGTTATCCTGAGAAAAAGAAGTTTTGAACGAATAGGAGGACAACGACTATGTTTATGACACAACAAGAAAATACAAGTGCAGCGGTTCGCTTTTTGGAAGGAGAACGTGTCTTTTTGCGACCGATTGGCACGGAAGATACCGAATTATACTTCCGCTCCTTGTTCAGCAAGGAAACGCGTATGCTGACTGGTACACAAAAACATTTCACGCGCGAGCAAATCCACCAGTACATAGAAAACAAAGGCCAAGACTCCTCCAGTGTCCTCTTATTGATCTGCCTGTGTGAAAATGATCAGGTAATTGGCGACGTCCAAATCGGGGATATCGATCGGAATAATCGCAACGCCTTTATCCGAATTTCTATTGATCAAAATGCCTATCAAGGCAAAGGCTACGGAAGCGAAGCCCTTCTGCTGATGCTCGATTATGGTTTTGGCATCCTCAATCTGCACCGCATCGAGCTAAACGTATTCGCCTTTAACGAACGTGCCATCCACACGTATGAAAAGCTCGGCTTCCAACGGGAAGGCGTACAACGACAAGCGCTCTATTACAACCATGCCTATCACGACTCCATTCTCATGTCCATGCTGGCAGATGAGTATCGGGCGAAATATTTAAAATAGCAAATGGAAAACGCACCGGGAGATCGTCCAACCCAGGTGCGTTTTTACATGTTGGCTGGGACTCCATAGAATAGAATTCACTGTAGGTAAATAGGATCAAGAAGGAGTATAATTATGTAAATGGTAGGAAAATCCACTTGTTTCACAGTGATCCCTTCAAGAAAGAGAGATTGATATGAAAAGAAAACTCCTGATCACCCTAAGCTTGTTCATCGTGCTGAGTGTACTGACGGGTTTCCAATCTGCATCAGCCAACACCTTGCAGCAGTCCTTGCAATCTACACTTGTCCCTGTTTCAAAAATGGAGCTTCCTGCAAAAACCATCATCGGTTTTGGAGAAGCTACACATGGCAACAAGCAATTCACTACGCTAAAGTTAGATATTTTTAAGCATTTGGTAGAAAAACAAGGTTATCGCGTATTTGCCATCGAAGGTGATTTTGGCGGTGGACAAAAGGTCAATGAATACATCTTAGGTGGCAGCGGAACTGCGAAGGATGCCGCAAAAGCCATTGGATTTACGATTTACCATACAGAAGAAATGGCCGCCCTTCTCTCTTGGATGCGCACCTTTAATGAGCAACGGGATGCCAAAGATCAAATTCATTTCTATGGCTTTGACATGCAACGCTATGACCATAACAAAAGCGGGCTATTCGCCTATTTGAAAAAAGTTGATCCGACACTCGCAACCAAGTATGAGAAGCTGCTTACGAATCTGAATGATCAGACGGTGTATGATCAAAAGATCTCCCTCGTACAGGAGGCGCTCACCCACATAAAAAGCTTGATGGAGCAGATGAAACAAAACCAATCCGCCTACATCGCCAAAAGCTCTGTGAAAGAATATGAGCTGGCTACTGCCTTCGCAGAATCCATCAAGCAAAACGCTACACTGCGCGGCACAAACACAAACTATGGCAACACCCGTGATCGCTATATGGCGGACAAAGTGATGTGGATTCTATCCTTTGAAAAGAAACATTACGGTCGCAATAACCTGTTCATCGCCGGACATAATGGACACATTGAAAAGACCTCCACTTCCGCAGGACTGACAACCTGCATGGGGGCACATCTCGCAAAAGCCTTGGGGGATCACTATTACGCAATCGGAAGTGAATTCTACGAAAGCACCTTCCTCGCAAAGGACGCCACTACCAATGAGCGCAAAGCATTTACTGTAAAAAATAGTGGCAAAGATCGGCTAGCTGTTTTGTTTGCACAGACAAACATGGCGGATGGATTCCTTGATTTTGCCAAGGCAAAGCAGCATCAGGATTTTTACACCTATCTGAATAAAGCGCAGTCCATCAGTGCAATTGGTGATGCTTTTAGTGGCTGGTATGGAAAAATGGAGAAGATGTATACGTTGCAGATGGTTCCAGCAAAAGCTTTTGATGCGATCATCTTCGTGCGAACGGCTACTCCTTCGGTTATGATAACGGATTAACGGGTGGACATTTTCCTGGTTAAAAAAAACGGCAGCCACTGAAACTGGCTGCCGTTTTTTTGAGGGTATGCGATTATTGCTCCAATACCTTTTCAAGCTCGCCGCACCAATTGCTCCAGCCATACTTGGCTCCGCCCAGTGCTTGAGCATTTGAGATTCCGGTTTGTTCAAGATGAAGGTTAACCTTTCCGTCCCCTAAATCCTGCAACGTCCAGGTGACCGTGTGCTCCTCTCCTCCACTGCACCAAGTATAGGACAGCCGGTGTGGTTCTTCCACGATTAGCACTTCACCGTTAACAATTCCATCCCAATATTCGGTCGGCTGAGTCCGAAACTGAAAGTGGTGTCCGATGACGGGCTTAAAATCATTTTCCATCGCCTGTCCGGTGTGGACGTTGACCATCCACTTAGTGAGCTTGTTTGCATCGGTTAAGGCCGACCAGAGCTTCTCCATCGATGTCTTGTACTGAAAATCCAGGGATAATGTTAAACTCATTCTTCTTCCTCCTCTAAAAATTGGTTTAAGCGCAACATATTCGTACTCCAGAACTGCGTATAGAAAGCTAACCAATCTTGAATTTCTCTAAGTGGGGCGGCGTTTAGCCTAAATCGCGTTTCTCTGCCTACTTTTCGGTCAAGTACCAGTCCGGCCTCTTTTAAGATTGTCAAATGCTTGGATACCGCTGTACGCCCCATTTGAAACTGTGCCGTTAATTCATGAAGCGGCATCTCCTCTGCCTCTGCTAACAGGCGAATCAGTCGCCGCCTGGTTGGATCTGCAATCGCATCAAACACATCCCGTAACGGGTTATTCTCGCTCACAACACTCCCTCCAAAATCTGATTTTCTGTAGGATGGTGGGGACAACCGTTAATTTCTGCAACCTCCCTAAAGTTTGCGGCTCATCGGACGCAGCGTATGTGCGTGAGATAAAGCCGCTCCAGTCATTAAAAAGAAGATACCAGCGTGAACCCATTCTTTAAGCCGAGGGAAACCTGGGATAACGAGAGCAATGGCTCCAAGCACTTTCCAAATCCCGAGAATGGTCAAGATGTATAGCGGGTAACCAAGATTCGTCACTAACTCGATGTTTCCCCCAAATTGCATCAGCTGACCAATACCCCTTAACAAAAGAGCTACTACGAGTAGTAATGTGACTGACCAATAAGCAATCATTTTTCCTCGGGGCTTGGTTTCGGCTTTCGCGATTGTTTCTGCACCGTTAATTTGACCCATTTGTTTCCCCCTCATCATGGTTTCAAGTGAAACTTAATCATGTCCGAAACTTTCTAAATGACTAACCCCTAATTGGACACCGATTAGTGTCACTTTGATAATACGACACCTTTTGGTGTCCTGTCAACAACGGCCTTTACTTTAGCACGACTGGAATAATCATTGTATTGTCCCTTGACTACATGCTAAAAAGCCTCGGCGCGTTCATGCCGAAGCTAGATGATTGTCAGTCGAATCTGAATAACCGCCTGTTAACGTAACCCTTGACTAAGTTCTACGATCCTATCCTTCACATTTCCATTGCTTAATCCACCGTGGTAACAAACCACAGATGCAATGTCGAGGTCTACATACTTTTTCAACGAGAGTCTAGCTGCATTCATATCTGGTGTAGTTGGGACATGAATGCCTTCGAGAAACCCGTTTACACTGTACATCGAGTCCCCGGCAATGAGGATCTTGCTTTGCTTTAGATACAGGCTAATATGACCGAGAGTGTGCCCAGGAGTATGGATGACGCGAATCCCACCGCAAAACGGCAGTTCCTGACCGTCACTCACGGTATGATCCACTCTGCCCTTCGGAGGATTCTCAACGTGTCCGTCTTTTAAAAGTGGGATCTCCCCCTGAATATACGGCTTATCCAGTTCGTGTGAATAAACGTGAACCTGATCCCCGCACTCCTGCAAAATCTCTGGGAGACTGCCGATGTGATCCACATCCTGATGCGTCAAAATCACAGCTTTTAGTTTGTCGAGCGGCACCCCTGTCTTTTCCATGGCCACGCGTAAATCTTCCATTTGTCCAGGGAATCCGGTGTCTATTAAAACAGACATGTCTTGATCCCACAACAGAATGGGATGAATGATATTCCCATGAAAATCCAGATCAAGCATTTCGACTCCCTTTGAAATTTCCATCAATCAGTCCTCCGTAAAATCAAATTTTTACGTAAGGTTATATTATTATGTTAGTTTCGTTGTTGTCAACATTGCATAAAAAAAACCATTCCTTTAAGGAATGGCTTCTTCATTCATTCAAAACTGGATCTGCATGATCAGTTGCTAAGTGTGTGGATAAGTCCTCGACCGATTAGTATTCGTCAGCTCCACGCGTTACCGCGCTTCCACACCGAACCTATCAACCTCATCGTCTATGAGGGGTCTTACCAGCTTGCGCTGTGGGAAGTCTCATCTTGGAGGGGGCTTCACGCTTAGATGCTTTCAGCGCTTATCCCGTCCGCACATAGCTACCCAGCTGTGCCACTGGCGTGACAACTGGTGCACCAGCGGTGCGTCCATCCCGGTCCTCTCGTACTAAGGACAGCTCTCCTCAAACTTCCTACGCCCGCGACAGATAGGGACCGAACTGTCTCACGACGTTCTGAACCCAGCTCGCGTACCGCTTTAATGGGCGAACAGCCCAACCCTTGGGACCTACTTCAGCCCCAGGATGCGATGAGCCGACATCGAGGTGCCAAACCTCCCCGTCGATGTGGACTCTTGGGGGAGATAAGCCTGTTATCCCCAGGGTAGCTTTTATCCGTTGAGCGATGGCCCTTCCATGCGGAACCACCGGATCACTAAGCCCGACTTTC